>JAJYNL010000091.1 GCA_021786375.1 Actinomycetes bacterium
CGCTCTTCCCCACCTGAACGCCCCGGTGGTCGGGATCGCCGCCACCCCGTACGTTCCCGCAGTGCCTCCCGCCCAGCCTGCTCCGGTCGGCAAGGGGTACTGGCTGGTGGCCAAAGACGGCGGAGTCTTCAGCTTCGGCGATGCCAACTTCTACGGCTCCATGGGGGGCAAGACCCTGAACGCCCCGGTGGTGGGGATGGTGCCCACTCCCGACGGCCATGGCTACTGGCTGGTGGCCGCCGACGGCGGAGTCTTCAGCTTCGGCGATGCCAACTTCTACGGCTCCATGGGGGGCAAGACCCTGAACGCCCCGGTGGTGGGGATGGCGACCACGCCCGACGGCAAGGGGTACTGGCTGGTGGCCAAAGACGGCGGAGTCTTCAGCTTCGGCGATGCCAACTTCTACGGCTCCATGGGGGGCAAGACCCTGAACGCCCCGGTGGTGGACGGCACCTCGGTGGGCATCACCAGCGTCGCATAGCGGAGTGCAAAGCCGGCCGGCCAAGCTTGGCCGAAGGCATCGAACTGATCGGCCGGCCCCTTTCCGGGGGCTGGCCGATCTTTTCCCCGTGGGTCCGGACCGAACGCCGCTGGTGGAAGCGGCCGGCTCTGCATGCGGGTGACAGCGGGGAAAGCCGCCCATTACCGAAGCCCTTGCGTGGCTTTACCTTCCCATAACTCTTGGTTCGTAGGTTGGAATCCAACAAGCAGGCAAGCGAGAGAAAAGCTAAAAGGGAGAACGATGGGCTGGCTGGTTTTGAATTTGGTCTTCGGTGTCTTTGCGACTCTGCTGATCCTTGGAATCCTCTCGGCGGGGATGCGCCTCGAGTACGGCAAGCGTTCCGAGCGCGGCAATGCCTCCGCTCAGGTGGTCGAGACGAGGGCCACGGACAGGGAGGCGGACAAGGTAGCTGCGTAGCAGACCTAGCCGCAAAGAAGGGGAAAGCCGGTCCGAAAGGACCGGCTTTCCTTATTCCAAACGGAGCTTTGCCGCGCCGAATTCTTATTACCGAACCGCCTGGGTGGCTTTACCATCTGTTGACTCCTCGTTCGTAGGTTGGAATCCAACAAGCAGGCAAGCGAGAGAAAAGCCAATAGGGAGAACGATGGGCTGGCTGGTTTTGAATTTGGCCTTCGGTGTCTTTGCGACTCTGCTGATCCTTGTAATCCTCTCGGCGGGGATGCGCCTCGAGTACGGCAAGCGTTCCGAGCGCGGAAGGGCGCCCCGGGTGGCCGAGGCCGAGCCGAGCGAGCGGGAGCCCGCAAGGGCTGCGGCCTAGGCGATACGCGGACCCGGAGGCAAGGGGCCGGCCCGATGCGGCCGGCCCTTTCCTGTCTTTAGGAATCCTCAGGCTCGACTCATGGTTTCCAAATGTGGGAAAGGTAACTTTTCACTTCGACAGCAGTTTGCCGGAGGAGGCCGTCAGTGCGCTGGATTTTGCTGAACATTCCATTCGTTCTATTCGTGGTTGGCCTGGCAGGGGCACTCGCGGCCATGTGGGTGTTGCAGGGCAGGCGCAAGGAGGCGATTCCCGCGGCGGTATTTTTCGCGGAGGAGAAGTCCAGCTCGGCCAAGAGCTAGGCAGGTGCGCCTGGACTTACCAGAGCAGGCGGTATCCGCCGTCCAAGGGTATGACCGCCCCGGTGAGCATGGCCGAGCCCTCCCCGGCCAGAAACGCGCACAGCTCCGCAATGTCACGAGGCTGCACCAGGCGCCGAGCCGGGGTGTGAGTGACCGCCCCAGCTGATAGCGCGTCGTAGCCGGGGAGCCGGGTCGCCCCGCCCGCCTCCATCAGCCCCGCCTCGATCGCATTCACCCGGGTCGTGGGTGCGAGCTCGACGGCGAGATAACGGACCGCTGCTTCCATGGCCGCCTTGGCCATTCCCACCGCTGTGTAGGCGGGGACTGCTCGCGAAGCTCCGGTGGAGGAGATGGCCACCGCCGATCGGGGGGCGAGTGTGCAGGCGGCCGCGGCAAGCGGAATGGCGGTGGCGCGCATGGTCCAGTTGAGATGGTGCTCGGTCAGCTCCGTGGCCTCGCGCATCACGCCGGCGGCGGACGCCACGACCAAGACCTCCACCTCGCCGATTTCGGCGAGCAGGCCCTGGCAAAGGGCGGTGGCATCGCCTTCGCGATCCAGGCGGTGCCGCACCAGCCACGCCCGGGTGCCCGCCTGTTCGACTGCCGAGGCGGCCTTCTCCGCCTCGGACTCGTGGCGCAGGTACTGGATGGCCACGGAATAGCCGTCCGCGGCCAGTCTCGCCGCGCAGGCGGCGCCGACCCGGCTCGATCCTCCCAAGACCACCGCCCAGCTCACGCCAACCTCACCCCCGTCATATCCCGCCCGGTAGAGCGGGATTCCCCTGGTTGCGACGCGATTTGCCGTTATGCGGTTGACGCGCCCCCTTGGTCCTGTTACCATACTCTCCAATCCGGTATATGCACGTATTCGCAAGTAGATGAATCGCCTTTATATCCGGATCGACCGAGCATCGGGGGGTGCTGGTCACTTCAATCTGGGGGGATTGAAAATATGGACGACGTCTTGGCCTCGCGCGTTCTCGATTGCCAAGGGCTTCAGTGCCCGCTTCCAGTTGTAAAGACCGCGCAGGAGTTCAAGAAGCTCGAGGTCGGGGAGACCTTGGAGCTTCTTGCCACCGACCCCGGTGTCGAGCCCGACATGCGTGCCTGGACCAACCGGACCGGGAATGAGCTCGTAAAGATCGAGCGGGTGGGCGACGTCTTCCACGTTCTTCTCCGGCGCGCCAAGTAGCCGAGCCGACTCGCCCCGGACGGGGTGTTTCGCGCCAAATCAATAGTACAAACACACGCAACATCTGGGGGGATTCATCGTGTGGAGCAATGACGACGGCGAAGGCCGTATTCTTTACGTGCAAACCCACGGGGTGAACGACCCCGGCCGATCCGCGACACCTTTCTTCCTCGCCGCCTCTGCGGCGGCGATGGAGGTCGAGGTGGGGATCTACTTCACCATGTACGGCCCCACCCTCCTGCAGAAGGAGGTGGTCGACAAGATCGGGCCCAAGGGCGATCGCGGACAGCGACTCTCCTATTTCATCAAGCAGGCCACCGACCTCGGCGTCCGCCTCTTCGTCTGCCAGCCCAGCCTGGATTTGAACGATCTGGCCATTGAAGACCTCATCGACGACGTCGAGATGATCGGCGGCGCGGCATTCAACGACCTCGCCATGTCGGCCGATGCGGTGATCTCCTTCTAGCCATGGCCAACGTGACTGCGCACCCCTATCTCAAGCTCGCCGATCCGGCAGGATTTGCGGAGGTCCCCTTCGACGAGAAGAAGCGCCTTATCGACAAGGTCGTGGCGGATCCACGCTTCCCCCACTACCTGTACGGCTGCTATGAGTGCGGCATCTGCGTGGCGGCCTGCCCCTCGGCGCGCTTCTATGACTTCTCTCCCAGGCGCATAGCCCAGGCCGCCGCCCGCCTCGATATCGAGCTGATGTTCCAGCAGATGGAGGAGGACATCTGGGAGTGCTCCCAGTGCTTCTCCTGCCTGCGCTGTCCGCGTGGCAACAACCCGGGAGGCGTAATCACCGTGATGCGTGAGGTGGCGGTAAAAGAGGGCCTGCACTCCGCCAAGAGCGCGCTGGAGGGGTACTCCCGCATCATCTACAAGATCATGTCCACCGGGACCCAGGTCTCGCCCGACATGCTGCAGCCGGATGCGTTTCCCGACTGGGGGCCCGAGGTCAAGGACGTCTCGGAGAACCTGGCCCTCTGGCGCCGGGCACTTCCGCCCGAGACCCATCACACCACCACCACCGGCTGGGAGGTGGCGGACTCCACCATCCTTGAGCTCTACGTCATCTGGCTGGAGACCGGGGCGCTGGAAATGATCCGCGAAGTCGACGCCGGCATCCACATGATCCTCGAGGAGATCATGGAGGAGCGGCTGGAAGAGGAGGGAATCGAGCTATGAGCGATGCGGTTGCCGTCATACTGTCCAAGAAGAGCAGCTTCGAGCGCGAGCCCGACAGGCGCAGCGCCGACTTCCACGAGGAGCTTTTCGCGCTCGAGGCGGCGGGCGAGCTGATCGTCCAACGCGTCTCGGACGACTACGTGAACGTGCCGACCAAGTACGGCATCCCCAAGAAGATCCAGCGGGGGCACCTCTGGCACCACAAGTCCTGTGGGCAGTGCGGCCACATTCCCGGCTATTCGACCTCCATCTTCTGGATCATGCGCAAGCTCGGCTACGACTACAACGATCCGCGCGACCAGACCTCCTGCACCGCGTGGAACTACTACGCCAGCGCCACCTCCAACCAGGCGGCCCAGGCGGCCGTGGCGTTGCGCAACTTCGCGGCGGCGTATGAGACCGGGTACTTCCCGCTCATCCACTGCGGCACCTCCTACGGGCACTACAAGGAGGTGCGCAACGAGCTCCTGCACCAGCCCGAGCTGCGCGCCCAGGTGCGCAAGGTGCTGGGCAAACTGGGCAAGGAGATGGTGATCCCCGAAGAGATCGTCCACTACTCGGAATGGCTCTACGCGATGCGGGACGAGATCGCGGCCAACTCGATTCTCGACCTCTCCAAGGTGGCGGTCACGGTCCATCCCGCCTGCCACTATTACAAGCTGGTCGAAGGTGACGCCATCTATGACCCCGACGTCTGGCACGGCCAGCGTACGGCGGCGGTCTCCGGCCTGGTGCAGGCGCTCGGGGCCGAGCTCAAGACCTATTCCACCTTCTTCGATTGCTGCGGCTTCGGCTTCCGCCACATCCTGGTGCAGCGCGACTTCACGCGCTCCTTCGCCACCCTGCGCAAGATCGAAGTGATGCGGGAGGAGGCCAATCCCGACGTGGTTCTCACCCACGACACCGGCTGTGTCACCGCCCTGGACAAGAGCCAGTTCGCCACTCGCGCTCACGACCGCAACGTGGGCGTCCCGGTCATGTCCGAGGCGCAGTTCGCCGCGCTCTCCATGGGAGCCCATCCCTTCAAGGTGTGCCAGCTGCACTGGCACTCCACCGACTTCCGTCCGCTGCTCGAGAAGATGGGCATCGACCACGAGAAGGCCTGGGCGGAGTTCCAGGAGGACTTGAAGCGCCTGGAGTCGGGCGAGCAGCAGTACCTGACCTGGGCCGATACGGGCGTATAGCGCGTAGAGCTTGGTGGCAAGAACGAAGAAAGGAATAGGGAGCGAAATTGGCTAGCTCTACTGTGGCGGTGATCGGCGGCGGCCCGGCCGGGTTGGCGGCGGCGGCCTCCGCGGCCTCGGTCGGCGCGGACGTGGTGATCATCGAGAAGCTTGGCTTCTTGGGCGGGAGACCGATCGAGGAGAACTACGCCTCGATAACCCCGTACCTGCGTAGCGCCGAGGAGGCGATGGGCGAGGTCATCGCCGGCACTCTCGCCTATCCCGCAGTGTCGGTGCGCCTCAACACCACCGTCACCGGCTGTACCGGCGAGCCGGGGGACTTCACCCTGGCGCTGGATGGGCCGGGCGGCGCGGAGAGCATCGAGGTCGCCTCCGTGGTGGTCGCCACCGGCTTCCAGCATTTCGACCCGGGCCGCGAGACCCAGCTCTATGGCTACTACGAGTTCGACGACGTCATCGCGCTGCAGGACCTGGAGGCGATGCTGAAGGAGGGCCGGGTGACGCGACCCTCCAACGGCGAGGAGCCCAAGCGTGTCTGCTTCATCCAGTGCGTCGGCTCACGCGACCGCCAGATCGGCAATGAGTACTGTTCCAAAGTCTGCTGCGGAGTCGCCTCCAAGGAGGCCACCGAGGTGCGCCTGGCCGTACCAGGCGTCGAGGTATTCATCTTCTACATCGACATGCGCATGTACGGGTACTGGGAGACCCAGATCTACTGGCCGGCCCAGGAGAAGCACCATGTCCAGTACATCAAGGGGATCATCACCGAGGTGCTGCCCAAGGACGGGAGACTGCTGGTGCGCGGCGAGGACACCACCATGGGAAGGCCGATGGAGGTTCCCATGGACCTGGTGGTGCTCTCGGTCGGCATGGAGCCGAGCCCGGGCACACGCAAGATGGCCGAGGTGCTCGGGATCGAGCAGAACCGCTTCGGATTCATTGAGGCGCCCAAGGGACCACTCGACACGGTCGCGACTTCGCGCGCGGGAATATTCGCCGCCGGCGCATCACTCGGCCCGGCCGACCTGGAGGACTGCTCCTCCAGTGGCGGCTTCGCCGGAGCACGGGCGGCGGCGGTGGCGCTTTCGGCTCGAGGGGCCCTGCGCTGATGGCCATCGCGGGTTTTGCCGTGCGCAGCCAGCCCGCTGATCTCGAGGCGGCGGCGGAGTTCCATGCCGCGGTTGCCGAGAAGCTGGAACCGGGCGAGTGGGAGGCGATGGTCGCCGATCTGGCGGCCAAGTCGGCCAGGGTGCAGGGCGCTTTCGCCCGCCTGGCCGCAGGCGATGCCGGCGCGGGGAATGAGCTCCTGGGCGAGACTTTTGCCACCCGACGCCGTCTGCGGGACATATCCGCCACTGTCCCGGAGTCCGAGCTTGCCGCCGCGCTTGCCGCCTTGGCCGATGTCTCGGTCAACCCGGGCCTGCGTGCTGCAGCTTTCGCGGATGCGCTTGCCGGAGCCGGTCAAGGCCTAAGCGACCTGGCCTGGGAGCTCATGCACTTCCTGGAGCCGGAGTTGGTCTGCCTGGCCAGCGCGTGGGTTTGGAACCCGGAGACCGAAACGGGAGCGCTCAAGCTCCTGCTGGAGGAGGAGTACGACCTCTTCGGCACGGACGCCCCTGACTCCTACGGGCGGCTTTCCTTCGCCTCGGGCTACGTGGCGCATGCCGCGCGGGCCGCGGGAATGCTGGGGGACGGCCCGCTCGTCTTCGAGCTGGACGTCTTGCTGGCCGGAGTATACGGCGTCTACATGGGCACGGTCCTCGCCATGCGCATGACCAAGGAGTTCAACAAGATTCTGCCGCCGCTCGGCCAGCTGATGCGAAAGCTGCTCGGGCTGCGGAACGCTGAGAGGAGCTAGCGAAGATGCCGGTCGGAGGCAAAAAGCAGGCGCCGGTGGTGGTGGAGTTGGCCGAGGCAACGGTGATCTCCCCCGCATCGGGGCGGGAGTGGGACGTCTCGGGCAGCTGGAACCGGATGTTCGAGTCCCGCGTGCTCACCGATTACAGCTACGAGGGACTGGGTCGTATCGCCGCCCTTTCCGGAGGCGAGAGCCTGGAGTACTGCTACGGCTGTGGCAAGTGCGTGCCGGTCTGCCCGGTGGACCTGGTTTCGGAGTATGGGCCGCGCAAGATCCACCGCAAGGTGCAGACCGGGCTGGACCTGTTCACCTCCGACGAGCTCTGGAAGTGCACGACCTGTGCCAACTGCCTGAGGGTCTGCCCCAAGGGGGTGAACATGATCGAGATCATGCCCGCGGTGCGCGAGAAGGCCATCGACTCCGGCAGCGTCCCCGACGAGCTTTCCCAGGTCTTCGAGAAGACATTCCGCTACGGCAACGCCATGGGGGAGAACCCGCGCCGCCGGCACGCCTGGACCAAGGGCGCGGGCGTCGAGGTGCCGGTTCTGGCGAGTGACCCCCGCGAGGTCGACGTCCTGTTCTACGTGGAGGACTACTGGAGCTACCACCCACGTGGCCAGCAGGCCGCCCAGGCCTTCTCGCGCCTGCTCACCCTGGCCGGCGTGGATTTCGCCATCCTCGGGGCGGAGGAGAAGACCATTGGCGATTCCCAGCGCCTGGCCGGTGAGAAGGGCCTGTTCGAGGCGTTGATGGAGGACGTGGTGGGCACGCTCTCCAAGTACAGCTTCAACCGGATCGTCACGCCCGACCCCCACGGCTACAACGCGCTTCGCAAGGAGTATCCAAAGTACGGGCACGAGTACCCGGTCCTCCACTACACCCAGCTGCTTGCCGACCTGGTGGACAAGCTCCCACTCGTCAACTCCCTGGACAAGAAGGTCACCTTCCACGATCCCTGCTATCTGGGCCGCCACAACGGCGAGTACGACGCGCCCCGCAAGCTGATCGAAGCCATCCCCGGCGTGGAATTCGTGGAGATGGGGCGCTGCAAGGGGAACTCCTACTGCTGTGGAGGTGGAGGAGGAGGCATGTGGCTGGACGGCTTCAACTCCAATCACCTCTCTGAGCGCCTCTCCGAACGCCGTGTGCGCGAGGCCGCCGAGACCGGGGCGGAGATCCTGGCGGTGTGCTGTCCTTATGAGGTCTCCCGCTTCGAGGACGCCGCCAAGTCGACCGGTAATTCACACCTGGCCGTGATGGATATCGCCGAGATGCTGGACTATGCCACCGGCGGTCTTGCCACCCTGGGTTCAGGGGTCTAGATGCCGGATAAGCTGCGTGTTCTCGACTTCGGGCCGGTCAGCCCTCTGCGCAGCCAGAGCATCTGGCATGCGTTGGCCGAGGCCGCCGGGGAGACCGGGCGCGCGACGCTCTCGTTCATGCGCCCGGCCGCACCCTACGTGGGGATCGGCATGCAGCGCTCCATAGCGGAGGTCGATCTTGACTACTGCCGCTCCGCCGGGTTGTCGGTGATCCGCCGCCGGGTGGGAGGCGGGCCGGTTTACCTCGATGCCCGCCAGCTCTTCTTCCAGGTAAGCATGCCCAGGCGATCCCTTCCGGCTTCGCGTGGAGAGGCCATCTCCGGCCTGCTCGGACCGCTCGCGCCGGCCTTTGCCGCCGCCGGCATAGACGCCTCGTTGGACGGCTCGGGGGAGCTATCCGCTTCCGGCGCCAAGGTCTGCGGCCATGGCGCCGGCGAGATAGGTGACGGGGTGGCGGTGGTAGGGAACCTGATCACCGCCTTCAATTACACGCGGGCCGCCGGCATCTGCTGGACAGGTTCGGCCAGGGTCACCGAGCGGCTCGAGGCGCTGATGCGCCGTTGGGTCGGCTCTTTCCCCCACGACCTGGACGCCTCAGCCTTCGTGGCCGCGGCCCCGGTGGCCCTGGCCGAGGCTCTGGGGATGGAGGCGGAGGCGGGGGAGCTCGACAGCCGCGAGCAGCAGCTCATCCGGGCCTGGGACAACCAGCTCTCCGATCCCGCCTGGACCAGGGAAGGGGAGTTTCCTCCTCCGGCGCCCGGGGCACTGCGGGTGGTGAAGATCCGCTCCGGGGTGCACGCAATTTTTAGGACCACCTCGGGGCCGGGATTCTTCGCGACCGCGGAGTGGGGGCGCCTGACAGGCTTGGAACGCCTCGGGGAGGAGTGCCCGCCCGCGCTGGAGGGCGAAGAGGTACGTGCGGCTCTCGCCGCGCTGGCTGGCGCCGGCTGGCTGGATGAGTCGGAGCTGCGCGCCATTTCGCGCGCTGGGGTGATGGAAAGCGAGGGGGTGCGGGCATGAAGCGCCTGAACGTCGAAGGCTACGAGTTGCGCGGCGATCTCTACTACGACGCCAAGGCCGACATGTGGCTATCCGTCGAGGACGGGTTGGCCCGGGTCGGCTACGACCCGCTGGGGCTGGAGATCAACGGAACCCTGGCCGCACTGGTTTTGGCTGAGCCAGGTCGCGAGGTGACCCGTGGCCAGGCGGCGGGTTCGCTGGAGGCGGAGAAGTTCGTCGGTCCGGTCACCGCCCCGGTCAGCGGGGTTGTCGAGGCGGTCAACCAGGAGGTCGTCGGCAACCTGGCGCGGATCTACGCCGACCCTTACGCCGCCTGGCTGCTGGCCATCCGCATGAGCGACCCTTCCGAGCTGGAGGAGCTGGTGACGGGGGACGCACTGAACGAGTCCTTTGCCCGACGCCTGCAGGCCTATCGTGCCCAAGGAGTCCTGGCGCGATGATCGCGCTCTCTCCCGCGGAGATCCGCTCGGCGAACTTCGACGAGACCTTCGAGTTCTACGCCCCGGGACTCAAGAGCTGGCAGACCAGTGAGTGGAAGCCCCTCAATCCCAGGCGCTTCCTGCCCGTTTCGGTGACCGGCTCGGCCTGCGCGCTTTCCTGCGACCACTGCCAGACCAAGGTCCTGCAGGGGATGCTCTCGGTTCCCCTCGGAGAGACGCTCTTCGATGTGGCCGCCCGGCTGAAGGCGGGTGGCAGCCAGGGGCTGCTGATCTCGGGTGGCTCCACCAAGAACGGTGGGGTGCCGCTGGAGCGCCACCTCCGCCACGTGCCCCGCATCAAGGAGGAGCTGGGCATGACGGTGATCGCGCATTCCGGGGTGGTCTCGCCACGCCTGGCCGAGGCGCTGGCGCACTCCGGCGTCGACGGGGTGATGCTCGACATCATCGGAGCGGACGAGACCATCCGCGACGTCTATCACCTGGACCTAACCGCCGCCGACTTCGATGCCTCGCTCTCGTTGCTTACCGGTGCCGGCCTGCGAATCATTCCCCATATCATCCTGGGGCTGCACTACGGCCGCTTCCTGGGCGAGCACGCCGCGCTGGAGATGATCAGCCGCTACCCGGTTTCCACCTTGATCCTGGTGGTGCTCACCCCTCTGGTCTCCACGCCAATGGAAAACGTGCAGCCGCCCTCGGTGGGGGAGATATCCGGCTTCTTCGCCGAGGCCCGTATCGCCATGCCCACCACCCGCATCAACCTGGGCTGCGCGCGCCCCATGGGGGGCGTGAAGTCCGAGATCGATGCGGCCGCGGTGGACCTGGGCCTGAACGGTATGGCCTATCCCTCCGAGGGGGCGATTGCCTATGCCGCCTCGCGCGGTCTCACCCCCAAGCTGTACGAGTGGTGCTGCTCGATGAGTTGGGCCGGGAGCATCGCCGACGGTCTGACCGAGGTGGCGGTATGAGCGAAGTTCTCGCCCTGCATCGCGACGAGGGCGTCGAGGCCGCTTGGGGCCTGGCCTTTGACGAGGCCATGGCCCAGCTGGCCGGCCTCCCCGAGCTTCCCTCCGCACATCTGCGTCTGTACGACTACGCCGATCATGCTGTTCTGGTCGGGCGCTACCAGCGCCTGGAGGACGAGGTCGACCTGGACATGGCTCTGGCCCTGGGCGTTTCGGTCAATCGCAGACCGACCGGCGGCGGGGCGATTCTCATGGGCCGTGAGCAGCTTGGCGTGGCGCTTGCGGTCCCCGTTGCCACCTTTGCCTCCCCTAGAGAGGGCATGGCCCGCTTCGCCGGAGGCGTGATCGCAGCGCTCGGGGAGCTTGGCGTCCGGGCCGAGTTGCGGGGGAAGAACGACATCGAGGTGGACGGGAGGAAGATCGCCGGGGTGGGTTTCTGCCAGAGCGGTGACGGCCTCCTCTTTCACGCCAGCGTCCTGGTCGATCTTGACACCGACCTGCTTCTCTCCCTGCTTCGCATTCCACTGGCCAAGTTGGCGGCGCACGGCAGCCGCGCGGTGGAAGAGAGGATCATCACCCTGTGCGCTCTCGGCGCCGGCCGTGACGCGCTCGAGCAGGCGCTGGCCGCTTCGTTCTCCACCATGCTCGGCCTTGAGGTGGCCGAGGGCGAGGGGCGTGAATGCCTGGAGCGCCGGGCCGCGATACTTGCCGAGGAGCGCTATGCCACCGAGGCCTGGCTCTTCGCACAAGGCGCAGCCGCGGCCGGGGAGCTGTCGGTGGAGCTGCGCAGTTCGCTCGGGATGCTGCGGGTCATTGCCGCCACGCAGGGGGACGTGATCAAGTCCGCGGTGCTGGCCGGGGATTTCAACGAGGTGACCCCCGAGCTGCGCTCATTGGAGGAGGCGCTGCGCTGGTCGGTGCTGGAGCCTGGAACGCTGGAGCGCCGGCTTGCCTCGATCCCGGGTCTTGCCCGGCTGGCCGGCCCGGCTGCGATCGCCCAGGCGCTGTGCGCCGCGCACGCCTCCCGGGCCGGGGCCGCAGGCCCCCGGCGCATCGGATCCTGCTACATACCGGAGGAGATAATCCTGTGAGCTTGTTGGAGAACCCCACCCGCCCCGTCACGCTGCGGCGATCGGGCGAGAAGACGGAAGGGGCCCAGGTCTCCCCGGAGTGGGTGCGGATTTCGGCCGCCTCGGCCATAGCCTTGCAGTTCCGCTCCGGGCGCTTCTCGAGGGACTTCGCCTTCGGGGGCATCAACCTCCTCCTGAACTACGAGGACGGCTGCCGCAGCGACTGCTCATACTGCGGCCTGGCGCGCACCCGGCCCGGCGACTACGAGGACAAGTCCTTCATCCGGGTGGAGTGGCCGCTCTTCCGCACGGAAGAGCTGGTGGATCGCATGGCCGAGAAGGAATCGAGCCTCACCCGGCTGTGCATCTCCATGGTCACGAGCCCGCTCGCCTACCGCGACACGGTCACCATCACCGAGGCAATCAGATCCAAGGTGTCCACTCCACTCTCGATCCTGGTCGCCCCGCCAACCCTGAACCGGCGCAAGCTGGAGCACTTTGCCGAGATCGGCGTCGACATGATCGGGATCGGGCTCGACGCGGTTACCGAGGAGCTCTTTCGCAGGCACCGCAGCGAGGTTCCCGCGGGCGGGGCCGGGCTCTCCTGGGAGAAGTATTGGTCGGTGGTCAACGACTCGCGCGACATTTTCGGCCCGTGGAAGGTCAACTGCCACACGGTGGTGGGCCTGGGAGAGACCGACGCCGAGTTGATCGACCTCTTCTTCCGGCTACGCGAGAGGGAGATCTTCGCCTATCTCTTCTGCTTCAACCCGGAGCCCGACAGCAGGCTGGGCCAACACCCCAAGTCCTCCATTTCGAGGTGGAGGCGGATCCAGCTGGCCAAGCGGCTGATCGAGGAGAAGGGGTACCAGCCCAGGGCATTCGACTTCGACTCCGAGGGATCGCTTGTCAACATCGACGCGCCGCGCGAGGCGGTGGAGGACGTCGTGGAGGAGGGAATCGCCTTCATGACCGACGGCTGCCCCGGGGAGAGCGGTGAGCCGGGGTGCACGCGCCCCTATGGCTCCTACCGCCCCACCGAGAGCTTCAGGGACTTTCCCTTCCTGCCGGAGGGGCCTGACCTGGCGCTCATACGAGGAGAACTGGATCTGGATGGACTGATGGTGCAAGGAGGAAGTGGCCGATGAAGATCGTCGTGGCGATGCGACAAATCGCCGACCTGGTGGAGGAGCTCGAGGTTGATGCCTCGGGCGCCGACATCGACCGGGAGTTCGTGAAGTTCGTCTCCAACGAGTGGGACGAGGCAGCCCTGGAGGAGGCGCTCTGCCTGAAAGAGGCCCACGGTGGGGAGGTGGTGGTGGTCGGTGTCGACGACGTCGACTTCGACCAGACCCTCTTTGGTGCGCTGGCCAAGGGAGCCGATCGCGCCGTGAAGCTGAGCTGCGGCTTCGAAGGCTGGATGCCCACTGCGGTTCGTGCGGAAATCCTGGCCCGCTGGCTGAAGGATGAGGCCTTCGACCTGGTCCTCACGGGAGTTCAGGCCGCAGACGACCTGGACGGGCAGCTGGCCGGGGTGCTCGGCGCCCGCCTGGGCCTGCCGCACGCGGCAGTTGTTGTCGGGCTCGAGCCAGACGGGGAGGGCTTCAAGGTCACCCAGGAGCTCGGAGGCGGCGTGACGCTCACCTCTCATGCCACCGGGCCGCTGGTTCTCGGCATCCAGGCCGCACGGCAGGCTCCCCGCTATGTCCCGATCTCCCGCATCCGCCAGGCCATGTCCGCAGGGGGGATCGAGGAGGTCGAGGTGGAGGCGCCCCCTGCGCGCGCCCCCAGGGTTACCAGGCTCTTCGCCCCCGAGGCCAAGGGGCGCGCCGAGATGCTCGGCGACAAGCCGTCCGAGGTGGCGGCGCGCATTCTGGAGCTGATCCGCGCCAAGGGCGTCGGCGTTTCCTAGGAGGATTGAAATGGCAGAAAACGACGTCGTTGTCATAGCCGAGCGGGTGGTCGGCGGCCACCCGGATGTCACCTTCGAGCTTCTCGGCAAAGCCAAGGAGATCGCCTCCGCCCTGGGTGGCGAGGTGCACTGCCTGGTGGTGGGGGATTCCGAAGGTCACGAGTGCCTGGGCGCCTCGGACCACCTGCACCTGGTGGAGGGTGAGCATCTCTGGCCCTACAACCCCCATGCCTGGGAGAGCGCGGTTTCGGCGCTCCTCTCCGAGCTGAAGCCGCGGTTGGTGCTGGCATCCACCGGGACGGTGGGGATCGACCTCTGTGGCGCATTGGCGGCCCAGTCAGGAGCAATGCTTGCCTCCTACGTGGTCGACCTCTCCCTAGAGGGCTCGTCGCTTGTGGCCGTGGCCCAGCTTTACGGAGGCAAGCTGATGGCCGAGTGCGATCTGGGCGAGGGCCCGGCCTTCGTCACCGCGATCCCCGGCTCCTTTGCCGGCCTGGCGGCGCGGGTGGACGGGGTTGCCGATCCCATTGCGCACGGCCATGAGGGCGCCGAGGTGCGCATGCGCCATGTGGCCCTGACCGAGCCGGAGAAGACCGGGGTGGACATCACCTCGGAGGAGGTGCTGGTATCGGTGGGCCGGGGAATCGGCGGCCAGTCCAACATCGAGCTGGCCCAGGAACTGGCCGAGGTGCTGGGAGCGGGCTTGTCGGCCTCGCGCCCGGTCATCGACCAGGGCTGGCTGCCCAAGGCCCATCAGGTAGGCAAGTCGGGCAAGAAGGTGAAGCCCAAGGTCTACCTGGCGCTCGGCATCTCGGGGGCGCCGGAGCACCTGGAGGGCATGAGGCAGGCCGAGCTGATCATCGCCTGCAACACCGATGCCACAGCCCCGATCTTCGAGGTGGCTCATTACGGGACCACGGCCGATCTCTTCGACCTGGTTCCCGAGATCCTGGACTTGATCGGGGGGTAGCGGATGCTTTTGGCGGTGGTTGAGACCCGCAAGATCTTCGGGGGCACGACACATCTTGAGCGGGTCTTTTTCTATCTGCTCGCGCTGGTGGTGCTGGTCGTGTTCTTCGTGGGGCTTGGCCTCCGGGTGAAGAAGTACATGGCGGGGCGGCCGCTCGATGCGGGCCGCTTCCGTCGTGCGCGCGTGCCATTGGAGAAGCCGGGGGTATCGGCGCCTATTCCTCTCACCCAGACCGGGGTGGATATTGCCGCCAATCGCACCGTCAGCCGACGCAATCACGCTGTGGGCGGGGCCCACCTGCTCCTCTTCTGGGGCTTCCTGGGGCTGCTGGCCGCGACCATCATCGTCGGCCTCGACTACGACGTCTACGGCAACCTCACCAGGATCTTCGGGGGCAAGGAGCTTTCCTTCTTCAAGGGGTGGTTCTACCTCGCCTACAACGCGGTCTTCGACACCGCCGGCCTGGCGGCGATCGTGGGTGCGGTGCTCTTGGCGGTGCGCCGGATCCGGGATTCCAAGTCCTCGGTGGAGCTGGACTACACCCGCGCCCAGAAGCCCAAGAGCGGATATTCCCGTGCGGCCATGACCGCGGGCGATCACCTCTTCATCTTCGGGCTTATCTTCATCCTGGCCACCGGAATCCTGCTCCAGGGGCTGCGTATCGACGCGGCGGGCTTTCCTTCCTTCGAGCGCTGGACCTGGCTGGGATATCTGGTCGCGGCGGGTTTCGGGGCGCTGGGCCTGCACGGCTCGACGGCCGTGACCGCGCACTTCTGGCTGTGGTGGGTGCACATCCTGACGGCGCTGGCCTTCGTTGCCTACCTTCCCTTCTCCAAGGCGCTGCACATGATCTCGGCTCCCGCCAACCTGATGGTGCGCGACCCGGGTAACACCCGCCGGCTCCCCCCGCCTCCCCCTGGTCACGCCGGATATCTGGACTTCTCCGACTTCACCTCCAAGGAGTTGCTCGGCTTCGACGCCTGCACCAAGTGCGGGCGCTGTCACTCGGTCTGCCCGGCCCGCACCGGAGGAGCGCCCCTTTCCCCGCGCGACCTCATCCTCGACCTGCGCCAGTATGCCGACCGCAAGCGCGGGATCCCCATGGTCCTGGATTGGGAGGAGCGCCCCGATCAGAGCGGGCCCAAGAACCTGGAAGGGCGTCTGGCGGGAGAGGTGATCGAGCCGGCCACCCTCTGGTCCTGTACCACCTGCATGGCCTGCGTGGAGATCTGCCCGGTGGGCATAGAGCACGTCCCCACCATCGTCTCTTTGCGGCGTAGCCTGGTGGACGCGGGAGAGATGGATCCCACCCTGCAGGCGGCGCTGGAGAACATCGCCACCCAGGGCAACTCCTTTGGCAAGTCCTCGCGCATGCGGGCCCGTTGGACCAAGGGCCTCGAGGCGCCCATTCCCGACGCGCGCAAGGAGGAGGTCGAGTACCTCTGGTTCCTGGGGGACTTCGCCTCGTTCGACGAGCGTCTGCAGGAGATCTCCCGCATGCTGGCCCGGGTGCTCACCTCCAACGGAATCAGCTTCGGGATTCTCTACGAGGACGAGCGCAACGCCGGCAACGACGTCCGCCGTGCCGGCGAGGAAGGCCTCTTCGAGATGCTGGTGGAGAAGAACATGGAGGCCTTCTCCAAGGCCAGCTTCCAGAAGATCTTCACCACCGACCCGCACAGCTTCAATACGCTGCGCAACGAGTATCCGGCCTATGGCCTGGACAAGCCGGTGATGCACTACTCGGAGCTGCTCGCCTCCCTGATCTCGCAGGGCCGTGTCTCGCTATCCGGCCTGGGCAAGAAGGTCACCTACCACGACCCCTGCTACCTGGGCCGCTACAACCGGGTCTTCGACGCTCCGCGCAGTGTGATCACCTCGGCCGGCTGCGACCTGGTGGAGATGCCGCGCAACCGCACCAACAGCTTTTGCTGTGGCGCCGGCGGTGGGCGGATCTGGATGGACGACTCGGTGTTGGAGGAGCGGCCCAGCCACAACAGGATCCGTGAGGCCGCAGAGCTGGATGTCGGCTACTTCGTTGTGGCCTGCCCCAAGGACTACGCAATGTTCTCCGACGCCGTGAAGTCCACCGGCAACGAGGGGCGCATGAAGGTGGTGGACATCGTCGAGCTATTTGCCGAGGCAAGCGGTGAGCTGGCTCTGGCGGGTTCGGCCCCGGAGGAGGCTCCCGAGTCATGATCGAGGAAGCGACCTGCAACGCGGACGGCTTCACCGGCAGCCCCCGGCAGTTGATCGAGCACTTTGATTCGGCCCATCCCGAGCTGGTGGAAATCATCTCCGAAGGCGGGCGCTGGTACTACCGGGTTCGCTGCCCCGCGTGCAGTGAGAGCCACCAGCGCCAGATCCGCCGTGGTGCGGGAGCGGACTTCGCGGAGGAGTACCGGGAGGAGATCCGCGCCGTCGGCCTGGACATCCTGCTCGGGCATTACCTGGGAGAGCACGTCCTGGGTGGGGAGGAGGGCCCCGCCTAGGCGGGGCCGCCACTGAGGGGCCGGGGGGAGCCGGCCAAGGAGGGTGAAGTTGGCGACACTGAACGGGTGCAACATCCCGGAGGAGCTTTACTACGTGGTGGAGAAGCACGTCTGGGCGCGCCCGGACGGGGACGAGGTGGTGGTGGGCCTGACCGACGTGGCGCAGAACATGGCCAAGACCATCATCTCGGTCACGGCCAAGGGTGCCGGCAAGCCGATCAAGCGCGGCAAGAGCGTTGCCACGGTGGAGAGCGGCAAATGGGTGGGTCCGGTTCCCTCCCCGGTGGAAGGGCAGGTGGTCGCCATCAATGCGGCCCTGGTGGCCCATCCGGGGCTGTTGAACAGCGACCCCTATGGGGAGGGCTGGATTGCACGCCTGGCCCCGGAGAACTGGGACGCCGACGCCGCCGAACTGGTCACCGGGAGCGATGGGGTGGCCCAATATCAGGCCTTCCTCGACTCCCAGGGGATCTCCTGCACGGAGTGATCGACGATGGAGGTCTGGGCGGGGTGCGCATTTCCCGAGGACGTGGTCTACGACCTCGACAGCGACACATGGGTTCGCGAGCTCGGGGACGGCGTGGCTGAGGTGGGGATGACCGATGTCTCCCAGTCACGCTCCGGCCGGCTGGTCCAGATCGGATGGAAGGATTCCGGGCGCAGGGTGGTGCGGGGACGCCCCCTCTGTGTGATAGAGAGTGCCAAATGGGTGGGGCCTATGCGCTCCCCGCTCACCGGTGTGCTGGTGGCTGACAACCGTCCCGCCTTCGAGGCGGACATCGCGGTCGCCAATCGCGACCCTTACGGCCTGGGCTGGTTCGTCCGGATCGAGATGGAGTCGCCCCAGGAGTTGGCCGGGCTCGTGAAGGCGGGGGAGGCCTTCGAGCACTACCGGCGGATTATCGACGAGACCGGCCTTCGCTGCTTCCGCTGCGCGGACTGACAGGGCGGCTCGCATCAGGCTTTGCCGCAGTGTGTGTGGCAAAGGAGAAACAGGGGGGAAAGACAATGAGCGAGAATTCGGAGGATTTCTCAGGGGCCAAGAAAATGGCCATGATTTGCTGGAGCTCGGATCTGGACCGCGTTTGGCCGGTGCTGATACTGGCCACCACCGCGGCCGCCTCCGGGCTGGAGGTGGACGTCTTCTTCACCTTCTGGGGCCTGCGGGTATTGCAGCGTAACGAGGTGCGCACCACTGGAAACAACTGGATGCAGAAGATGGAGTCGGTGGTTGACCGCGGCGGCACCGACCACCTGAAGCTGGGCAAGATCCACTTCGGGGGAGCCGGGACCAAGATGATCAAGATGCTGGCCAAGGAGTACAAGGTTGCGAGCCCCAGCGAGCTGCTGGAGATGGCCATGGACCTGGGGGTTCGCCTGCATCCCTGTCAGATGACCATGGAGCTCTACGGGCTCTCCAAGGACGACTTCATCGACGGCCTGCAGACCCCGATCGGCGCGGCATCCTTTATCGATATGGCGGCCGAAGCCGACATATCGATGTTCATCTGAATTGGAACGCGCACCTGCCGCGGGGGTCGTGTGGCTCCTTGCCGAGGACGCCGCGGTGGTGCGCGCCGTCACGCGAGTGTGCGCAGAGGCAGGGGCCGGACTTTATCGGACCCCTCCACCGTTGAATACGCCCTGCGTCGCCCTCGCCGACGCCTCGGGCTCAGGCCCGGCCGATCTGGTTGCCTCGGTACGGGCAGCGCTGCCCGAGGCCTACCTGCTTGGCTTCATGGCGGCTCCCGACCCCGATGGGTGGCGAGCCGCCGAGCGCGCCGGCTTTGACGAGGTGGCGAGCCGCGGAGCCCTGGGGCCGTCGCTCAGGCGTGCGCTTTCCCGGCTGACGGAGGGTGGGGGAGTGAGGTCCTATGCCATCTGCGATGCCCAGGATGTGGCGGGACGGATCGGCTTCCTACTGGAAACAGAAGTGCCGGGTCTGGGCAAGGTGTCGCTCTTCCGCGAGCAGGGACGCCTGGTCTGTCTCGGAACCTGCCCCCATCAGGGGGCCCCTTTGGGGCGCGGGGAGATCGAGGACGGCGTGGTCACCTGCCCTGCCCACGGCAGTCGTTTCGACATCCTGACCGGCGAACGCGTAAGAGGGCCGAGCGACTTCGACGTCCCATGCCACGGCGCCTACGAGCAGGGCGGGAGAATCTGGGTGCTGAAGCGGCTGTAACCGGCAATCGCGACGCTACGCGGACTCCGACTCGCCAGAAGGCCGGGCGTTCGCCTCCACCATGTCGGCGATGTTTCCGGAGCTCGATGCGGACGTGCTCGCCAACGACGCGGTCGCCGCGGTGGCGACCTTCATCAAAGGAGTTGGTATCCCTGCGCGGCCGGATTGCCAGCCCCGCTCGGGTGCCAGTCGCGGCGCCTGTGATTCAGGCCAGGTATTCGAGCACCGGGCCAGGGGTGGAGACCGAAGCAACGCCGGTGTCACCGGCGCGGTTTGCGGTCGTTTCCAAGGGCGAACTCACCCGATGCAAGTTTCCCGGATGCCCGTCCGGAGCCTGTATCCGGCTGGTCTTGCAGGACGGCCTGCCCGGCACGTTGACCGTCAGCACGGCCCCAGGGGAGCATCCGCCTTCGGGAGCGGGTGCCTCCGGAAAGTCATGCCCGCCAACGTGACGACCCGAGTTCTCCAGGGCAACTTCGAAGTTGGAGCGGGGTGACGATCAGGATGTATTTCCGGGCCGCCGAGGGGACGCGGGATGGCTCGATGTGCCTCAGTCCGAGCCGAGCAGCCCATTTCGCCGCGCGATCTCTTCGCGTAGCACGCCGCGCAGCATGTCTACTGACGATCAGGATGTATTTCCGGGCCGCCGAGGGGACGCGGGATGGCTCGATGTGCCTCAGTCCGAGCCGAGCAGCCCATTTCGCCGCGCGATCTCTTCGCGTAGCACGCCGCGCAGCATGTCTACGGCTTCCACCAGGCGGGGGTAGCGAAGCGTGTAGAAGATGCTGTTCCCCTTGCGCTCGGTGTCCACCAGTCCCCGCGTGCGCAGTATTGCCAGGTGCTGGCTCACGTTTGCCTGAGGAAGCCCGAGAGTGGTGGAGATCTCACCTACGCTCATCGCGCCGTTGGAAAGCGCCCAGATGACCATCAGCCGCTTGGGGTCGTTGAGGGCCATGCACATGTTGGAGACGAGTTCCTCCATCTCCAGGCGTACCTGATCCGTGAGCTCGTTCTGCACGGCTGACATTCCCCGAGTCCCCCTTGCCCCACGATCGCGTCCCGGCGGAAAGCCCGGTGCCGCCCGGGCGAAACGCCAGTCATAATCACCTGCTTATCCGTGGCATTCTAATAGCCTTTGCATGCGTGGGGCGGGGCCAAGGCCGGTTGCCCTGCTCCACTCAAGCTTGCCTACCAGGAGGATCCCGTGTCCACTCTTGTCACCTTCCATGCCCACCCCGACGACGAGTGCATGGTCACCGGGGGCACCATCGCCCGTGCCGCCGCCGAAGGGGATCGGGTTGTACTGGTGGTGGCCACCGCTGGAGAGATGGGGGAGTATCCCGAGGGATTCGTCTCCGGTCCGGAGGAGCTGGCCGTCGTCCGGCGCGAGGAGCTGGCCCGCTCGGCGGAAATCCTCGGCATTGCCCGCGTGGTGCATCTGGCCTACCGCGATTCGGGAATGGCCGGTACCGAGGCAAACCAGGATCCGCGTTGCTTCGCCCGCGCAGAGTTGAGCGAGGCCGCGCGCCGGCTGGCTACGATTCTGGACGAGGAGAACGCCGACGCCATCACGGTCTACGACTCGAACGGTGGCTATGGCCATCCCGACCATATCATGGTCCACAGGGTGGGCCTTGCGGCGGCGAACATGGCGGGAGTGGGAGAGGTGTTCCAGGCGACCCTGAACCGTGACCACATGCTCGCCCTTATCGAGGCTGCCTCCAGGGAGTATCCGGAGTTGGTCCCTGGGGAGATGCGGGCCGAATTCGAGGGCGGCCCCTTCGGCACCCCGGAATCGGAGATCGACACCACCGTCGACGTGAGTCCCTATCTGGGAAAGAAGCTGGACTCGCTACGCGCGCACGCCAGCCAGATCGGAAGCACCGGGTTTGCCCTGCGCTTGCCGGAGGAGGCCTTCGCGGCGGCCTTTACCACCGAGTGGTTCATCTCGGGCAACGGAAGCGGCGCCCGGAGGAGCTGGATCTTCTGAGGTTCAGGCCAGATGGCGGAGTCGCGCGCCGCCGCTTGGTGTGGTGAAGCGGTACTGGTGTGATCCGTTCAGGCTGAAGTCGTGGCTGACCCGGTTGCGCCCCCCGGCCTTGGCCTGATAGAGCGCCGAGTCCGCCAGTGCCATCAGCCGTTTTCCGGCATGTTCCGGATTGGCAAGTACGGAGGGGTCGAGGTCGGCCGTTGTCGCGACCCCGATGGAGATGGTCGCTTTCAAGTGGCCGTCTTCCGCCAGGCCCGCGGTATGGCTCTCGATCCGCTTGCGCAGCTTCTCCGCCGCGGCCAGCGCATTGGGGAGTGGGGTCTCGGGTAGAAAGACAACGAACTCCTCGCCCCCGTAGCGGCCGATAAGATCCGCGGTGCGCAGGCTGTTGCGCAGGCGCCGTCCCACCGCGCGCAGGACCAGGTCGCCGTTGAGGTGGCCGTAGGAGTCGTTGATTTCCTTGAAGTGATCGAGATCGACGAAGAGCAGCGCAGCGGGTGCCTCTCGCTTTATGCACTCGGCCAGGCTGCGGAGCATGCGTGACATGAAGGTGGCCCGGTTGGGCAGGCGGGTCAGGCCGTCGGTGTGGGCCAGGCTCTCGAGCCGCCGGAAGCGCGTCACCTGCGAGACCGCGGTGGCGCACTGGTCGGCGAAGTATTCCAGCGCCTCCACGTGGTATGGCTCGGGAAAGAGGCCGTTGACCGGCTCGTCGATGGAGATCAGCCCGATAAGGGCGCTTTCCTCGTCGTAGAGGGGTATGGTCAGGGAGTCGAGCGGGTGCCACATTCCCGGCTTCCAGTCCGGGCGGGCATCGGGTACGCTGAGAGCCGCCAACAGCTCATCGGGGATGGGGAAGCGGGTGTGATCGAGCAGGTAGGAGCGGCTGATGCGTGCCTCGGGGCGCATCATCGGCGCGAAGTCCTCGAGGTCCAGCTCGTTGTCGAGCAGGTGGCGCACCTGCTCGGAGGAGATTCCGTAGGTGGCGCGCACCCTCAGCCGGCTTGAGCCGGGCTCGAGCAGCATGAGGCCCACTCGCGAGAAGCCACCCGCCTCGGCCATGGTGCGCACCATCTCCGAGAGCATGGCATCCAGCTGGATCTCGCGCTGCAGGGTGGTGCTGGCCTCGAAGAGCCGTGCCACCTGCTGGCGCTGTGCCTCCAGTATGCGCACCCTGGCCGCCGCCTCGCTGTTGGCCCGCACCAGTTTGAGCGCGATCGAACTCAGGCTGGCGAAGCTCTCGAGAACCAAGGCGGAATCGGGATCGGGAAGCTTGCCGTCGAGTGGGTCGTCCGGGTTGAGCAGCCCGATCAGGGTGCCGCCATCGCCGAGCAGTGGTGCGAAGAGCAGGGAGGCCGGGTGCCACTCTCCTGCGCCTCCGGCGCTGGCCGGGGTGGAGATGAAGTGAGGCGCCACCTCGGGGTCGGAGAGTAGCGGGCTGCGCCCGTCCAAGTAGACGACCCCGCCGATTCGCTCGCAGCCCGATTCGACACGCTGATACGCGGCAAGGGGGATCTTGTACCCGGCCGGCAGCTCCACCGGGGCCGCGCCGGGAAGGTTGGCGCCGGCGCGGGCGCGGAAGTTGGAGTCGGGCTCGAGGATGTAGATTATGCACCTTCCGAAGCCCAGGTGCTCACAGACGCTGGTGGAGATCAGGTCGAGAAGCTCGCCCTCGTCGTGGCTGTCGGATATGGAGCGCGCCACGCCGAGCACTCCGCGCAGGCGTTCCAGGGCCTGTTTGGCGCTCCTTTCCACCTGACCTGCCTCTCTCTCGATCTTCGCCGGCTCCAACCCTCGTGGGGCAGGCGAAATATCGCCCGGAGCCGGTCTTGGGATAGTTGTCGGCTGCGTAGGGCACGGACTTGAAGTTCCGGCAGTAGTGACAAAGCCGGACCCGGCCGACGGTTCAGGCGGAGGGGGCCTTGGCTCTCCTGCCCAAGCGACGTGCCGGCTTGCGCCCCCGGGGAAAGAGCTCGGCAGGTGCGTTTTCGACCAGGAAGCGCGCGGTGTTGATCAGGCCTACATGGGTGAGAGCCTGAGGGAAGTTACCGAGCATGCGGTGGGTCTCGGGATCGTACTCCTCGGAGAAGAGCCCGAGCTCGTTGCCGAGGGAGAGCAGGCCGTCGAAGCGGCTCTTGGCCTCCTGGAAGCGGCCCTGGGACACGAGGTTGTCCACCAGCCAGAAGCTGCAGGCCAGGAAGACGCCTTCCTGGCCGGGCAGGCCGTCGGTGTCTGCGTCGGTGGTTTCGTAACGCTTCACCAGACCGCGGGAGGAGAGGCGCTGGTCTATGGCCTCGACCGTGGCCACCATGCGCGGATCCTTGGCGTCGATGAAGCCGACCAGCGGCAGGCGCAGGAGCGAGGCGTCCAGGCGGTCCGAGTCGTAGTCCTGCACGAAGGTGCCCACCCCTTGGTGGAATCCCTTGGCCAGCACCGATTCCCGGATCTCCTCGCGCACCTTGGTCCAGCGCTCGAGGGGCCCGGGCGCGCCATAGTTCTGGATCAGCTTGACCGCCCGATCGAAGACCACCCAGGCCATAACCTTGGAGTAGGTGAAGTGGCGCCTCGGGCCACGAACCTCCCATATGCCTTCGTCCGGCTCGTTCCAGCGGCCCTCGACGTACTCGATCACCGCGGTGAGAAGGGGCCAGAACTCCTCCAGGGGCTCGACCCCGGAGGTCTGGAAGCGGTAGAAGGCGTCCATCAGCTCGCCGTAGACGTCGAGCTGGAACTGCTCGGAGGCGGCGTTGCCCACTCGCACTGGGGCGGAGCCGAGGTATCCGGGCAGCCAATTGAGGGTGTACTCGGGGATCAGGCGCTCACCCCCGATGCCGTACATGATCTGCAGCTGGGTGGGGTCGCCGGAGGCGGCGCGCAGCAGCCACTTGATCCAAGCGGATGCCTCGCGCTCGAAGCCGTCCACCAGCAGCGCGTCCAGGGTGAAGGCCGCGTCGCGCAGCCAGCAGTAGCGGTAGTCCCAGTTGCGGACCCCGCCTATCTCCTCGGGTAGAGAGGTGGTGGGGGCAGCGACGATCCCGCCTGTGGGGCCGTAGGTGAGGGCCTTCAGGGTGATGATGGAACGCTCCACCACCTCCTGGTACTCGGCGCAATTCTCGGTGCAATGGCGCATGTAGCCGTGCCAGAACGAGAGGCAGGCCTCGAGAGCCTCCGAGGGGTCGTGCAGGCGGGGAAGCGGGCTGGTGGAGTCGTAGTAGACCATGCTCACCGAATGGCGCTCACCCTCAGCGACGGTGAAGCTCGCGCGGGTGCTGAAATCCTTGCCGGTCAGTTTCATGGTCGAGCCGACGAGGAGGGAATTTGGTCCGAGCACCATGATGAGCTGGTCCCCGTTGCGACGTACCCAGGGCACGCTCCTGCCGTAGTCGAAGCGCACCTTCATCACCATCTCCATCTCCACTTGGCCTTTGACGCCTTCCACGATGCGGTGGACGGTGGGGTGGGAGTTGCGGGGGGGCATGAAGTCGATCAAGCGCACCACGCCTGTGGCGGTTTCGAAGTAGGTGGTCAGCACCAGGCTGCGTTCCAGGTAGCGGTGGTGAGAGTCCAGAACCTCGCCGGCCGGGTGGATCTGCCAGTGGCCGTGGTCATTGTGGCCCACCAGGGCGGCGAAACAGGCGCCGGAGTCGAAACGGGGGAGGCAGAGCCAGTCAATGGAGCCTTCGCGGTTCACCAGCGCCGCGGTGTGTAGATCCCCGATGATTCCATAGCTCTCGATTGGCCGGTTGCTCACGTACTCGACCTTAGCCATTCCCGGCACTCTTGAGAGGGCGGACCAGGCCACGGAGGTCTAAAGCAACCATCCGGGCAGGGAGCGGCCGGCTTGGGAGAGTTCCCGGTCGAGCCGGGCCGCCCCGGGCATGATCTCCTCGAGGCGTTTCCAGAACCCGGGCGCGTGGTTCATCTCCGCCAGGTGTGCCAGCTCGTGTGCAAGGACGTAGTCGGCCAGGTGCGGCTCCAGAAAGGCGGTGCGCACGTTGACGCTGATCACGCCCTTGGCCGAGCAGCTTCCCCAGCGGGTGCGCTGGGAGCGAAGGGCCACCCTGGACGGGGTCAGGCGGTGCGGCTCGCCCATGGCCCGCAGACGGCTCTCCGCCCAAGGCCGGAGATGTCCTGCCAGCCAGGTGAGCAGGGCCCGCTTGGCGGCCTCCGAGCCGGCGCCCTCGCTGCGCACCAGGATCAGCCCCTCGCCTTGGATCCGGACCACTGGACCGCGCACGGCCGAGCCGGGCTGCAGATGGAAGCTCTCGCCCGTGGCGGGGAGATGGAGGGTGCGGGGCAGACCGGTCTGACCCGCACCGGGGTAGCGCTCGGCCATGCGCTGCCTGGCGGAGCGGATCCAATCCTCCCTCTCCGCGACCATGCGGGCGGCGAGAGCCGGATCGAACCCCAGGGGGACAACGACACTTACGCGCCCGTGCGCGTCGACGGTTATTCGTGCCCGGCGCGCCCGCGCCGAGACCCTTAGAACGTATCCGCCCGGCTCGGTGGGTATGGCGGGACTCACGCCAAGGAGGCTAGCCGCCGGTGCGCCTGGGATGGGGATCTGGTTTCCGGCAAATAACTGAGTGTATGCTTAGTTTCCGTTCGCGTCCGTAGATGGGACCCATACCCAAGGGGTGATGATGGCTGGTAAGCGGCAAGGCCCGGAGGAGCTGTTCGACATCGATTCGCTGCTCACCGACGAGGAGCGCGAGATGCGCGCCGTGGTCCGCAAGTGGGTCGACAAGCGGGTGAAGCCCGAGGTGGCGGAGTGGTTCGAGAGGGGCGAGATCCCGGCCCGTGAGCTCGCGCTGGAGTTGGGAGAGCTTGGAGTGCTCGGAATGCACCTCGACGGCTACGGTTGCGCGGGCACCAGCGCGGTTGCCTACGGCCTGGCCTGCACCGAACTCGAGGCCGGCGACTCCGGCATCCGGTCCCTGGTCAGTGTGCAGGGCTCCCTGGCCATGAAGGCGATCCACGCCTTCGGCTCCGAGGAGCAGAAGAACCAGTGGCTTCCGCGGATGGCCTCCGGCGAGGTAATCGGCTGCTTCGGCCTCACCGAGCCCGACTTCGGCTCCAACCCGGGAGGTATGCGCACCTCGGCCAAGCGTGACGGTTCGGACTGGATCCTGAACGGCACCAAGATGTGGATCACCAACGGCAACGTCGCCGGCGTGGCGGTGGTCTGGGCTCAGACCGACGAGGGCATCAAGGGATTCATCGTCCCCTCCGGAACCCCCGGCTTCAGCGCCAACCTCATCCATCGCAAGCTCTCTTTGCGCGCCTCGGTCACCTCGGAGCTGGTGCTGGACAACGTGCGCCTGCCGGCGGACGCGGCGCTTCCGGGCGTCTCCAGCCTGCGTGGCCCGCTTACCTGTCTCTCCGAGGCCCGCTTCGGAATCATCTTCGGCGCGATGGGAGCCGCGCGGGACTGTCTGGAGTCCACCATCGACTACGGGGTGGGGCGAGTCCAGTTTGACCGGCCCATCGCCGGCTACCAGCTGACCCAGAAGAAGTACGCCGAGATGGCCCTCGAGTTCGGCAAGGGGATGCTACTCGCCCTGCACCTCGGCCGGCTGAAGGACCGGGGGACGCTCCGGCCGGAGCAGGTGAGCGCCGGCAAGATGAACAACACCCGCCAGGCGCTGGAGATCGCGCGCGAGTGCCGCTCGATCATGGGCGCCAACGGCGTGACGCTCGAGTATCCCGTGATCAGGCACATGAACAACCTGGAGAGTGTCTACACCTACGAGGGCACCTACGAGATGCACACGCTGGTGGTGGGAGAGGCCCTCACCGGGCTGGGCGCCTTCAGGTAGTCCGCCGAGCGGCTCCACGGAGGCGTTGGAAAGGTTTGTAATAGTGCCAGAAGCGACGCCCTCTCGGCGAGAAGGGTCCATGGCGCCGGTAGCCAGGATCCGCCCCGGCATCGAAGGGATACTGGAGGCATCGGTGGCCGAGTTCTTCGAGAAGGGCTACGGGGGTACCACCGTGCGCATGATCGCAGCCCGTGCGGGCGTGACCGTGGCGGCCCTGTATCACCACTTCGCCTCCAAGCACGAAGTGCTGCTCACGGTGATGCGCCAGGTGATGGGGGACCTGCTCGAGGGTTCCGCGGAGGCTCTCGCGGGGGCTGACGAGGATGCCAAGGCGCGCTTTTCGGCCTTCGTGGCCAACCACGTCTCCTACCACGTCAGCCATCTGCGCTTCGGATTCGTCGCCAACTCCGAGCTGCGCTCGCTGGAGGGGGGAAGCCGCGCGGAGATCGTGGCCCTGCGAGACGAGTACGAGCAGCGGCTTGTGAGCGTCGTCACCCAGGGCGGCGCGACCGGGGAGTTCCAGGTGAGGGACCCCAAGCTCGCCGCGCGCGCGGTGATCGCCATGTGCACGGCGGTCTCCGGCTGGTTCGACCCCCGCGGACCCATGACCGCCGAGCAGGTCAAAGCCGAGGTTGGGCTACTCGCGCTCAACCTGGTGGGCGCCGGGGCTTAGCGCAGGCTGCTTACCAGCGGTAGAAGCCCTCGCCGCTCTTTTTCCCCAGCTTGCCTTGGGCGACCATCTCGCGCAGGAGACTGGGAGGGGTGAAGCGCTCGCCGTAGGTCTGGGACAGATGCTCGGCGATGGCCAGGCGCACGTCCAGGCCAACCAGGTCCCCTAGGCGGAGCGGGCCCATCGGGTAGCCGTATCCGAGCGTCATCGCCTTGTCGATGTCTTCGGGGGATGCGATCCCCTCCTCGACCATACGTATGGCCTCGAGTCCCAGCAGTACTCCCAGGCGGGAGCTGGCGAAGCCCGGGGCGTCCCTGACCACGATCGGCTCCTTGCCGATCCCGCGCGCCACCTCCACAGCCGCCTCCACCGCGTCGGCGCTGCTGCCTTCTCCCACCACCACTTCGACCAGCTTCATCGACCAGACCGGGTTGAAGAAGTGCATTCCTACGAAGCCTGCCGGGGCTGAGAGACCTTTGGCGAGCGCGGTGATGGATATGGCCGAGGTATTGGAGGCCAGGTGGCGAGGCGAGAGCGCCTCCGCCTCGGCCAGCACGGCTCGCTTCAGCTCGAGTTTCTCGGGTACCGACTCGATGATCCAGTCCAGGCCCTCGGGCAGCTCGGCCGCAGATGAGTGGAAGGAGAGGCGGGATATGGCGGCGTCCGCCTCGGCCTGAGTGAGCTTTCCGCGGCTCACTCCCGAGGAGACGACCTCGCCCAGGCGGTCACGGGCCTTGTCGCGCTGGGTGTCGTCGGGCTCGACGACCAGTGCGTCCCAGCCCGAGGTGGCCACCGCGTGAGCGATCCCCACGCCCATGGTTCCGGCTCCGATGATCCCGATACGCACCTGGTGCCTCCCTGTCGGTTCTTCCCCCGCCGAGATGTTAGCAAGCAGGAGCGCCGGCGTCCCAGCCGGGGCGTGACCGGCCGTGGAGCGGGGGCCCGCAATCGCAGCCGGCCCGGCGCGGGTTGGTTTCCGTGGCGAAGTGGGTGGGGAGATTCTGATGCGATCCGGCAGCTCGCCCACCGGTGATGCCCACCGGGTCCCGCGGAGGGCGTGGACGTCCCGGGGACCGCTGTCAGCCCGGGTGATGGGCTTTGCCGTCGCGGCGTTACGGCCCCGAGGTACGCCCGTTTTGGGGGAGGAAATGCCACCGAAGCGCTGCCGGGGGCCATGGTGGATCCGGGCCGGAATCGCCAGGAGCGGGTCCGCCCGCTGCCGGTGGCTGGTCACCTGGCGTGCATGATCGCGGGGGCCTCTTCGGTTTTGGCAAGAGTCGAGGCGACGATGCGGGTAGAATTTCTGCCCGGGCGGGGCCTCGGGCTCCGTCGTCGCGTTGGCGCCGGGCTCTTTCGGCTCGGGGCGCCATACCGTCCTTGGAATCCCGTACCAGCCGCGGACCATCAAGGGCCAGGCGGAGGCGCCCGCGCGAGCAATATGCAAGACGAGGCGGACCCGGGCGCCCGCAGGGCCCGTCGAATCGCAACGGGGAAGAGTCTTGGGCACTGCAGGCAGGCGAGTTGGGGCGGCGGCTTACGCGGCTGCGGACGAGGCGAGCGCACGATGAGCCGGCATGCCAAGCGCCACCCACAAGGGTTCAAGGGCCGCTTCCACTCCTATCCCACCACAACCCGCCACCTGATCCTGGCCGTGATGGTCGGGGTGGTGGCCGGAGTGGGCGCCATCGTCTTCTACGAGGCGCTGCTCATCGCCACCCACATCTTCATGCACGTCCTGGCGGGATATGAGGTGCCCACCCCGGCAGGGGAAGGCAACTCGGCCGGCTCTGCCCACTACGTGCGCGCCTGGGCCATACCTCTGGTGGTCGCCCTGGGCGGAATCATCTCCGGACTCGTCGTCTTCACCTGGGCGCCCGAGGCCGAGGGGCACGGCACCGACGCTGCCATCAGCGCCATCCATCACAATCCCCGCGGTATCCGCCTGCGCACGGTGATCGTGAAGATCTTCGCCTCGGCGGTGACCATCGGCTCCGGAGGCTCGGGCGGTCGAGAGGGCCCGACCGCCCAGATCTCGGCGGGCTTCGGCTCGCTGCTTTCCCGCATGCTCGACCTCTCCGAGGAGGACGCCCGCGTGGCGGTCTCGATCGGGGTCGGCTCGGGAATCGGAGCGATCTTCTCCTCGCCGCTCGGCGGGGCCATCCTGGCTTCGGAGATCATCTACCGTGAGGACTTCGAGCCTGAGGCGCTGCTGCCCGGCTTCGTGGCCTCGGTGATCGCCTTCCTCATCTTCGCCTCGGCGCTCGGCTTCCAGCCGATCTTCTCCATCCCCTCCATCCGGAACTTCGACTCTCCGATGCAGCTCGTTTATTTCGCGCTTCTGGGGCTGATCGCCGGGTTGGTGGGGGTCCTGTACTCCAAGAGCTTCTACGGGATGATCGCGCTGAACCGGCGGATGCCGTTCACGCGCAAGCTGCGCCCGGCCCTGGGCGGGCTGCTGGTGGGCCTGATGGCCCTGGCCGCTCCCGAGGTGCTAGGAACCGGATACGGCTGGGTGCAGAAGGCTCTCTCCGCCCCGACCTTGGACAGCATCCCTCTCGCCGTGGTGCTTCTCCTGCCCTTCCTGCGCATCCTGGCCACCTCCTTTTCCATCGGCTCGGGTGGCTCCGGAGGCGTGTTCGGCCCGGGCATGGTGATCGGAGCCTTCACCGGCGCGGCTGTCTGGCGCCTCGGCGAGCTCTTCCTGCCCTCCATGCCGCACTCTCCGGCCAGTTTCGTGGTGGTGGGCATGATGGCCTGCTTCGGTGCCATCTCGAGAGCCCCGATCGCGGTGATGGTGATGGTGGTGGAGATGACCGGGAACCTGGACGCACTCACCCCGGCCATCCTGGCCGTGGCGCTCGCCACCTACGTTGTGCGTTCCTTCGATGCCAGCATCTACCAGGCCCAGTTGCACAACCGGGCTGAATTCCGCGCCCTGCGCAAGCGGAAGGGCCTGGCCTACTGAGCCTGGCTGTTCAGGTAGGCCCGCACCATCAGGGCTACGGCGGCGCCTTCGCCGACCGCGGAGGCAATCTGCTTGGTGCTTCCCTCGCGGACGTCGCCGGCCGCGAAGACTCCCGCCAGGTTGGTCTCCAGCGTCTGGCGCGTGGCGACGAATCCGGCCCCGCCCAAGTCGAGGGTTCCCTCGACGAACCCGCTGTTGGGCGTGAGCCCGATAAAGATGAAGGCGCCGTCAGCTTCGATGCGTTCGATACCTTTGGGAGTCTCCACCTCCACCGCATCGAGGCGGCCGTCGGCATCGGCGAGGAACTTCCTGACCTTGGTGGAGGTGCGCACCTCGAAGCGGGGGTCGTTGATGACCCGCTCCTGCAGGACGGCGGAGGCTGTCAGGTTCGGCAGGTCCTGTAGTACGGTGATCTTCTCGGCGAACTGAGAGAGGAAGAGCCCTTCCTCGAGACCCGAGTTCCCGCCGCCGATCACCACCAGGTCCTTGGCTCCGCGGTAGAAGGGGCCGTCACAGGTGGCGCAGAAGTGGATTCCCGCCCCGATCAGGTCCTCCTCGCCGGGGACGTCCAGGCGCCGATAGGTCGATCCGGTGGCCACCACCACGGCCTTGGCCCGATAGGTCTCCCCCTGATCGGTGTTCACGGCGAGCAGGCCGTCGTCCTCACGGCTGATGCGGCGAACCTGCACTCCCGAGAGCATCTCCACGCCGTAGCGGCGGGCATGCTCCACGTAGCGCGAGGCGAGTTCGCCGCCGCTTATCCCCTCCGGGAAGCCCGGATAGTTCTCCACCCTCTCGGTTGCGCCGGCCTGTCCGCCCAGGGCCCCCTTGTCGAGTACCAAGGTGTCGATGCCTTCCCGCGCGGCGTAGATGGCGCTGGTCAGACCGGCGGGCCCCGCCCCGACCACGATCAGCTCCCAGAGTGACTTCGAGGCGGTGATCTCCAGCTTGAGCGTCGCGGCGATCTCGGAATTGTCGGGCTCGATAAGGATGGAGCCGTCGGGGAACTCGATCACCGGGATGATCAACTTCCCGCCGTTGCGTTCCATCACCTCACGGTGCGCCGCTTGGTCCTGCTCGACGTCGATGAACCGATAGGGGACCCTCTGGTCCGCGAGGAACTGCTTTGCCCTCTTGCAATCCGGGCACCAATTCGCCCCCAAAATCCTGACGACCTCTGCCATCTGTGACCTCCAGAACTCTCTGTGTCAAGAACCATTCGGAGGGCGATTCATTCCGCGGATCTTCCCCGGGAGACTCCGCGCGCTCGTAGTTGGCGTGGCCGAAGTGGCGCAATCACCTCTGCCGGGTCGCGCCTGCGGCCGCTCTCGGGATCCTTGCATTATGAGAGTTACGCCCTCGATCAATGCCGGGTGACGATGAAGTCGACCGAGACGGTGGATCCCGAGCACACCCACCCCTGGGCTGCTTACAGATTGCGCCGGCAATCCAAGTCGGCGGTGCAATCTTGGCGGGGGCGATTCATCATGGTCGGATACCTGGTCGGTCCTCTGCCTCGTCCTCTTGGCCTGAGGGCCACCTATGCACGGGCGTCTTCGGCCGACCGGAAGCCGAATCTCGACCGCCAGGTGCCGTGCGCCGCCGTGGCAGCGGTGCCTCCGTTCCCGCCGGGGCCATGATCCTCAGCCTGGCGGGAGGCCCGCCCGCTGAAAGACCTTCCGGCACAAGGGCGACCTTGCTCCTGCTGCCGGCGAGCCGATTGCCGGGGAATCACGTCCCCGGCCGCAGGCGTCAGACGGCGCTGACCACCACCACCGAGGCCAGTGTCAACGCCGCTCCGGCCAGCTGCACCCGGTTCAGCCGTTCCTTGTTGATGACCGCGGCGAGTAAGGCGGTGGTCAGCGGATAGGTCGAGCCGAGTGCCCCCACGATGGCCAGGTTGCCCAGCCGGGACGAGAGTGCGAAGAGGCCGTTGGCGCTGACGTCCATGATCCCCACTGCGGCCAGCCTGGCCCCGTCCCTTGCCCCCGGGATGGTACGGTCACGTCGGAGGAGTGCAACTGCACCCATCAGTACGAAGCTGGTCAGGCGCTGCACGAAGAGGGTGGAGAGCACCCCGGCGGGAGCGGACTGGGCGAGCGCGACGTAGGCGGAGCCGAAGCCGACCGCGGCAAGAGTGGAGAGGCCGATGACCTTCAGGTTGGCCCGGCTGAAGCGTTCGTGGTGGCCGGAGGAGACGACGGCAACACCGAGGATGCAGCCCAGTAGTCCGATGAGCTGCAGGGGAGAGGGCCTCTCACCTAGGGCTACTCCCACCATCACTGGCACCACGCCGCCGGTTGCGGAGACCGGGCCGACGATGCCCATCGGTCCGATGGAGAGCGCGCGGTAGTAGAGGCTGAGCGCGAGTGGTCCGACGACTCCGGCCATGACCGCCCAGATCAGGCGGCCCTGGAAGTGCAGGCTGAAGGTGGCCAGCCCCGCGATGGCAACCGCGATCAGTGCGGCGCTCTGGGAGAAGAGGACGGTCAGGTAGGGGACATAGCGCTTGGCGAGCATGCCACCACCGAAGTCGGCACTGCCCCATACGACCGCGGACAGTACCGCCAGCAGCTCTCCCATCCCAGCCTTCCGCGGCGAAACCTATCGGGCGCCTCCACAGCCGCTGCGGCCGGTGCCCCAGGGCCGGATGCCCGGCCCTCGAACAACCGTAGCCGCCCTGCGAGGCGGGCAGGTTCGACTGTGTTAGGCGGTCGTCGAGCCGATTCCGGCCACTTCGGTGATCCAGACCCCCAGGCGGGTGGCCACTGCTTGGGAGATGGCGTGGCCGCCCGGGTCCCGTACAGCGGTCACCTGGGCGCCGGAGGCGGTGGCGAGGTACTCCCAGGTGCGCGAGATAAGCTCCGGGGGCATGACCGCGTCGCGCTCCCCTGGGGCGACCATCACCTTGGTTCCGGCCAGTCGGCCCGGCGTCACCGGGACGCCGGCGTCGAAGGGCACGGTCCCGTAGAGGATTGCCGCACCCGTATAGCGGGAGGGATCGTCGAGGATCAGGCCACCCGTGAAGGCGGCCCCACCAGAGAAGCCCACCAGCACGACCGGGTGGTCGGCGGCAATGCCGGAGAGCCAGGCGGAGAACCAGTCCATGGTCTGGCGGAGGGATTCCGGGCGGGGGCGGCCGATCCCGTGGTTGGCGAACCAGGCGTACCCATCGCCCTCGGCGATGGGTACGCGCAGCGCCGCGTAGGACGCTTGGCGGGGAAGGACCGAGGCCAGGGGCAGGATCCCCGTCTCGTCGGAGCCGTTGCAGATGAGTGAGCAGTAGCGAGCACTCACGCTGCACCCCTTCTCGGGGTTCCGCCCCTGTTCCCAGGATTGGTTCTGGCCTCACCGGGAACGGCCTTGCATGACTGCAAAGGTCTTACGTTTCCTCCTCTCCGGCACCGGATGATCTGGCGTCGGAGCCGAGTCCCCCACCGCTGCCGGCGGGACTGGCG
>JAJYNL010000073.1 GCA_021786375.1 Actinomycetes bacterium
CTTAGGGTCGAAAGGGTCGGCGCGGAGAAGACGGTGGATGAAGGACCGCCGCAGGTGGTCGGCTTCATACTGTTGTTTCCGGGCCTGATCCAGGTCTATGCCGGAGAGGCGGGCGAGCTGTGTGATCCGGTCTTCGACCGGCCCCACCAGGCTCACCCGAAGCGCCCGTGGATGATCGGCTAGGATCACTGCGGCGCCACGGCCGAGGATCACTGCACCGTGATCCGCGTGCTCGCGGACGACGCGCACCTCTTCGGCTCGATAGGTCACCATGTGGGCAGTGATGTCGGACTCATCCATCTCCGGCAATGGAGCACTGTAGATTCCGCTTGCCGGGGCGAGCAGGTGCACGATGCGGGCGAAGCCGTGCTCGGGATGCTCCTCCTGCTCCAGAACCGCCTTTTCATCCATGGAGAGACGCCGTGCGGTCTCCATGGGTATCGCGCGATCCAAGAACGGTAACGAGAGCCTGCGGGCGACCTCGGGCGCGATCAGAGCCCCTCCTCCGCCGGCAAGCGACGAGATGGCGACAACTGTCACGTGCCCTCCTTCACGGTTGGCAATGAGTGCACGGAAGGTGGTATTTCTTCCCGCCTCCCGGCCACCGGGCACTACCGGCGTTTATATGTTTGCATAATACAACTAAAGTTCCGGGGTTCCAACAAATCTTCACAGTCCGGATGCGCGACGCGAAGTAGCCTGGCAGACTATGCACGACCCAGAGCCTTGGCATCGATGAGCAGGGAACGTGGCGGCCGGGCGGCGCTCGTCGAGCTGCTGGCGGCGGTGCTGATGGTTCTTCCCGGCCTGATGCTCCGCCTGTCGGGTGCCGAACCGGCTCCTGAGGCGGCGGCAATCCTCTACGGGCTGTCCATCGTGGGGGCCGCGTTTCTCCTCACCTGGGCAGCTGAGTTGCTGGAGGCGCACCTCGGAGAGGGGCTGGCCATCGCCGTGCTGGCGCTGGTCGCGGTGCTGCCCGAGTACGCCGTCGACGTCGTCTTCGCCTGGAAGGCCGGAAAGAATCCCGCGCACTTCGCACCCTTGGCCCTGGCCAACATGACCGGCGCGAACCGGTTGCTGATCGGAGTCGGCTGGTCCCTTGTCGCCCTGACCGCTGCCTGGAAGGCCAGGCGTAACGGCGGGGCCCGGGCCGGCTCGGAGACGGTGCCAAGTGGTGGAGCCGTCGCGCTGGCGCCGGTCCAGATGGTTGGAGTCGGATTCCTGGGGGCGGCCACTCTTTACGCGTTGAGCTTCGTGCTCCGGCGCAGCCTGACCTTAGTTGACGCGGTGGTGTTGGTCGGGATCTTCGCGCTCTACTTGGTGCGCCTGAACCGGGGACGGCATGACGACGAGGGCGATGAGGAGGAGATGGAGGGGGCCGCGGTCTTGATAGCTGCGCTGGCGCCCCGGCCGCGCGCCGCTGCTATGGTGGCCATGCTGGTACTGGCGGCGCTGACCATTATTCTGCTCGCCGAGCCTTTCGCGACCTCGCTGGTGGCCACGGGCAATGCGCTAAAGGTGAACGACTTCCTGCTGGTGCAGTGGGTGGCGCCACTCGCATCGGAGGCGCCGGAGTTCATAGCGGCGATCCTCCTCGCGAGAAAGGGGCGTTCCTCGACGGCTCTGGGTGCCTTGGTCTCCTCCAAGATCAACCAGTGGACGCTCCTGGTCGGCTTCCTCCCGCTCGTCTTCGCGCTATCGTCCTCATCCACCCACGGCCTCCCTCTGGACGTCGCCCAAAGGGAGGAGCTCCTCCTCACTGCGGCACAGTCCTTCTTCGCGCTGGTGCTGGTCCTCGAGGGCCGCCTTGGCATCGGTGGGGCCGTCAGTCTGCTGACGCTTTTCCTTGCCCAGTTCGCGCTTTCCTGGGTGCTTCCCGCTTCCCTGGCCGGATCCGCCCGGCTGGGCTTCGCCGCGCTCTATATCCTGGCCGGGCTGGCGCTGCTGGCCGTGCGCCGTGCGGCGCTGGTGGCGGTGGTGCGTTCCACCCTCCGGCCTCCCGCGCCGGCCAAGCGGTGGGATTAGGCCCCGGGTTCGACCGCCAGGGCGGATTCGGGCACACGATGCGCGGTGATCAGGGCGGCGACGATGAACACCGCCCCCGCCAGGTCGCTCGGAGATAAGCGCTCACGGAGCAGTACCGCCCCTCCCATCACGGAAAAGAGTGGGACCAGGTAGAGGAAGATGCCGGCTTGGGAGCTGTTGGTGCGCGCCGCGCCCCAGTTCCAGGCCAGGAAGCCGATCAATGACGAGGCGAGTACCGTCCCCGCCAGCACTGCGACGTCCGCTCCGCTTGCATGGCGTGCTGCGGAGCCAATGGTGGATCCGAACATGAGCCCGAGTCCGAGGCCCGCGCAGACCGCGGAGATGGCGGTAAGTCCGGCTGAGCCGAATTCGCTCCCGAGCGGCTTGGACCCAACCACGTAGAGGGACCATGCCAGGGCCGCAATCAGCGCAAGCAGGTCCCCGAGGGACTCGTGCGGCGCCGAACCGGCACCGATGCCCGCCACCATGACCACGCCGATGATTCCGAGCAGGACGGAGAGGACGAGATTCCGGCGGGGGAGGCGCCTCATGAACAGGCTTTCCAAGGTGAGAATGATGATCGGCTCCAAGCCGAGGATGATGCCTGCCGTGGCCGCACTGGTCCAGCGCAAGGCGTTCACGATGGCCAGCTGGTAGACGATCGTCCCGAACACACTCCATCCGACGGCCTTCAAGAGGGGGGCTCTGGGCCATCGGTAGGCGCGAGTGTAGAAGAGTAGCGGGAGGGCGAGCAGTCCGGAGAGAGTGAAGCGGGTGCCGAGCACTTCGCTTGCGCTCAGATTGGCCAGGAGGTACCGCGAACCGACAGGCGTCAAGCCCCAAGCGGCAGCGGCGACAGCAAGCGCGAGAAGGGGAAGGAACCTCGACCGGCCTGCCGCCTTATTCCGGCTCATTCGGGGATCCCGGAGCCGCGCCGGGCGTGCGCCACGCATCGGGCACGCATCTCCGTACACCTCTTCTCTTTGCGTCGCCTTCTTGCAGCTCAGGCTAGCAGCGCCCGTACCGCCGGTCAGGCTTGGCAACCTTAGGGCGGCGGATGCTCAGAAGTGGGGGAATGCCGCCTCGAGGATGCTCTTTGCCTCGCCGGTGCGGGGAAGGGTGCCGAGTACGCTACCGTGGCGGCCACCAAGCCGGGAGTCACAGAAGAGCTGGGCGTTCGTGGCCGCCGAGTATCGCAACATGAGCGAGGACTCGATCAGGAGCGCCATCTTCTCGACCAGCTCCCGGGCCTGCCACTCCGGGCTCTCAAGGTGGGTCAGCTCGTGCTTGAAGGCCGCCAGCGCGGAGTCGTAGGCGGCGTTGGATCCTGCGTTGCCCTCCAGCTCGGCCAGCAGGGCTGCCACGGAGGCGGGCTCCTTGGCCATGGCCCGCAGAACGTCGAGGGCATTGACGTTGCCGGAGCCCTCCCAGATCCCGTTGAGCGGGGATTCGCGGAAGAGGCGCGCCAGTATCGACTCCTCCACGTAGCCGTTGCCACCCAAGGACTCCATCGCCTCGGCCATGAAGGCCGGCGCGCGCTTGCAGATGAGGAACTTGGAGGCGGCCACCGCGATACGCCGGAATGATCGTGCCACCGGGTCGGTGGAGGAGCGGTCGTCGGCGTTGGCCAGATAGAGCGACGTGATGGTGGCGGCTTCGGACTCGATGGCCAGATCAACCAGCACGTTCTGCATGAGCTCCTGCTCAATGAGGCTCTTGCCGAAGACGCTGCGTCCCCGCGCGAACCAGATCGCCTGAACGAGCCCCTGGCGCATTTGGGCTGCCGAGCCGAGCATGGAGTCGTAACGGCAGAAGGCGACCATGTCCATGATCGTCTTCACGCCCCGACCCGGCTCGCCGACCCGGTAGCCGACGGTGTGGTCGTATTCGATCTCGCTGGAGGCGTTGGAGCGATTGCCCAGCTTGTCCTTCAGCCGGCGGACGATCACGCTGTTGCGGGTGCCGTCCTCCAGCACCCTGGGAACCAGGTAGCACGAGAGCCCGTCCTTGTCGCGCGCCAGAGTGAGGAAGAGGTCGGACATTGGTGCCGAGCAGAACCACTTGTGCCCGGTGAGAAGCGCTTCACCTGATCCGCCCAGGTCGGCAACGGTGGTGTTGGCGCGCAGGTCGGAGCCGCCCTGCTTCTCGGTCATCGCCATTCCGGCGGTGGCGGACCCCTTGCTACGGGCCGGAACCAGCTCCGGGGCGTAGAAGTGGGCCCTGAGCAGGGGCTCGTAGGTCGCGGAGAGCTCGGGGTTGTGGCGCAGCGAGGGAACGGCGGCATAGGTCATGGAGATGGGGCAACCATGGCCCGCCTCGTTTTGGGAGATCAGGTACATGCCGACCGCCCGCTTGAGGTGGTGGTTTGGATCGGGACGCTCCTGCTCGGGGAAGGAGGCAATCCCGGCTCCGATGGTGGTGGACATCAGGCGGTGATAGCTGGGGTGGAACTCCACCTCGTCGATGCGGTTGCCGCGGGAGTCGTAGGAGCGCAGCACCGGCGGATACGCGTTGGCCTGCCTTCCCAGCTCGATGGCCTCCGGAGTGCCCAGCCATTGACCCAGGTCCCCGAGCTCCTCCGTGGAGGCTCGGCTCCGCTTCAGGAAAGCGGTGACGGTGGGGTCGGTGGACAGGAGGTTGTAGCCCGTTAGAAGCTCGGGCTGGTTGATCACTTCATGGGTGGTGGTGGGCGAGGGGCGCAGCTCTGACATTTCCGCCTCCAGGTGGGGTTCGCTTTCTCACCTGAACACTAGATCCGCGCCGCGGCGGTGTCAGGCCGAGATCGGATTGCGGGTCGTTCCCTCGTTCCTCATGCCCCGAGGATGCCTCGCACGAAGGCGGACTTGCCCTCGGTATAGGCCGCGCGGTGGTGCCTGAAGGAATGGGCAAGGTGGCGCTTCAGCGCGGCGTAGGCGGCTGCATCCTCGGGGTGCGAGCGCAGGTGATCACGAAAGGCGATGTGGTTCAAGTGCGGCTCGCTCCCGGCCACCACCAGATAGAGGTGGTGGCGCTTGGCCCACGGTGGCCACGCGAACGCCTCCCGGCCCGGTATGCCATGGTCCCCCTGGTGCCGGTAGCCGAGCCGGCCGAGCCTCGCGATCGCCTCCGGTATCGATGCCGGTGAGCGGAGCACCACGTCGATGTCGATGATCGGCTTAGCGGCCAACCCGTCCACCGCGGTGCTTCCCACATGCTCCACCTTGGCCCCAAGCCCCTGGGTGGCCCGCCGGAGCGGCTCGGCCAGCTCTTGGAAGGCGTGGGGCCAGGCCGGATCCCAATCGACGACGACGATCGGATCGGCTTCGGGGCCACCCGCTCCGGTGCCCACTCTCAGATTCCCATTGTCTTGGCGATGATCTCGTTCATGATCTCGTTGGTTCCGCCCCCGATGCCCATCACCCGGGCATCGCGGTAGTGGCGCTCGACCTCGGTGCCGCGCATGAATCCCGCTCCGCCGTGGAGCTGGACGGCCTCCTTGGAGATGTGGTCGAGAGCGAAGACCGCGGTGTTCTTGGCCATGGCGATACGAGTCCGATCGGGCGCGCCATCCGCGTAGTCTTCGACCACGCGGTGAACAAAAGTCGTGGCCACCTCGGCCTGTCTGGCCATCTCGGCCACCTTGTGTCTCACCACCTGATGGCCGGAGAGCTTGGCGCCGAAGCTTCGCCTAGTGGAGACCCACTCGATCGTTAGCGCCAGGCAGCGCCTGGCCGAGGCGGCGGCCTGTGCCGCCATGGTGAGGCGCTCGGTCTCGAAGTTCTCCATGATCTGCCTGAACCCCGTCCCCTCGGCGCCCACGAGGTTCTCGGCGGGAACGACGACGTCGGCGAAGGAGAGTTCCGCGGTGTCGGAGCAAAGCCAGCCCATCTTGTCGAGCCTTCGCGTCACCGTGAAGCCGGGGGTGTCCTTGTCGATGATGAGCAGCGAGACCCCACCGTGGCCGGCCCCGCCGGTGCGCACCGCCGCCACCACGAAGTCGGCGCGATAGCCGGACGTAATATAGGTCTTGGCGCCGTTGACGACGTAGTGGTCCCCCTCCCGCCGGGCGATGGTGGCGATGGAGGCAACGTCGGAGCCCGCGTCGGGCTCGGTGATCGCGAGCGACCCGATCTTCTCCCCGGCCAACGTGGGCAGCACGTATCGCTCGATCTGACGCCTGTCGCCGGCTCGGATGATGTGGGGCAGAGCGATCCCATGGGTGAAGAGCGCCGCGCAGAGCCCGGTCGAGCCGCCCGAGGTGATGATCGCCTCCGCCACCGTCAGGGTGTCGATGATGTCGCCCGAGCCACCCACCGTGGCCGGGAAGCCGATCTCCAGCAGGCCCAGCTCGGCCGCGCGCCTGTGCACCTCCCGCGGGACAAGCCCCGTATCCTCCCAGGACCCCAGGTTGGGGGCAAGCTCCCTTTCGGTGAAGTCCGCCACCGTGCGGGCGAGCAGCTTCCGCTCGGATGTATCCCAGACGCTCACTTCGTCTCCTTCCGGGCCCGTTTCGAGCGAGAACGCATTGCGGCATGCCCGCCATCTCGGGATTCGATAGCATCATGCTATTGCCGGAGGAACGGCCGTGAGGGGGAAAACAGTGCGCGACCAGGGCATGGGACGTTGGGCAACGAGGCGGGCTCTTCTGGAGCCCGACCACCTGGCCCTCTATTCGAAATACATGCGACTTACCTATGGGGAGTTCGAGAGCCGCACCAACCAGATCGCCGACGCCCTCTACCGGGAGGGCGTGCGCCACGGCGATCGGGTTGCGATGCTGATGCTCAACTCTGTGGAGTTCATGGAGGTGCTGTTCGGCTGCGCCAAGCTGGGCGCAATCGCGGTACCGATGAACTTCCGACTTACCGCAGCCGAGGTGGCCTTCCTGTTGGCCGACTCGGGAGCGGGCCTCCTGGTGGTGAGCGAGAGGCTCGACCCGGTGGCCGCCGAGGCCATCTCCATGGAGGGAGTCAGGGTGCGACGGCGCTGGGTGGTCGGCGGGACGGAGGGCCTAAGCGATGGTGCTTCGCCATATGAGGAGCTGGTCGCCGGCGGGAGCGACGAGGTGCGAGACGAAGCGGTGCGCGAGGACGACATCGCCGTGATCATGTACACCTCGGGCACGACGGGCCGCCCGAAAGGGGCAATGCTAAGCCACGGCAACATGACCTGGAATGCCATCAACATGCTCGGCCGCGCTCCAGGCATCTCCTACCGCGACAGGACGGTCACGGCTGCTCCGATGTTCCATATTGGTGGCCTGGGGGTCTTCACCCTCCCTCTCTTCTACGTTGGGGGCGCAAATTACATCGAGGAGGTGTTCCTTCCCTCCGAGACCCTGACGCACATGGCCTCCGAGAAGGCGACGGGCATGTTCCTGGTCCCGGCGATGTGGGCGGCACTCACCCAGGTTCCGGAGTTCGAATCCTATGACTTGTCCGAGCTGCGCTTCGGAGTCTCCGGCGGCGCCCCCTGCCCGATCACGGTAATCGAGTTCATGCAGGAAAGGGGGGTTACCTTCCAGGAGGGCTTCGGCATGACCGAGACCGCACCACTGGTGTCGGTGCTGGCCGCCGAGGACCTGCCCGCCAAGGCCGGCTCCATCGGCAGGGTCGCGATGCATGTGGATGCGCGCATCGTCGACGAACAGGACCGGGATATGCCGGCCGGCCTGGTGGGCGAGCTGGTGCTGCAGGGGCCGAACATCTTCAAAGGGTATTGGGGGCTGCCTGCGGCGAGCGCGGAGGCGTTCCGCAACGGATGGTTCCACACCGGAGACCTGGGCCGGATGGACGCCGAGGGTTTCATCACCCTGGTCGACCGGAAGAAGGACTTGATCATCACCGGTGGCGAGAACGTCTATCCCATCGAGGTCGAGCAGGTGCTCTTCCGCCATCCTCAGATTGCCGACGTGGCCGTGATCGGTGCACCGGACGAGCGCTGGGGCGAGACGGTGGTGGCTGTGGTGGTGCCCAAGCCCGGCGAGAGCCCGACCGAGCGGGATGTGATCGAGTACGCGCGCGGGAGGATCGCCCACTTCAAGGCGCCATCCAGGGTGGAGTTCGTATCCGAGCTTCCGCGCAACGCGACTGGAAAGATCCTGAAGCGCGATCTCAGGCTGAAGTTCTCGGGCAGGGCGGAGAGCCTGGGGCGCTAGAAGGCCCCGACCCGAGTCCTGCTACGCTGTGCGGATGCAGAATCCAGGCACACTTGGGGCGATTCTCTTCGATGTCGACGGGACGCTCGCCGAGACCGAGGAGGCGCACAGGCGCGCCTTCAACCAGGCGTTCCACGATTTTGATCTGCCATGGTCTTGGAGCCGGGAGCTTTATGGCCGGTTGCTGGCGGTAACGGGGGGCAAGGAGAGGCTTTCCCACTACGTGAGCCAATACGGCGCATCGCCCGCGCTCGATGCGGCGGCCATCGCCGACCTTCACAGGCACAAGACGCGCCTTTACGAGCGAGAGGTCTTCGAGGGGGGCCTGGGCCTGCGCGACGGCGTGGAGCGCCTCATTCGCTCCGCCGCGCAGGCGGGAATCAGGGTGGGAGTGGCGACCACCACCACCAAGGCCAATGTCGATGCGCTGCTCACCGCGACTCTCGGCCCAGGATGGGACCGGCTGGTACAGGTGGTGGCGGCAGGGGACATGGTGAGGGCCAAGAAGCCCGAGCCCGACATCTACCTGCTCGCCTTGGAGAAGCTGGGTTGCGCGCCCGGGAAGGTCATCGCGATCGAGGACTCCAGGAATGGGCTCCTTTCGGCGCTGGGAGCAGGCATACCCGTGCTGGTGACGCCGAGCTCCTACACCGCCGGTGAGGACTTTTCCGAAGCGGTGGCTGTAGTCGACCGGCTGGGCGATCCGGGCGCGAAGTCGAGAGTCATTTCTGGCCCTCCGCTCGAGGCGGACTTCGTCGACCTGGGGTATCTTGGCAGGGTGAGGAAGGCCGGGGAAAGGGGAAGCGCGGCCTGAGCGCGTCCCTCTTTTGCGGAATACCTGGTGGTGGGCTAAATTCACTTGTAAACGCAACGACAAGGGCCGCGGAGGCGGTAACCTTGGTGTCCGGCGGCGTGCCGGGCTTGGGTCACCCGGGCAGCTGCGCCGAGGGTTCGGTCGGCATGAATGGAAGCCGACTTGATTCATAAGGAATGAATGAGCCGTCTCCCCTTCGGCCGTTCGGGCCGATTTTCCAAGATTCTCCCCCTGATAATGACCGGTTCGATTGCCGGGCTGATTCTCGTCGCATCCCCGCGCGCGGGTGCATCTCAGAGCCGCTCCGAACTCCAGGCCGAGGCCCAGAGCCTCACCGCGCAGATCGCAACGCAGAGCAGGCAGATCCATCAGTACGCCGTCGCGGCGAACTCCGCCAGGGCCCAGCTCATCGACGCCGGAGTCCGCCTTCAGGCGGCCGAGCGCCGGCTCAGCCTGGATCGCGCCCAGCTTCAGGACTCCAAGAAGATGCTCGCGCAGATCGCTCTCGAGGAGTTCACTCAGGGGTCCAATGCCTCGGCGCTGGCCTGGACTCTGGCGTCCAACTCCACCGACCTGGTGGCCAGGATAGAGTACGAGCAGGTGATGGGGCTTGATGCCAACGCCGCCATCTATGCCTACCAGCGGGCGATGACCCAGGAAGCCCAGGCCGCGCGGGAAGCCCAGGCCGCGCAGGCCGCCGCCGCGCAGGCCCAAGGTCTCATAACCGCCAGCCAGGCCTCACTCGCATCGATGGTCTCCCAGGAGCAGAGTTCGCTCTCGTCGGTGAACGGCCAGATAGCGACGCTGGTACAACAGGAGCTGGCACTGCAGCTCGCTCGCAGCCGCCCGGTGACCTCCTCGCAGGGCGCTCCGTCGCCCGCGGGGATACGCAAGGTCGCCAATGGCCTTGCCGGAGTGGGCAACTGGGGCGGCATTCCGGCGCCACCGAGCCCGGCCGCCTTCGCAGCCCTGCGCCAATGCGAGTCGAGTGGTAACTATGCCACCAACACGGGCAACGGTTATTATGGCGCCTATCAGTTTGCTCTTTCCACCTGGCTCGGCCTGGGATTCACCGGTCTCCCCTCCAGCGCTCCGCCCGCCACTCAGGATCTTGCCGCCAGGATCGAGCAGCAACGTGCCGGCTGGTACGCCTGGCCCGAGTGCTCCATGGTGCTGGGCCTGGTTTAGCCGTCGAGGCGAACTCCGCCTCCTTTCGTTGGGATTCCAACTCCAGATATCCACGCCCATGCGTCCCGGCGGCGCAATTGCGCCATAATTGCTGATGCGCACCCGCGCCCAAGGCAGGGTAGTGAGGCGCGTGGAGCAGGGTACGGAGGATTCCCCATGGTCATGAAGATTGAAGGCGCGGTGCCGCCTCCTCTGAGGGGCGAAGGAGGGAGGGATCCCTTCGAGAGGACCTGGACGGTATGGGAGCGCGAATTTTGGAACCTCCACTACGAACCACGACGCCTGTTCTCGGAGTTTTTTGGAACATTCCTTCTGGTGGTGGTGGGCGCCGGCGGGGGTGTGATTGACGCGGTATCCCATGGCGCGATCGGCCGCGCGGCGGCGGTCTCGGCCCCGGGCCTGCTGGTTATGGCGGTGATTCTCTTCATGGGTGCGGTCTCGGGCGCGCATCTCAATCCGGTGGTTAGCATCGCTTTCGCACTCCGGCGCGAGTTTCCGTGGCGGCGCGTTCCCGGGTATCTGGTCGCCCAAGTGGCGGGAGGGGCTGCCGCCTGCCTGCTCCTTTATGGCCTCTTCGGGAGAGCCGGCCAGCTCGGCATGACTGTGCCGGGGGCCGGAATCAGTGACGTGCAGGCCGCGGCAATTGAGGCTCTCCTTACACTTGGCCTGGTCAGCACCATCCTTGGCACTTCGTCCGGGGCACAAAATGTCGGGCCACTCTCGGCGTTGGCGGTCGGTGGTTTCATCATCCTGGCGGGGCTGTTCTCCTCCCCGATAAGCGGAGCCTCGATGAATCCGGTGCGCAGCCTAAGCCCGGACCTGATTCTCGGAAGCTACTCCCACATCTGGGTGTACCTGGTGGGCCCGCTGGTGGGGGCCCTGTTGGCGGTGTTGGCCGCGATCGTACTGCGCGGCGCGGGCGGCGACCCCAAGGCGGCGCGAGCCGCCCAAGGAGCGATCGGGTCGATCTTCATACCCGTTTCCAGGCGGCGCGATTCCGAGATCAGAGACAACGAGAGCCTCGGTGGCGGGACCTGGCCGGACTCGGGCGGCCAGCCGGGCTGAGCCCCGGCTTTAGATAATGGTGCCGTGGCGGCGCGTCGGCCTGGGTACCTCCTTGTCCTTATACAGGTCGAGGTAGTGTGCCAGCTGCCTGCGCAGGTCTGAGGGGAGAACCAGTTCGTCCACCACCATCTCTCCAGCGAGCCTGTAGATGTCGTAGCTCTCGCGGTATTCGTTGCGTAGACGCCCGGTCACGGCCTTGCGCTCCTCGGGATCCTCTATGGCGGTCAAGCGGTTGAGGTAGACGGCGTTGATAGCGGCCTCCGGCCCCATGACCGCGATCTCGGCGGAAGGGAGAGCCAGCGTGACATCAGGGTCGTAGGCGGGCCCGGACATCGCATAGATCCCGGCGCCGTAGGACTTCCGTACGATGACGCAGATGCGGGGCACCGTCGCCGAGGAGGTGGCGAAGATGAACTTGCGCCCCCTGCGCAGTATCCCGGCCCTTTCCACTGCCGTGCCGACCATGAAGCCGGGGGTGTCCACCAGGTAGACCAGGGGAATATTGTAGGCGTCGCAGAGCCAGACGAATTCCGCCCCCTTGTCGGAGGAGTCCGGGAAGAGCGTCCCGCCCTTCTGGCTGGGGTCGTTGGCGACGATGCCCACAGCCATCCCCTCGATGCGGGCGAAGCCCACCACCAGCTCTTTGGCGAAGTGCGCTTTCACCTCCAGGAAGCTCCCTTCGTCGACCACCGCGTCGACCAGTTTCTTAATCGGGTAGGGCCGGTTGGGATCCGGGGGGATGATGTCGTCGATGGCCGCGGGGTCGGTGGCCGGAGGGCGGGCCTCGCGTAGCGGCGTCTTCTCCTCACAAGATGCCGGGAGGAACTCGAAGATGCGCCTTACGATTTGAGCCGCCTCCTCCTCGCTCCCCGCAAGGAAGTCGACCGAGCCGCTGACCTCGGCGTGCATCTTGGCTCCACCGAGCTCGGCAGGCGTCGTCTTCTGGCCGATGGCCATTTCAACCATCCTGGGCGAGGCGATCGCCATCGCCGCGTCGTCCATGGCCACAAGGAGGTCGCAGAAGACCGGCGTGTAGGCCGTCCCGGCGAAGCAGGTGCCATAAAGCACGCCGACCTGGGGAACGAAGCCGGACATGATTGAGTGGTAGTAGAAGAGTTGTCCGCCACCCTTCTTATCGACGTGGTGGCCGGCGGTCTCGTCGATGCGCGCTCCCGACGAGTCAACCAGGTAGAGAATGGGACGCTTGGCCCTTATCGCCGCCTCCTGGGCGCGGATCAGCTTCTCGCCGTGATAGCGGCCGATCGAGCCGGCTTTGACGCTGTAATCGCTGGCGGTGAAGAAGAGGGACTGGCCGTCGATGTGGGCGCTGCCGGTCACCACGCCGTCCGCGGCCAGCTCGGCCTCGAAATTCCGGGCCATGGTCCCGACTTCGGCGTCCGTTACGCCGCCGTCGAAGAAGAGGCGGAGCCGGTCCCGTACGAACAGGCGCCCAGATTCGGCGAGCTTCTCATGCCCGCGCGGCGGCCCGCCGCGATGGACCCTCTCGATCTCGTTGTTCAGCCGCTCTTCGCGAGCACCCATCGCCCCTCCTCGTTGCTGTGCAATTTTCCCCCTCCGGCTCACTGGGATGCGTTCTCGCGCAGGACGCGCTTGAGAATCTTGCCGGTGGGATTCTTGGGAAGCTCGGCCATCACCACCACACGCTTGGGCGCCTTGTAACCGGCCATGCGCTCCTTGGCGAAAGCCACCACGTCCTCCGGGCTCAGTTCGACTCCCGCTTTGGGGACGACGAAAGCGGTCACCGCCTCCACCCAGTAGGGATCGGGCGTTCCCACCACGGCGACCTCGGCCACCCCTGGATGGCGTGAGATGACGTCCTCGACCTCTTGGGAGGATACGTTCTCCCCGCCTGTCTTGATTATGTCCTTCTTCCGGTCGACGAAATAGATCGCCCCGGTCTCGGGGTCGCGGTAGCCCATGTCCCCGGTGTGGTGCCATCCGCCCGCGAAGAGCTGCTGGTTGGCGGCCTCGTCTTCCAGGTAGCCGGGCGTCACCGCCGGGCCGCGCAAGACCAGCTCGCCGATCCCGCCGTCGGGCAGATCCCGCATCTCCTCGTCGACGATGCGCACCTCCAGGATGGCGTGCGCAGAGCCAATGGGGTCTGGGGCTCCGAGAAGAGAGGTCAGCTCGCCGCGCAAGGTGGAGGCCCCCAGAGCGGTTGTCTCGGTCTGGCCCCAGTAGTTGATCCAGTCGGCCCCCGGCATCGCCGCCATCCAGGCGCGGAAGGTTTCCTCGGGCATGTACTGGAAGACCAGGCATGTCGCGACGGTTGAAAGGTCGGCGGCGGGGCGGTCCGGGTGCCCGAGCATGCCGATCCACACGGTGGCGGGAAACGAGATGTAAGTGACCCGTTCAGTGGTGATCGATCGCAGCGCATCGCCGGGATCCAGGCGTGGGAGGAGCACCATTGTCGCTCCACTGGCGATGCCGGCGAATAGGAGATAGAGCCCGCCGACGTGGAAGAGTGGCAGGCCGAGCAGCATCACCTCGTCCTTGTTGACGCCCAGGTCGAGCATCCCGGAGATGAGTGCGGCGTAGAAGTTGAGGTGGGTGTTCACCACCGCCTTGGGGAAAGCGGTGGTCCCCGAGGTCATGAGGATCACCGCCGCCGCGTTGCCCTCGACCGGTGTCTCCACTGGGACCTGGGAGGCGGCTGCGACCATGTCGGCGAAGGGGGCGAAACCTTCCACGCTTGCATCGAGACACGCTTTACCCGCCAGCCCAATGATGGCATCGGCGCGGGTCTCCAGTGCGGGAATCAGGGCGCTGTGCGCCAGAAGCACGCTGGCTCGCGACTTGGTGATTGCATAAGTGACCTCGGCACCCTTGAGGAGCGCATTGATCGGCACCAGGGGAGATCCGATTCGCCCGGCGGCAAAGAAAGCCGCCAAATAGAGCGGTGAGTTGGGTGCGTAGATCGCCACTCCACTGCCCGGGGTGGCACCCAGGGCGACCATCGCATTCGCCACTTTATCCACCAGCTCGTCCAGTTCGGCGTAGGTATAGCTTCGCTCGCCGAAGACGAGCGCCTTCTTGCCGGGCTGACGCCGGGCCACGCGCCTGAGCGCGTCACCCACGTTCCAGCGATGGATCATGTTGTATCCGGTGTCTTCCATCTCCCCCTCCCAGGTGGCCAGGCGTCAGTACGAGCGCGGCAGGCCCAGGTCGTGCTCGGCTATGTAGTTGAGGATCATCTCGTTGTTGATCGGGGCGGTCTTGGCCAGCCGGGCCGGCGCCAGCATCTGGATCAGCATGTAATCGGCGACGAATCCGTTCCCACCATGGGTCTGGATGGCGCGGTCGGCGGCTTCGAAGGCGTTCTCGGAAGATAGGAGCTTGGCCATGTTGGCGTAGGTGCCTACCACCGAGGATGGCGCGTGGCGGTCGTAGGCCTCCGCCGCGCTGTACATGAGCGCGCGAGCCGCCTCCTGATTGGCGCGAATGCGGGCAAGCGGGTGCGCCACCGCCTGGTAGGAGCCGATGGGGCGTTCGCCGAAGACACGGCGCTGGTTGGCGTATTGCACGGATCGGGTGAGGAAGTAGTCGGTAAGGCCGATCGAGAGTGAAGAGCCGATGATCCGCTCCGGGTTGAGCGCCTCGAAGAGGATCGCGGCCCCCTGGTCAACTTCGCCGACGAGGTTCTCCTCGGCCACCTCCGCATCGTCGAAGTGCAAGTGGAACTGGGAGAAGCCTTCGATGCCCACCGTGGCCATCTCCGTGCGCGACATTCCCGGGGTGTCCGTGGGGACCAGGAAGAGGGATAGGCCGAAGGCCCGGGGTAGTCCGGCGCGTGCGACTTCCTCGCGCCCGGTGGTACGCGCCACCACCAGAACCATGTCGGCGCGGTCAACGGCGGTGATCCAGGCCTTCTCGCCGGTGAGACGGTAGGCTCCCCCGTCGTGACGTGCACGCAGGGCGATGTTGAAGGAGTTGGTCCCGGCATCGGGCTCGGTGATGGCGAAGGCCAGCTTCAGGCGGCCCTCGGCGATTGATGGCAGGAGCCTGAGCCGCTGCTCCTCGTTGCCGCCTCGAAGAATTGCCAGGCCATCCATGACGGTGAGCATGGCCAAGGTGTTGCCAAGACCGTATGCGGAGAACCGCTCCATTGCCACTGCCACTGCCAGTAGGCCGGCGCCGGATCCCCCGTACTGCTCCGGAATCATCGCTCCCACGACACCGAGCGAGGCCATCGCCTCCATCAGCTCTTCCGGATAGCGTCGCTGATCCAGGATGGCATGCAGTAGCTCGGTGCGGCGCTCGCCCAGCCATTCCAGGTAGGTGTCGGCGGCCTCCGCCATCGCGCGGTGGACATCGGTGAAGAAGGGCGAACTTAGAGTTGCCGACGAGCCGGCCATGGGACTCCTAGTCATCCGTTGACGGGAACACCCGCCCGGGCGGGGCGAGGCCGGACCCGGCATCGGCCGGGTCCCGTGCAGACACTATCGCAGCCAGCGGGGGCGATTCAGCCCATTGAGACGACCCCGGGGTCACCGGTGTCCCCGGTGTATCAGCGCATCGCGTGCACCGGCACGCTTTGGGCGATCCTCGAGGTCATAATGCGGGATGCCGCCTGGGTGCGCTCCGCTACCGCGACCACCAGCGACAGGTCCCCTCGTGCCCAATTGGCGATGTAGGGGAAGCTGTAGTCGTCCGTCGCAAGTCCCAGGTTGGCCATCACCAGGTATGCGGTGGTTTCTGCCTCGATCTCCGCCACTTGGCGGGAGGCGATGCCTCCGGCGTGCAGCTCGATATGGGCGAGTTCGTGCGCCAGGGTCTTGGCGCGTTGCGCACCTGAGAGGCCACAGCGCACGGTCACCCGCCGGGCCAGGAAGTCGGTCAGTCCGTTGGCGCCCTGCAGATCGCCTTCACAGGTCTCGAAGCCGGCCGCCGACGCTTGGCTGACGAGCGCCGCTGAGACCGCCTCGTATTCCATCGACTCCCCTTGCAGGAGCACGGGCAGGGGCGGCGCGAGATCCGGCCCTTCGGTCTGGGAGACGTCGAAGACCGTCACCCAGCGAAAGCCGGCGGGGCGATCGTCGGGCGGATCCACGTCTGCTTTGCGGCCGGTGGCCCTGAAGACCGGGGCGAGGATGGCATAGCCGCGCTCACCCGAGCGGACCTGCCTTCCCAGGCGTTGCCAGTTCCGGTAACCGGCAAGCTGGGTCACCTCCTCGCTGCGCCTGCAAGCCTGCATGGCCACCAGCACCGCGTTGCGTGGGGAAAAGCGGTTGAGAATACGGGAGGCGGCGGCAATGCGCTGCCAGTCCACTCCCGAGTCGATACGGGCCACCTCCGCGTAGAGGCGCTCCAGGATCTTGGCGTATGGATCGCCAGGGACAGGCATCGGGTCCCCCTTGGCACGTAGTCGGTCTCAGCGAGGCAGCTGTCGCTGCTAACGCGGCTTTGTCGTGCCGAGGGGGCGACCTCCAGGGCGCCGTCGCAGAAGCTAGCGCACCCTTGTGACCGTTAGGAGCCGATGCGTCTGGTCGGCTTCACCTTGACGATGATCCGTACTTCGCCGGGCTGGCGCATCGGATAGCTGTCCTGGCCGAGGTACTTCTTGGCCAGGAAGTCGATGTGTTCGTCAGCGCCTTCTTCGACGAATTCGGCCCGTCCACGCACTGAGACCCACCGGTAGGGGTTCTTGGAGTCGACTACGCAGACAGAGACGAGCGGGTCGTCCATGATGTTGCGATGCTTTATCCGGCCCTTGGAGGTGTTGAAGATCACGTGTTCGCCGTCGGTATCGACCCAGACGGGCGTCTGCTGGGGCGCCTTGCCCATCGAGTTTGTTGCGACGATGGCTATCTGAGGCTCCTTGAGGAGCTCGATGTCCTGGGGTGTCAGCATGTAGCTTGGCTCCTTGGGTTGGCTAGGGAAAACATATTATCGCGCCGACTCTCATAGCCCCTGTGGCGCCTGACCCCGGCTCGGCGGCGGCGGAGCCTCCGCCTCCGTCGCCGCGGAGTCGAAGATCCCTTTGGACATGAGGGACAGCTCCAAGCCCGCCCGCCTGCGAAAGACGCGTGCGCGCAGCGCGCGCGTGTCGGGGTCGGCGGGGTCGGCCTGATAGGCGAGCTCGGCAAGGTGGCCCGCCAGGCGCTGGTCGGCATCGGCCTCGGAGTCGCTCAGCTCCTCGACTCGTGCGATTAGGGTGCGCCGGTCGGATACGAGGGAGAGGATTTCCTTGGCTAGCGCCCCCTTTGGTGCCGGCTTCAGTTCGGAGGGGTCTCCGTTGTACCAGCCACCGAACTCCCGCCAAACATTGTGGACGATGAATTCGGGCTCGTCGTAGACCGGGCGAAGGTAGGGCAAGCTGACGAGTGCCTCAGGGGCTCTTACCGTATGCAGGATCTCGTTGAGTGGCGCCCCTGCGTTCATCATCTCCAGCGTTTGAGCGAAGATGGACCGCAGCAGCTCGGCTGCGTTGCGCAGCGTGATTGCTATCCTCTCCTTGCCCGCCAACGGGAGGCCATGCCCTGGGAGGAGCAGCTCGGCTTCAAGGGCCGCCATTTCCTCGAGCGCCAACGCCCAGTCGCGCGGGTAGCGCTGCACCTTCTGCGGGTTCCCTCCGTTCGGGGCGACCCAGGCGAAAAGGTCTCCGCATGCGATCACCCCCCGGTCGGGGAAGTGGGTCCAGGTGTGGTCGTCGGTCTCGCCGCGCGCATGGTGCAGCTCGAAGTAGAGTTCGCCCAGGCTCGAGGTGTATGCCACCTCATATTCGGTGTCGGGGTAGCGGTACTCGGTCGGCCAACGCAGCCCAGGCAGCTGAAACTGACGGCTGTTGGCGAGCGCGTTGTAGCCGGGGCTCTCCTCGTAACGCGCGAACCGGCGGGCTACCCCCCGGTGGGCGATCACCTCCACCGGCTCCTCCTGGCTCGCTTCGAAGTGCGGCACTCCAAAGACGTGGTCGATGTGACCATGGGAGTAGACGGCCACCTTCAATGGCAGTCGGCTCCAGGAACGCACCAGGCGGTGCACCTGCTCGGCGAGGAGATACCCGCCGGTGTCAACCATCATCAGCCCCTCGGAGGTGCGCAGCACACTCGCATTGGCAAAGGAGTGAACGAAGGCTATGCCCTCACCGGTCTCGTGAAGCGTGTTGTCCACACTCCAGGCGTGCTTGGCGTCCAGCTCCTCCTCACCCGACCAGAGCTTCGCAGAACGCTCCAGGATGTCCATGAGCCCTCCTTCCACGGACTTAATACTGTCATAAGCGCCTGGAGAGGTGCAGCCTGGGAGGGAAGGGTCAGGTGGGCTCGCCGTACCCGTATATGGGCGCTCCGTTCGACTCGAGCGAGCGCTGGGCCATGAAAGGTCCGTTCACGGTGACCCCGAGCCAGCCGTCCGGCCCCGGCCCGGAGTCGCCCTCAACGGTCACCATGCTGCCGTCGGGCCAGGTCTGCACCACGATGCCGTCGTGGACAGAGCTCGAGGTGCTTTGGGGTCCGGTACCGTAGAAGACGATGTCGCCTGCGGCAGGCGCCTGGTCAGGTCCGATGACGCTCGTGTTCTGGGCGGCCCAGTCGTAGAGGTCTCCGGTGAAACCGTCGGAGACCGCTGCTACGCCTCCCTGATTCCAGGCCCAGGCTGCGAAGAGGGCGCACCATTGTTCGCAGGGGCCGTAGGGATTGCAGAAGTTGCCCTGCGTGGCAGGGCCGATTTGCGAAGCGACGGCCTTGACGATCATCCCGGAGTCGGGAAGCTGGCGCTCGGTGGGCGTAGGGGCGAAGGCGTAGGTGGCCGAGTCAGGAGAAAGCATCCAGTACCCGTCGATTCCCGGCGCACCGAGTATGGCGCTGATCGGGGTGTTGGGGATCTGTGCCCCCAGGGATCCATGGAAGGTGGCGTCTCCAAAACTGAAGAGGCCGCCGTCGTTGCCGACCAGCCAGTAGCCTTTGCCATCGGGCGATGGAGTCATGCCCATCACCGGAGCGTTGAGCGGAGTGCCGCCCATGGAGCCGTAGAAGGTGGCGTTCCCAAAGGTGAATATCCCGCCATCGGCGGCTACCAGCCAGTATCCCGCGCCGCTCGAACTCGGTTGCATTCCCACCACGGCGGCGTTCAGGTGCTTGCCGCCCATGGAGCCGTAGAAGGTGGCGTTCCCAAAGGTGAATATCCCGCCATCGGCGGCTACCAGCCAGTATCCCGCACCATCGCTCGTGGAGGCGATGCCGACGATGGGTGCATTCAGGACCGTGCCGCCCATGGAGCCGTAGAAGGTGGCGTTCCCAAAGGTGAATATCCCGCCATCGGCGGCTACCAGCCAGTATCCCTGGTCATCCGGGGTGAGGGCGATGCCGACGATCGGTGCGTTCAGTGCGCGCCCGTCCATCGATCCGAAGAGCTGGGCATTCCCGGTTGCGTATACGCTCCCGTCGGCGGTCGCGAAGACTGCGCCGAGGCCGCCTTTGGTGACTGCGGCCCCGACGATGACCGACGTCAGTGGTCCGGTCGGCGCCGCAATGGCGGGCGCTGATCCGAAGGGATCGAGCAGTGGCGTGGAGTAGGAGGCAGGGGAGGCGTGCCTTAAGTGGGCCGTTGCCGTCCCGGATACCAGTGAGATTGCCACCAGGGCGGCTATTAGCAGGATTCGCTTGGCGTTGCGCATCCGGGCCGAGCCGGGCCGGTGCGTGGAGGAGCAAGAGGTTGGCTGCGTCATCGTGGCTACACCTTACAAGACCTGGGTCGGGCGTCGCAGAGAGTCGCGTGCCGAATGCGGGGCGGGTTCCTTCCAGCGAGCTAATCGGCACCGAAGGTCTATCATTTGCAAAATGGCCGAGGAAGTGGCGGCGACCACCGGAGCCCTCATGGCGCTCTGGACCCGGGTAAGGGTGGAAGTGGTGATCTCGGAGAAGGTGCTGGCTGTCTTCGACCCCGATCAAGGCTACAGGGATCTTGCGGCCGCCTTTGAGATGGGCGGGGCCCCGGTGGATGAGCTGCTTTGGGTGATAACCGCCTGGAACCCCGGCGCGCTCGAGCGCGAAGCGCGCGTCAATCGCCTGAGCCAGGCCAGGATGCTGCTCCAGCTGGCCCGAGCCGGGGTCGGCTTCTTCCCCAGCAAAGGCTCGGCCGAAGGCTGGGAGGAGCCGGGAACGGCCTTCTTCTCCCCTACGGAAGAGCGGGTGGCGGCTCTCGCGAAGCGCTTCGGGCAGCTGGGCTATTACCGTTTCAGCCGAACCGAGGGCTTCTGCGTGGATGCCGGCGGGCACTTTCCTCCCGCACGCCTGCTGGGGTCCGGTAAGGAGGTGTCGACAACCTGAGGGCTCCCCAGTGCACTGCCAAGTCCGATTCTGAGAGCATTCTCGCGTTCAGGTACTCAAGATCTTCATGTTGGGGACGATGCTGGAGTCATGAGCACTACAAGCCAGGCGTCAGCGGTGATTCTCGAGATTGGTATGCGGAGGATTGCCAGCAATCTTTGGCAGGCACTGCTGGTGGACGATGCCGAGCTTGCGGCGGTGGCTGCGACTCCAGGTGGTGCGAGGGCCGAGCTCAAGGCCCTGGTCTCCATCGCTCTTGGTGTGCCGGCCCCCATGATTCTCTTCTCCGCGGCGCCACGGCTCGAGGAGGCCGTGGCGGCGGCGTGGGATATCGACCCCGAGCCGCTAGTTCAGCTCTTCGTCTGAGCGCCGGGGCCGCTTGCCGTGGCGCCTGGTGGGCACCCCGGACAGATGGAGCGCCGGCAGGGGCACGATGAGCTGGGCTGAGGGGAACCCGCCCGGGCCGGACCCGGCCGCTAGGCTATGAGGGCGTGAACCTCACGGAGCTGAAGACGCAGTACCTCACCTGGGCGCGAGGCAAGGGACTAGAGGTGGTCCTGATCGTCCTGGGGTCGATTCTGCTCGCCCGCGGTATTCACTACGTGGGCATGAAGGTTTCCGATCATCTCAGCAAGGTTGCCAAGCAGCAAATTCGTGACGAATTCGTGCTTTCGGAGCGCAACAAGCACGTGGCGGCGGTTGTGCAGGCGCTGGAGTGGACGTCGGTGGCGCTCGTATACAGCATCTCCTTCGTCCTTATCCTGATCCGCTTCGACCTGCCCGTAACCACCTTGGTGGCGCCCGCCACGGTTCTGGGTGTCGCGTTGGGCTTCGGTGCTCAGCGAATCGTGCAGGACCTGCTGGCGGGTTTTTTCATCTTCGCCGAGCGCCAGTACGGTGTGGGTGACATCATCCGCGTTGGCCAGCCCGGTACCCTGACCGGCATTTCCGGAACGGTGGAGGAGGTGACCCTGCGCATAACCCGGCTGAGGACCGTGGCAGGCGAGCAGGTGATTCTTCCCAACTCCCAGATCCTGCAGGTGGTCAACCTCTCGCGTGATTGGTCTCAGGTGGTGGTCGACTTCCCGGTACGCCAGTCTTCCGACTTTGTCCAGGTGCGGTCGATGCTCGAGTCGATTGCGGCGGAGATGACTCAGGATTCCAGGTGGTCCGGCTTTCTGGTCGGTCCCATAACGGTCTCAGGGATCGAGGCGATAACCGCGGGAGTCGCCACCGTGCGAATGCTGGCCAAGACTCTTCCTGCCCAGCAGTGGGACATTGCCCGCGAGCTGCGCTTCCGGGGCCTCAGCGAGCTGGGAAAGCTCGGGGTGCTGGTCGAGCCGGGCAATGCGAGCGTGGCTTATGGACCCTGAGCCGGAGCCGGAGCAGGGGGAGCAGCCTCCCAGGCAGCTCGTGCGCCACCTGCGAATGCCGCGTCGTTCGACCATAATCCTCCTGGTGGCCTTCATCGCCACGCTGCTTCTTTATCTGGCGGTCCAACCCACTCCCAAGCCGACCGGACCGCCTATTTACGAGATAGTTCCGGCTACGACCACCACCGAGCGTCATGTGGTGGTGCCGACCACCGTCCCACGCAGTACGACCACCTCGACGACCACCGTCCCACGCAGTACGACCACCTCGACGACCACGGGCGCCGCACCCACCTCTAGCAGCCTTCCTGGCTCCACTACGACCTTGCCGAGCGGGTCGTCGAGCACTGCGACGACCCTTTTGCCGGGTAGTGCGACATCCAGCACTCAGAAGTTGGGCTAAACCGCCTTGCGGGTGGCTACGTAGTCAACGATCGCAGCGAACCCGGAGTGGTTGTGATGAGGTAGAACCTGGCCGGCCAGGGTGAAGAGCTCGGGGTGGGCATTTGCCACCGTGAGGGGATGACCGACCAGGCGAAGCATGGTCAAGTCGTTGCGCTGGTCCCCGACCGCTGCAACGTGTTCAGTCTCGATCCCCATGATCCGGCACACCTCGAGGATTCCCGAGGCCTTGGAGACGCCGTGCTTGGCAAATTCGATCCAATCGGGGCCGGAGACCGTGATGTCGACCAGAGGTGTGAGCGCCGGCGCCAGGATGTTGCGGAGGCGCTCGGAGGTCAGTCCGGTACGGCGGGCGATGAGCTTGGTCGCTCCCGGTCCGACGTGGTCCTCCAGGGCGCGGATCTCCGGAACATTGAGGCCGGGAATGGGCCGTGAGAAGAAGCCTGGTTCCGCGTAGAACTCCTCGAGGAATTCACCGGCGAGTATCGCTCCCGGGACCTTCTGCCGGACCACTGCGATAACCTCGTCAGCCACCGGCGCGGGTATCAGCTCATGGGACAAGACACCCGATCCTTCAATGTCGTATATGACGGCCCCATTGGCGCAGATCGCCAGGGGGCCCAGGCCGGCTGCCGCCGAGATCTTGCGTACAGATCGCGGTGAGCGTGCCGTCGCCGCAATAGTTGGGATGCCCATCTCGGCCAAGAGCGCCACGGCGTAAATGTTCTCTTGGCTCACCTTCCCGTTCTCGTCGAGAAGGGTACCATCGAGGTCGGTGACAACTAGGCGAATCAATTTCTGGCCGATCTGGAAACCCGGTAGTGGAAGTCCATCCCCCAGCCTATCCCTGGGGCGAGTTCGCCGGCGGTATGGACGCCTGGGTGAAGTTGCCACCCCCGTAGACGTTGCCCTCGTTTCCAGGAGCGCACTCGGCCGCCAGCGCCGAACGAAGATGGTCGAGGGGGACACGGTTGGATTCCGAGAGCGTGGCCTCGAGGGGCTGCCAGTTGCCGTTGGACCCGGCCGCTATGGCAGCCAGTGGAAGAGCCTGCCGGAGGAGCTCGAGCGCCCGCTGCTGGGCTGAAGGGGAGGCGTTGCCCGCCGAGATGGCCAGTGACCGGCGTACCAGCTTGCAGGCCTGGGTGCCATTCGCGGTGGCGGATGCCCCGCATGCCGAGGTTAAAACCGCCAATCCCGCCAATACGTATGGGGCCAGGCCGAGCCGTCTTCGTCGTCCGCCCGCCCTTGCAGTGTCCAGGCCCCGGCCAGACATCGCCATGCCGTCCTTTCGCCCCTGAGCCGCGCACTTTCACTCTAAGCCGACTCGTAGACGACCAGGCGTCAACCCTGCTGGCCGGTAACGGGCGGAACACCCCTTGGGCCCGGCGGCCCTAAGCTTGGCTCGGTATTCCCCAAGGAGGATTGATGGACAGGCCCGATCTCGGACTGTTTGGTCCCGGGAGCGTGTCATGGCGTCTGCATCAGGACCGCTCCGCCTTCGTTGGCGGCCTGCGGGCCCTCCTGCTTCAGGCGCTTTCCACTCGCTCCATGCGGGCGGTCGTGGACTTTTCCGACTATCGAAGCGACCCCTGGGGGCGGTTCTTCCGCACCTCGGACTTCATAATGACCGTCACCTACGCGCCGCGCGAGCGGGCGATGGCGGCGATCGAGCGAGTGCGGCGTGTGCACGAGCGTATCAGCGGCTTCGATCCCGACTCCGGGCAGTCCTACGAAGCCGGGGATCCTGAACTGCTCGCATTCATCCACAACTGCTTCGTGGACTCGATTCTCACCGCATATGAGGCGTTGGTGCGCCCGCTGTCGCCGGGTGACGCCGAGCGCTATCTTGCCGAGCAGGCGGAGGTGGCCTTGCGCCTGGGGGCGCGGGAGGGCGCATTGGCGACCACCAAGGCCGAGCTTGTTCCTCTCATCAGCGGTGTCGATGACCTGGGAATTTCCGATGGGGCCCGTCGTGCTTTCATGGACATCTCCAACCCGCGCTTCGGGGAACTGGCGCCGGTGCTGGGACCGCTCTGGCATTTGCTCTTCCAGACGGCTGTCGACCTGCTCCCGCCTTTCGCGTTGGAGCTCTACGGCCTCGACCCCTGGCGGCCGCTCTCGCCGCTGAGGAGGGTGGGCGCAGCGGGCTTGGCGCAGGCGGCCCGGCTACTGCTGCCAAGCCATCCCTATGTGCGGAGGGCGAAGTACGCGTGGTACGCGGATCCGGAGTCGCTGGGAAGTCGTGCTACGGACAGGTGAGGCCGCCCGCGCAAAGCGGAAGGGGGAGCTCTGGCTAGCATGATGGCATCGACTCGCGTAAAGCCATCGAGCTCTTTCGAGAATTGGCAACCCTCGTTTCGGCAGCGATTGGCCAGGCGGGACTGGACTGGTCGCCGACCGGAGCCGGCTCGGGCCAGCATCGCGGCGACGTGGTGATAGACGAGCTGTGTCTCGACTTTCTCGTCGGCAACGGCTTTTCCGTTTATTCCGAGGAGTCCGGCTTCACCGGTACCGCCGCCCCCGACGCCCAGGTGGTCGTGCTCGACCCCGTCGACGGCTCGACCAACGCCTCGCGCTCCATTCCACTATTCAGTCTCTCCTGCGCGCTCGTCTCGGGCGGGGAACTGGTCGGGGGCTACGTGGAGGAGCTGACCAACCACGCGCGCTACTACGCCGTACGCGGCGAGGGCGCGTATTACATGGATGCCCCGATCTCGGCCCCACCAAGCGGGAAGCCACTGCGTCGCTCGGTGGTTGCCGTCAACGGTTATCCGCGTGCGTATCTCGGGTGGGGGCAGTTCAGGGCGCTTGGTTCTGCCGCACTGGAGCTGGCCATGGTTGCCTCGGGCCAGCTGGACGCCTACATTGACTGCTCACGGTCGGGCCTGGCGCCGTGGGATTACCTGGGGGCTCTTGCGGTCCTCAGAGAGACGGGCTGTGCTGTCGCCTCGCTGGACGACGGTCCCTCCCCGGAGGAGGACCTCTACGGTGCTCGGCGCAGGATTGCCGCCGCCGCTTCTCCAGCCCTCCTGGACGAGCTGACCTCGGCCTGGCGCGCATCAGCGCGCCGATAGGAGACGCCGCCCTCGGGTCGCACCGTGGGTTCCCTGCGTGCTAACACCGTAGTTCCCTCGTTCCGGAATCCTCGGCGGCGCCGTACAATCGTCGAGTGCAAATCGCAGGGGAGCCCCCTTTTTTCCCGGATGGGCCGGACGTCGAGGTGCGCCTGGTAGTCGTCGAGAGCCGCTTGCTGATCCGCGAGGGGCTCCGTGAACTGCTGTCGCGGCACCAGGACATGGAGGTGGTGGGAACCGCCTGCTGTCTTGCCGACGCAATCGCGCTGCTGACCAAGGTGCATCCCAGCGTGGTTCTGGTCGCCTTCGAGCTTCATGACGGCAGCGGGCTCGAGCTGGTGCCGCGGATACGGCGAGCCCACCTCGGCACGCGGGTTCTCATCGTCGGCTCCGAGCCTGATCCGGCCTTGGCCAGGCGCGCCCTGGCTTGGGGCGCCGCCGGCTATTTGCTCGATTCGGTAAACTCCGACGAGCTCGCCGGGGCAATCCGAGTGGTAGCCGCCGGGGCGGTGGTCCTGGACCACGCGTTTTCTACGCTCGCATCCACCCCCGAGCCCCAGCACAGCTCGCACTCGCGGATCTCTCTCACACTGCGTGAAGAGCAGATTCTGGAGTGCCTGGCGGCTGGGTGGGGAAACCGCCGTATCGCCGAGGAGTGCGGCTTGAGTGTCCGCACCGTGGAGGGGCATATCTCCAAGTTGCTCGACAAGCTGGGAGTCGCATCCCGTGTGGAAGCCGCTCTCTGGGCGGTCAGGCACGGCTGCGCTCCTGCTCAAAGGCATATTGCTCACGAGTAGCACGGCACCGGGGAATTACGGTGCGTCCTCACGGTGATAGCTCGCTTATCGATCGCTCAGGCAACCCTCAGAATTTGTGATGTTGGCCGGGGTGCGCCCCGTGACAGACCAAAAGGAGCACACGCGGAGACGCGCCGTGTGTGCCGGCTAGGAGGAAGCAAATGAACAGGACCAAGGGTCAGCGCTGGGCGGTCATCGCCGCTGGAGCACTGGCTGCCGGTGGCGCCCTTGCGGCGTGCGGCTCGGCCAGCGCCTCGTCCAGCTCGACCACGGCGGCCCCCAAGGCCGCGCCGGTTGTCGTGCATGAGGCGATGACCATTCTCACCGGTGGCATGATCGCCGATCCGGGCTGGCCGGCTATCGTTCCCGGATCCGTGACGGTTCCCGCCGGCTCCACTGTCGACATGACAATCTATAACTACGACGACGGCACCGCGCCGCTCCCGACCAGCCTTGCCAGCTACGCCAAGGCCACCGGCGTCACCGATCTGACCGAGAACGGCACCCCGGTGAGCACCATGGACCCCTCGGCCGTGTCCCACACCTTCACCATTCCCGCCCTGGGCGTCAACGTGCCCATCGGCGTCAGGCCAACCGCCACCGGTGTGAAGAAGCCGCTGGTGGTCCAGTTCAGCTTCACGGTGACCAAGACCGGAAACTTCGAGTGGCAGTGCATGGCCCCTTGCGGCAGTGGCTCCGACGGCATGGAAGGCGCCATGTCTACGGACAACTTCATGAAGGGCACCTTCACGGTCGCCTAGGCGAACTGAAGGCCACCCGGGGAATTTGAGTGCAGAAGGAGGTTGGCGGTATGGATTCACCGACGGGATCTGGTGCTGGGACGGGGAGTCGCGCGGCTCCCCGGCACGCGAGTGCGCTAAGCGCCGGACATCGAGGCCGTGCGCTGGCGGTATCGGCAGGCGCGGGTGTCGCCGTGGCCGCCGCTCTCGCGCTCGGCGGCTGCACGTCGGGGCAATCCGCCGCCACCTCCACCGTCCAGAAGGTCTCGGCGAACACGATCATCCATCGCAAGCTGGTGATCGAGACCGGGAAGATGGATGGGAAGCCGGGGTGGCCCCGATTCACGCCCGGCGGATTCACAGCCCCGGCGGGAGCGACGATTGTCCTCACGATCGTCAACTACGACGACGGTACTGCGCCCCTGCCGCCTGCCTCCCCCTGGGGGCAGGTTTGGGGTGGCGACGCCACATTTGGAGAGGTGACCGGTGGGACCGAACTGGTAAACGGGACCAAGGTGAACGGGATCTCCAACCAGCTGGTCTCCCACACCTTCGAGATTCCCGCGCTGCTGGTGAACATTCCCATTCCGGCGGCCTCATCGAGCAGCCACCCCGTGACCGTGACCTACACCTTCAGGGTCAACAAGTCCGGCACCTTCCTGTGGATCTGCGCCGCCCCTTGCGGCAGCGGGTCGGCAGGCATGGGTGGCGCCATGGGGGCAAACGGCTGGATGAGAGGCTACGTGCACATCACGTGATGGGCGAGGTGCTGAGGCAATCGTCGGCCGCGGATTTGGCGGCCCAGCTATTGGGAGCAGGGAATTGAGCTGGAATTTTGACTTCAAACGCGCGAAGGGGCTAAGGATCGGGGAGCCCGAGCAGCCGCCCGCGAGCTGCTCGTCGGTAGGTTCGTGCGGCCTGCCGACTGCGATCCCCCCGGGAGACGGCGATTCGCCGGTCTCCCGGCGCAATTTTCTCCGCCTCCTCGGCGGCGGCCTCGGCACGGCTGCCCTGGTAGGGGCCGGTGCCGAATTCATCTCTTATCGGGCCTGGGCCCAGGGTGCCAACGGCACCACCGGCGGTGGAGGCATGGGTGGCAAAGGCGCGGCCACCATGGCCGACACCAAGGCGCCGCCGACACACCAGTGGGCCATGGTGATAGATCTGCGCAACTGCGACGGATGTGGATCCTGCACCGCCGCTTGCCAGAAGGCGCACAGCCTCACTCCTGACCAGACCTGGATCAAGGTCTTTGCCATGGAGGACTCGACCGGGAACACCTACAACATGCCCCGCCCGTGCATGCAGTGCGAAAACCCACCCTGCCTGGACGTTTGCCCGGTGCACGCGACTTTCCGTACCGACCAGGGCGTAGTCCTGGTCAACCAGGACCGCTGCATCGGCTGCCGCATGTGCATGGCGGCATGTCCGTACGAGGCCCGCTACTTCAACTGGAACTCCGGGGTGAGCTACCCGCGCCTGCCGGTCCAGCCGACGCCGGAGTTTCCCGTGCCCCAGCGCCTGGGCACGGTCGGCAAGTGCACCTTCTGCGTGGGCAACCTCAACAACGGCCTGCTGAGCGAGTGCGCATCCGGCTGCCCGATGGGTGCCATCTACAACGCCGATGTGATCACCGACGTCGCGGTCAACTCGATGGGCGAGACGGTGAAGCTCTCCCAGTATCTCTACGACAACAACGCGGTGACCTTCAAGCAAGAGGACAACACCCATCCGCGCGTCTGGTACATCCTCGGTCATGGCCAGGATCTCGATACCGACACCGACCAGAGCACGAGCGCTTAGGCACACGCCATGGGAGCACAGGAAATGAACACGACGGGAGAGGGCTGAGCGGTGCAGCAGGAATATGAAGATTTGAAAGCGAGGGTCGACGGAGCCGTTGGGCGCGGTGCCCAAGGCGACGCTTGGAACGAAGTGGTTAGAGAAGCGGCCCTCCGCTCGATGCAGCGGCACGGACGCAAGTGGTGGATCGGTGTCGTGCTGCTCGCCTTGGTGGTTCTGGCAGGCTTCTACGCCTGGATCTATCAGCTCCGCCACGGCATGGGCTCAGCCGGATACAACGACCAGGCCTTCTGGGCTGTTTACTTGGCAGACGTAGTTGCCTTCATCGGCGTGAGCTACGGCGGCGCGGTCATCTCGGCGATCCTGCGCCTGACCGGACAGAGCTGGAGGGCTCCGCTCACTCGACTGGCGGAGGGGATGGCCCTGGTAACGGTGCTGATCGGCGCCGCCTTCATCTTCCCCCACCTCGGCCGGCCAGAGCGCTTCCTCAACATCATCGCCTATCCCAATACCTCCTCGCCGCTGGTGTGGGACTTCCTGGCAATCGGCACCTATACCCTGGCGACCATCATCTTCTTCTACCTGCCCCTCATCCCGGACTTGGCGATAGTCAACAAGTACCCCGGAGCGCGGGGCGGCCGGTTGCGCAAGGCCATCTTCAAGGCGCTTTCGCTGAACTGGCTCGGCAACGAGAAGCAGCGCAGGGTGCTTCACGGGGCCCTGACCATCGTCTCGCTGCTTATCGTCCCGCTGGCGGTTTCGGTGCACTCGGTGCTCTCCTGGGCCTTCGCCCTCACCAGCCGACCCGGCTGGGCTGAGACCGTTTTCCCGCCCTACTTCGTGATCGCCGCCCTCTACTCCGGCACCGCGCTGGTCGTGGTCACGGCCTCGGCCTTCCGCAAGGGGTATCATCTCGAGCGCTTCATCACCAAGCGCCACTTCGCCAGGCTCGGCTACCTGATGGCGGCTCTCGGGCTGGTCTACCTCTACCTGACTTTCGTGGACCTGATCGGCGAGGGCTACACCGGAATCAGCACCGGCTGGATCCAGCAGACCGTCACCGGCCGCTACGCCCTCGCCTTCTGGTTCTACGTCGTCGCCGGGGAGCTCCTGCCTCTCGTGCTGGTGGCGATCAAGAAGACCCGTACGCCGACGGGCATGACCGTGGCCGCAGTCGGAGTGGTCATCGCCCTGTGGGTGAAGCGGATGGTCATCATCCTGCCGGCGGCCACTCAACCGCTGGTCTCGGGTCCTTGGGGCAGCTACCACTTCACCTGGGTCTCCATTACGATTACCCTGGCCGGCGTGGCCGCTATTCCGCTGCTCCTGATGCTGCTCTTCCACTTCGTCCCGCTCTTCTCCATCGACGAGATGGAGGAAGTCGGATACCTCGGAGCGATCGAGCAGGTCTCGGCGGAAACCTCCGCGGCCATCGCCTCGGGAGAGTACGACGAGGTGCCGGAACTCGCGTCGTCCAGTGCCGCAGGCGATGCGGCTCCGACTCACGTGTCTGGCCGCCGACCGCGCCTCCGCCGCCGCGCCTTGGGCACAGGCACCGCAATGGCGGCGACCGCCCTCATGGCCGCCGCGGCGATTTCCCTATTCGGCGGTGCCAAGCCGGCAGGAGCAAGCACAGCTGTGCCATTCCGCCTGGCGGTCGCCCAGGTCACTCCGGGCAAGGCCACGCTGTCGCTTGTCGCCTCCGGGTCCCCGGGTCAAAAGGTGGACTTTTACGTGCAGACGGCCACCTTCTCCACCGGCGGGCTGATGGAGATCGGCTCCGCCAGTGCGACCAACGGTTCGGCCGAGATCACCTACCTTCCGACCTGGACCGGCGAGGAGATCTTCGTGGCCCGGGCGCTCGGAGCGGGCGGGAGCGTTGCCGGGAGCGCCACGCAGGCCTACAAGGTCACTCTTGATCCGGCGGGCCTGCCCAAGAGTGTCTACGAGTACACGCGGCCCATGGACGGGGTTGGTGTAAACCTGGTGCGGACGCTGCTGGCGATTGCCGCTGCAGTTTGGATCGTGCTTCTAGGGACGCTGCTGGTCGTCGCGGTGCGCATTCCCAGGCTGGCCAGGCGCTGAGATGGAACCGCAGGTGAAAGACAGGAGAAAAGTCGTGCGCTATCGAGGTCTTTTCGCACTGGCGGCGGTTGTCGGGCTCGGTTCGGGACTGGCAGCCTGTGGGGGCGATGCGCCGCAGGCGGCACCCACGCCACAAGGCCAGGTCCTCACGGGCAATGCCCCCTGGATGGCCGGGAGCCAGCTGAAAAGTTCGGCCGCGGCGGCCACCACGGTGGACATCACCATCAAGGATGTGACCACACCCGAGGGTTCCGAGCCCGCCTATGTCGGCAGCGGGGGAGTGGGCGCCGCCTCGCTCTTCTCGATGAAGGCCGGAACCACGGTCGAGATAGTGGTGGACAACAAGGACGCCATGCCCCACACCTTCACCGTTCCCAGCCTCGGCTTCAACCAGACCATCTCGCCCCAGGCGGTCACCAAGTTCAAGGTGACGGCAAAGACGGCGGGGACCGTCACCTGGTACTGCGCCATCCCGTGCGGCTCCTGGGTGATGACCCACCCTGGCTACATGAAGGGAAGTTTCACGGTCACCGCATCCTGAAAGGGAGGCGGGTGATGGGCGGGCGGCAAATGGGGCCGTCCGGGGTGAGCTAGGACCTGCACCCCCCAATAGCTTCCTTGCACCCAAGGCCGGACTCCGCGCAAAGCGTGGGGTCCGGCCTCCCTAATTGATCAGCTTGGCACGCTCGCGGCCATCACTCGCTGGTGGCGACTCCGTGGATGGGAAGATAGGCAACAACGGTGGTTCCGTCGCGCTCCGACGAGAAGATCTCCAGCTTTCCACCCAGCAGGCTGGCTCTCTCGCGCATTCCGCGCAGGCCGAGCTGGGACTTGACAGGGGAGGCGTCGGGGTCGAACCAGCCGCCGTTGTTCCATATCGTCAGCCGGACGCTTGAGGTCCAAAATGCAAGTTCAACGCGCACGTGTTCGGGCTCAGCGTGTGTGACGGCGTTGTTGAGCGCTTCCTGGGCAATTCGATAAAGCCCTAGCTCGCATTCGGGGCTGAGGCGCCTTTCGGATCCATGGATGCTCAGGTCCAGACGGGGGCCCCACGGCGCTCTCTCCTCCTCGTCTGACAGCAGCCCGCGTAGTGCTGCGGCCAGTCCCAGGTGTTCCAGGGCCGGTGGCCTCAGACCCTGCGCCAGGTCGCGCAAGGTCCGAGAGGTGGTCAGAAGCTCTTGGCGTAAGTTGGAGATTCGCTCGGCGTCGGCTTTGTCGATGTGGTTGGATGAGGTGAAGAGTTCAAGGCGTCTAGCCACCCCCAGCAGCCTTTGCAACGGGTCATCGTGTATCTCCCGGGCGATGCGGGCGCGCTCCTCCTCCTGAGCCGCCAGGAGGGCGGCGGCGAACTCCTGGGCGTCCTTCCAGGCGCGGCGCTCGGCGGTGACGTCCTGGAGCAGGACCTGAATGTGCGGGCGCTTGTCCGCCTCCACCAGGCTTGTAATGCAGCGGAACTCGTACTGGTTGCCTCCCGATCGCAGCGGGACCCTATCAGGCCCACGGTGGGCAGCGAGGTCATCTGGGGCGATTTGCAGCAGATGTTCGCAGTCCGTATCGAGAACCGAGGGGCCGAAGAGGGCCCAGGCGGCTGGGTTGGCGTCGAGGGTCCTTCCATCGGCGTGAAACACCAGGATGGGCGCGCCCGTCGAGGCAAATATCTGGCGATAGCGCGCATCGCTGAGACGCTGGGCCTGTGCAGCCAGACTTGCGGCGGACAGGGCCATGCCTTCACGCTCGATCCTCTGGCCGACCACCAACGCCACCGCATCGACAAGGGCCAGGCTGACCAGATCAGCGGCGGCATCGCGGTGATCACCGGCCAGGGCAAGGTTGGGCATCCACAGAACCGTCGCCCAGAGGGCGGTGGCGGCGGATCCATGCAGTCCAAAGCGCAGGGCCGCGTAGGTGACGGGGATGAAGAGTAGGGCGACGGGTAGGCTGACGAGGCTGACTTCGTGGATGACGTGTGCCTCGTCGAGCCAAAGGTGAAGTGCGGTAAGAGCAAGGACGCTGGCCTGGATGGCCCAGAAGTAGAGGTCCCGAACCGGGGGATGCAGGGCTCGCGACAGCACCCGGCGAATGGGAACCGAGGAGGCTCCCGCCGGAGCGTAAGCGGACACCGACGTGGCCAGTCCGCCCTCTGTCGCGAACGAACTCATCGACGTCCGGTCTTGAAGCCGGCGTCCCCCCCGCCCACTATTCGTCGCTCGTGCGCCCAGTGTGCAGCCTCCGTGCGCGTGGAAACGCCCAATTTGGCCAAGAGGTTGCTGACGTATCCTTCGACAGTCCGCACTCCGAGCCCAAGCTCAGCCGCGATCTTCTTGTTCGGGGCGCCCCCTGCCAAGAGAACCAGGACCTCAAGCTCGCGCGGCGTCAGGTCCACTGGAGTCTCCTGGTGATCGCGCCAGCGTCTCTGCATGCGCCTGGCGACCTCCTGGTCCAGCACCGTGGTGCCCTTGGAGACCGCGATGATCGCCTCGATGAGAACGCTGCGATCCGCGGTCTTGAGCAGGTAGCCGGCGGCGCCGGCTTCGACGGCTGCGGTTATGTAGGGGTAATCGACGTATGCACTTACGATCAGACAGCGGGTCTCGGGAGCCTTTTCAGCCGCCGCCTTGAGCACCGAAATTCCACCGCCCGGGAGTTCAAGGTCGACGAGGGCCACCTTCGGCCGGTGGCGGAGGATCACATCGATGCCGCCCTGGGCATCACCGGCTTCGCCAACAACGGTCATTCCCTGCTCGGATTCGACCAACTCGCGTAGACCGGCTCGCAGGAGATCGTGATCATCGATGATTACGACGCTGATAACAGCGGAGTCATTTTGAAATTCCCCGACCACCTACGCAACTATATCGCCGCTTCGCGTCGCGTGTAAACTCGCACTGTCGTCCGCGTCACACCGTCCCCACTGGCCCATAGGGAAAAGGGCGGAGCCGAGCGGCATTTGAACACCTGTGCTGGCAAAGGTTGTGTGCTTGCGGCCCGCGTAGGAAGCCACGCCGGGGTGGTAGCCGCTAAGCTTTCTGGCTTAGCCGAGCCGGGCGCTTAGCTCAGTTGGTTAGAGCAGCTGGCTTACAACCAGCAGGTCGGGGGTTCGAGTCCCTTAGCGCCCAC
>JAJYNL010000009.1:0-1926 GCA_021786375.1 Actinomycetes bacterium
GACTCCACCATCGCAGCCGGAGGTATATCCGCCGGTGTCGTCAAGGCCGAGCCCGATGACCAGTTCGACTCGCCCCGCAATCGCCTGGCGGCCGACCTCGAAAGGCGGGCGGGTGTCGTCATGCGCCGCGCTTCTTGCCATTTCTGTTGCGCCGGCGCTGTTTTCGAGCGCGACTCCGAGCTTGCCTCTTTGCACCATGGTTTTCCTCGTTGGAGCGAAGGACCGCTGGCAACCATGCCGAGACGCAGTGAAGTGGAGATCAACCCGACATTTCAGTCAGATGAATGCTTCCATTCGGACGGTCTTGGGTCCGGCCGCGCTCCGCAAGCTCCTGGGCCAGTTCGCGAGCGCCCGGGCCGCTGGGCCAGACCAGGCGATGGCGCCGGCACGGATGAACTAGCGAGCAGGATTAACCGGATGGCTCCACTGCGCTACGGCCGATACTGCCGGTGCTCGGGGTCCGCAACATTTCGCCAACAGTTCATGCGCTATTGAAGGAGCTGTCACGGAGCGGCAACCCTCCTCTGCCATGCTGAGCACGCCGCTGTACCACGGCCCATGCCGGGTCTGGTAGCGGCACCGGGAGGCGTGAGGAGCCGGTTGTAGCTTCCGGGCCGATCGCACCCCATGGGCGGCACGACCAAGACCCGACTCAGGAGGACTCATCATGAAACCACAGTCTGAGACTCATTCCCGAGGCCCGCGCCGGTGGCGTCTGGCGACAGCCGGCGCGGTGCTTGGACTGATTCCCCTCACTGCCGTCGCCACCGCACAGCCGGCGGCGGCTGACGCGTCCAATCGGCTGGCTGTGGAGGCCATGGCCGCACCCCCGGCGCGTACCCCTATCCACCACGTGGTGGTTATCATCGGGGAGAACCACAGCTTCGACAACGTCTTCGGCACCTACCTGCCCAAGCCCGGCAACAGCGTCGACAACCTGGTTTCGCAGGGCATCGTGACCACCAAGGGCACCCTGGGACCCGACGCGTCGAAAGCAACGCAGTACACGGCCACCGACACCACCACCACCCCCGGGCGCTACTCCATCGCCCCGCCGCTCGACAAGCCGTACTCCAGCCTGCCCCAGCCCAACACCACGTACGTCAACTCGGCATGTGACGGGCAACAGCCGACCAACTCCCCCGACAGCCGCTTCCCCGCCGACCTGCCTAACGGCCCCTACCAAATCACCCACTACGTGCCGTTCTTCGAGCCTCACAGCTCGTCGGCCTGCCAGACAGGCGCCTACGTCGGCGATCCACTGCACCGCTTCTACCAGATGTGGCAGCAGGTGAACAAGGGCAACAACCGGCTGTGGACCTGGGTGCACCAGACCGCCGGAGACGGTAACGGTACCGCGCAGCCCACCGACCAGGGGGCGGTGGAGATGGGCTACTACAACATGGCCGCCGGCGACGCCCCCGCCTTCGCCTTCATCGGCAACCACTATGCCATGTCGGACAACTACCACCAGGCGATCATGGGCGGAACAGGGGCCAACCACATCGCCATCGGTGACGCCAACGTCGCCGTGTACCGCAATAGCAACGGGCAGCTGGCCACCCCGCCGGCCCCGCAGATCGAGAACCCCAACCCGATGCCGGGAACCAACAACTACTACTCCCAGGACGGCTACTCGGGTGGCAGCTACACCGAATGCGCCGACCCCAAGGCTCCCGGTGTGGCCTCGATCGACAGTTACCTGGCGGCGCTGACCTACACGCCGTACCGTAACGGCGACTGCACGCCGGGTGCCTACTACCTGCTCAACAACTACAACCCCGGCTATAACCCCAACGGCACGCCGGCGAACCTGGCGAAGAACCCCTATACCGTGCCGCCCCAGACATTCCCGACCATCGCCGACGATTTGCAGTCGCACCACCTGTCATGGGGATACTTCGGGCAGGGGTGGAACAACGGCAA
>JAJYNL010000009.1:2039-6741 GCA_021786375.1 Actinomycetes bacterium
TGGCCGCCGGGCACCTGCCGGCCGTCTCCTACGTCAAGCCCGCCGGGCCCAACGATGGGCACCCCGGCTACTCGACGCTGGCGGCCTTCGAGAACTTCGTCACCCGAGTGGCTGACTCGATCATCGCCAAGCCCAGCCTGTTCCGGCACACCGCCATCTTCGTCACCTTCGACGAGGGGGGCGCGTACTACGACCAAGGCTACATCCAGCCGCTCGACTACTTCGGGGACGGAACCCGGGTCCCGATGATGGTCATCTCTCCATATACGACCGCGGGGCACGTCTCCCACACCTACAACGACCACGTGTCGGTAGTGAAGTTCATCGAGGCCAACTGGGGTCTGCCCACGCTGAGCTCCACCAGCCTCGACAACCTGCCCGACCCGGTGATGTCTGGAACCAACCCGTACGTCCCTGTCAATCGGCCTGCCATCGGGGATCTAATGAGCCTGTTTGACTTCCGCCACCCCCAAGCCAACCCGCCATGCATCCCTCTCTACGGCCCGCAGGGCCCGAACGCCTACCCTGATGCCGGCAACCTGCCGGCCATCCCGGCGGCCTGCACCAGCCGCTGAGCAGGCGGCAGCGCATCGGACGGCGGTCACTCCGGTGGCCGCCGTCCTGCGCGCCGACAAGTCCGTGCGACTGCGGCGACTGCTTTCACGAGCTCCCGTACAGGTGTTCATATCCAATCGAGTGCTGCCGCTCGGAGAAGCTGGAAAGCCCGCATGCTGACTCGCCCGGCCAGCGGGTGTACGCCGACACGCTTATCGACGCAGCCCCGAGAAGACCGCCGGCGTCGCGCGGTCTGTACCAAAAACTTCAGCAAGTACCCCAAAGAACGTTGCGACGGCAAGCTCTTGACGTCTCGGCCCGGCGATGAGTGTTCGCGCCCGGTCTCGCCGAAGAACAGGCTCTATCTTTGGCAAGACTCGCCATTGGCCCCGGCGTTTCCTGCGAACTCGTGGCGCTCGGCTTCGGGTGACTTCCGGATCTCCCGAGGCTCCTCGCCGATATTGTGTTCGCGTAGCTCGCGCTGACCCCGCATCGGGGGTGTAGCCCCTTGGCCATCGAGGCGCCCCAATACCGAGGATCAGCGACACGCAGGAGGCCGAGCGCAACCGAGCGCAGGGCGACGATGGTGAGGGCGTGCTCGTGGCACAGCGCGAATGTGATGCCGACGAGGACGTCCCACCAGAAGCTGCCGAAAGCGAACAGCCCGCGGGCAGCCGTGTTGATCATTGCGCGAGGATCTCGGCGACGTCGGTGGTGCCAGGCCCGGCGCTCGACTGGTCGTGGGCATCGAGCACCTGGTGGCCAGTCTGTGCCCGCGCGATGAACGTCGTCAACGCGCCGCGGTGAGCGTGACGGCGGCGAAGAGCCCGATCAGGACCGGGATCGCCGGGTCGCTGCCCGGCGGGTGCGCCCCCGACTCCCGCACTGTCGCCGACTCAAAAGAGCCCGAAGCTCGTGAGCAGGAACGCCCCAGCGGGTCATGATAATGTTCTCCGGCCCCTCCGAGGGCTGGCGTGACGGGAGGGATCCGATCGCCGCGGTCATGGCTGCGGCGGAGGCCCGGCCCGAGCTCGTGCGGGATCCCGCCCAGGCTGCGCGAACATCGACCGGCTGAGCTCAGAGGCGGCGTTTGCCAGACTGTGCGGTGTGGCACCGATTCCGCCATCATCAGGTCAGACGCATCGCATGCGTCTGCATCGTGGTGAGGATCGTCAGGCGAACAGATCACTGCACTTGATCGCCGCGTGCCGCCTTCGCTACGACCAGAGAACTATCGACTACATGGCCGATCGGCAGGCGGAGGGGCTGTCAAAGATGGACGTCATTTGCTGCTTGAAGCGATTCATCGCACGTGAAGTGTTCCACGACCTGGTCAACGACCTCGGCGGAAGAGGGACATGACCTCTGTAGGGCCCTCCCAGGGCGAATCAGCCGGCCCGAAAGCGTGTAGGTCATCGGCCTGTGACGATCGTGCGCAGTTCGGGCGGCTGTTGATAGCGGCATTGGCGATGCCGGTCCGAGCCGCCACAGCGGTGAAGGTGACCGTCCGGCCCGCATCGATCAGCCGAGCGCAGGCCGCCTGCACACGGATGGCCGGATTGGGGTTCATGCAGACTCCGTACCGGAGATGAGCCGGCCCAGCCGATCGATCAGGTGTCGGTGGCGTGGGGCCTCTTTCCCTCAGCCGCGAGCCTCTGCACCGGCTTTCCCGACGCATCCGCCACCATGGGAGGGGTGGCTACTAGGCCCGTTCTCCCTGGAAGCGGCAGGTGAATCAGATTACGCAACGGTTCAGGTCCCTGGGTGGGATACCGTCGCCATCGGGGGGAATGCGATGGTCGGCCCGAAGATCCGCGGGTGCGTTCCTCAGCAGACCCCATGGCCAGGGTTGTGGTGACGGCGAACGTGACTGGTAGAACCCGCGCCCTTGCCTCGTCTTACCGGCGGCGCGGGAACATGTCCCGCGTCAAGCCGTTCGATCGCCGCGCGGATGTCTGAGAGTAGCGTCTCGGCTACGTCTCTTCCAAGTCCTTCACGCACGACGATGCGAAGGACGGCGATTTCAGATGCATTCGGCGCAAGCGTATACGCGGGGACGATCCAGCCTCGCTCGCGAAGCGCTGCCGAGAGGTCGAAGACGGTCCAGGATTCTTCGGAGGCGAGCCGGAAACACACGACGGGAAGGGCGTCGGTCTTGGACAAGATGGTAAACCTGCCGGTTGCCTGTAGCTCGGAGCTGATCCAGGTTGCGGTTGAGGTGAGTGCGCTCATAACCTTGGCATAGCCCTGGCGCCCCAGGCGCAGCAGGTTGTAGTACTGGGCGACGATCTGGGAGGAGCCGCGCGAGAAGTTGAGGTTGAAGGTGGGGTGATCCCCGCCGAGGTAGTTGACGTGAAAGATGAGTTCGTCGGGCAACAGTTCGGCCTCACGCCATAGCGACCAGCCAATGCCCGGGTAAACCAAGCCGTACTTGTGGCCCGAGGTGTTGATTGACTTCACGCGCCGGAGGCGGAAGTCCCATGTCAGCTCGGGGCTGTTAAACGGCGCGACGAAGCCGCCCGAGGCCGCGTCAACGTGGATCGGAACATCGAGATCGCGTTCGTCCTGGAGCTGATCGAGCGCCGATGCGAGTTCTTGGATCGGTTCGTACTCGCCTGTGTAGGTTGAGCCGAGGATCCCCACTACGCCGATTGTGTTCTCGTCCACCAGGCTGAGCGCCTCATCGACGCTGAGCACATATCGAGTAGGGGTCATCGGCACATACCGGGGTTCGACTTCGAAGTAGCGTGCGAATTTTTCCCAACAAACCTGCACGTTTGCGCCCATGACGATGTTCGGGGTCGCAGATCCGGCTGCGGCTCCGCGCTGCTTCTTCCATCGCCACTTCATGGCGAGACCTGCCAAGTGAATTGCTTCGGAAGAGCCAACGGTCGCGGTCCCGGTCGCTCCTGTCTCCTCGGGCGCATGGAAGAGATCGGCAATCATGTTTACACACCGGTAGGCCAATTCGGCGGTCTGGGGGTACTCCTCCGCATCGACGAAGTTCTTGGAGAGCGTGCGGGCCATGAGTGATTCCGCCTCTGGCTCCATCCAAGTTGTCACGAAGCTGGCAAGGTTGAGCGACGCGTTGCCATCGAGATTCAGTTCGTCCTCGATGAGCTGCGCCACGACGCGCGGTGAGGATGGCCGCTCGGGCAGGCGATAGCGGGGGATTTCCTCGGAGAGATCTCGGGCGCTGTAGACGGGGGCGAGCGAGGGATCAATTCCCTGCTCGGACCTGGTCGCTTTGCGGGATAACACGGATATACCTCCCCAATCGACGGGGTGTCGGTTCTCCCCGTCGCAACGAGCACGTCGTACCTGTCTAGCAAAGAATTGGGATTTCGGGACTACAGGACCGGGTCCGCACCGTTGATGTGAGTTCGCAGCTGGGGCGGCGGGAAGCCGAAGTCCTATCCAAGTACAGCTCCAGAAGCACGGCCCGAGGGGCCTACAGGAGTTGATCCCTGCAGGCCCAATCGACCTACACCTTCCCAGGGAGGGGGGAACTGGCTGGCCGTTCTAATTGGCGCCCACCGCACAGCGCCCTGAAGATGCATCACAATGGTTTCGGACAGAGTCGCATGATCCAGCGCCGTGCTGAAGCTGGGTCGACTCAACCGGATGCGTGGGCAAGTGACCTGCGACGGCCCTACGCGGAGGCGGCTGCGGTCTTGATGTATTGGTCGGCCCGAAAATGCCTTGGGCTCTTTCGGCATGCCCGAGAGCCAACGGCTCCTAGATTGGTAGTACTAGGCACGCCGGTAGAACTGCGTTGATCGAACTAAGTCGCAGGGCTGCGGGGGTCGTCAACAGAAATTCTTTCTGGTCAACCCTTCTCGGAGCAATCGACCCCGACATCGGTCGGCACAACTGGTATAACAACGGGTACAACAAAAGGAATCTTAGGAACATGGCAACCGGAACAGTGAAATTTTTCAATAGCGAGAAGGGCTTCGGGTTTATCGCCCCTAGCAACGGGGACGAAGACGTCTTTGTGCACTACTCCAAAGTGGTAGGCGACGGCTACAGGGCCCTCCAGGAGGGCCAGCAGGTCGAGTTCGATGTGGCCCAGGGCCGCAAGGGACTCGAAGCCCAGAACGTGCGCGCCATTTAGCACTACAGTCCGCACTGCGCGACTGATTCT
>JAJYNL010000092.1 GCA_021786375.1 Actinomycetes bacterium
CGCGTGAACTCTGCCGCAACCGCCGCGTCAAATGGCTTGCAGGTGTAAACGTCCACACTGAAAAAGAGGCGCGGCGTGTCCCAGGCGTAGAAATGCGCGCCGGAGGTCTCCCAGTGAACCCAGCCGGCCCAACCGTAGGTCTCGGAGAGGTGGGTCACCGGATCGGTTAGCACCTTCATGCCACAGACAGTGCCCAAATCGCGCAAGTAGGCGACAATCTGTGCGTCGTTGATCGGTGCAGCGGGGATGCCTTCGATCACGAGCCGCTGGCGATAGATATCCGGAGCGAGGTCTACAACCTCGCCCTTCACTGCATGGGCGGAGCCACTATTCATCTTTGCGATCCCACGTCCGGACGGCGCGACCCTAAAGCGCCGAACCAAGCGAACTGCCTAGCGCACGGCCCGCGGCCGCACTGACAATCCTGAAAACTCATGGCGGCCGCCGGCTGCGACCGTACGTCTATCCGACATCACTCAGCGTGAGCTGCCCAATGTCGTTATGCAACTCAAAAACTTTAGCATGTAATTACAATCGAGCGCACTCGAGTAAGGCTTTCGGTGAGCCAGCCGCGGAGTGAGATCGAGCGGTCGCCCAATGGATGCAGAAAGGCCGGCCCCTCGCGGATCCATCGCGGAGGAGCCGGCCCTCGAGAAGAGCCGCTTAGCGACAGCCTCTACCAGCTGGTCGCTATGTACTTGCTTTCAGTGAACTCGAGTAGGCCGTCATGTCCGCCCTCGCGGCCGAGGCCGCTTTGCTTCACCCCGCCGAACGGCGCAGCCGGATCCGAAACCAGGCCACGGTTGAGGCCGACCATCCCGGACTCGAGCGCCTCCGAGACGCGCATGCCGCGGCGCATATCGCCGGTGTAGACGTAGGAGACCAGGCCGAACACGGTGTCATTGGCCATGGCGATCGCCTCGTCATCCGAGTCAAAGGCAACGATGGGAGCCACCGGGCCGAAGATCTCCTCCTTGAGGATGCCCGCGTCAGGCGGGACATCGGCGAGAACCGTGGGCTCGTAGAAGTAGCCGGCGCCGCCAATCTGGCGAGCTCCGAGTGAGACTTTGGAACCTGCGTCCAACGCACCCTGGATCAACTCCTCGACCTTGATTCGGGCGTTCAGGTTGATGAGCGGGCCAACCTCGGTTCCCTCCGCCAGGCCGTGCCCTATGCGCAGGGCGCCCATTGCGGCCGAGAGGCGTCGCGTGAATTCGTCCGCCACCTTGCGCTGAACGTAGAAGCGATTGGCGGCGGTGCATGCCTCACCCGCGTTGCGCATCTTGGCGACCATGGCCCCCTTGATGGCTTCGTCCATGTCGGCGTCGTCGAAAACGAGGAAGGGCGCGTTCCCGCCCAGCTCCATCGAGGAGTTGACGATGGACTCCGCGGCCTTGTGCAGCAGGCTGCGGCCAACCTCGGTCGAGCCGGTGAAGGAAAGCTTGCGCACTCTCGGGTCAGCCAGCATCGCCGCAACCACATCGCCCGAGCGCCGGGAAGGGATCACGTTCACCACTCCGGCCGGCACTCCGGCCTCCTCCAGGATCGATGCCATGAGCAGCGCCGTCAGCGGGGTGTCCGAAGCGGGCTTCAGAATCACGGTGCAACCCGCCGCCAAGGCGGGGCCAATCTTGCGGGTCGCCATGGCAGCCGGGAAATTCCAGGGCGTGACCAGTACCGACACACCAATCGGGCGCCTGAGCACCAGGATGTTATTCCCGCCGTTGGGCGCGGTGACGATTTCGCCACTCATGCGCACGGCCTCCTCGGAGTACCAGCGGAAGAACTCCGCCGCGTACGCCGTCTCCGCACGGGCGTCGGGAAGCGCCTTGCCGTTCTCGAGGACCATCAGCCTCGAGATCTCCTCGCCGCGATCGCGCATGATCTCGAAGGCGCGCCGCAATGCCTCGCCACGCTGGCGCGGAGCCGTGGCGGCCCATCCGGGAAGCGCGGCCCAGGCCGCATCCACCGCCGCCTTGGCGTCGGCCACGGTGGCGTTGGAGACCTCGGCGATCGTTCCACCGGTTGCCGGATCCACGACCTCGAACCTCCCGCCTTCGGCGCTCGGCGCAAAGCCGCCGCCAACATAAAGGTCCAGGCCCAAGTCCTTGGGCAGTTCGCTTGTAGTCATTCAGCCCATCCGTTTCCGTATCGTCTCAACGATCGCATCTACCGAGGGGATCGTCTTGTCCTCGAGTTCGCCGGCTGCCGGCAAGGGGATGTACGGCGTGGCGATGCGCACAAGCGGACCGTCCAAGTCGTAAAAGATCTCGTCGGCAACGATCGAGGCGATCTCGGCCCCCCAACCTAGCACGCGCGGATTCTCCTCGACAGTGAAGAGTCGGCCAGTGGCCGATACCGTGTCCAGCACGCAAGCAGCATCAAGAGGGATAAGAGTGCGCAGGTCGATGACAGTGCAGGAGATCCCCTCAACCTGCTGGAGACGATCTGCCGCCTCCAGCGCCCGTGGGACCATGGTGCCTATGGTGACGATGGTGGCATCACCGCCCTGGCGGCGGATTGCCGCCTTGCCGAGGGGCTCCACTATCTCGCCGTCCTCGACCTCACCTTTGGTTGCATAGAGCGCCTTCTGCTCCAGGAATACCACCGGGTCGTCGTCCCTCACCGAGGAGGCAAAAAGCCCGACCAGGTCGCGCGGGGTGGAGGGCATCACCACCTTTATGCCAGGCACCGCCATGGCCCAGTTCTCGATCGACTGGGAGTGCTGGGCGCCGAAGCGTAGACCTCCCCCGTTACCTGTCTTCATGACCAGGGGAAGGGATACCTGCCCGTTGGTCATGTAGCGGGTCTTGGCCATCTGGTTGACCACAAGGTCCCAGCAGACGGCGAAGAAGTCGCTGTACATGATCTCCGCAATGGGGCGCAGGCCGGTCATGGACGCGCCCATGATGGCGCCGAGAATCGCCTGCTCGCTGATGGGCGTATCGATGACCCGCTCCGGGCCGAACTCCTCAAGCAGGCCCACGGTTGCCTTGAAGACACCGCCCGCGGCGGCCACGTCCTCGCCCATGAAGATCACGTTGGGGTCGCGGCGCATCTCCTGGGCTATCGCACGCCCAACCGCCTCTCTCAAGCTCAGTTCCGCCATGTCGAACTCCCATCGCTCCATAGATCCTTCATGATCAGGTCCTCACCGGGCGGTGGTGAGGCCTTCGCGACCTCTGTGGCAACGTCTACCGCGGCAGCAACGTCCCTGTCGATCTGTTCGAGCACCGAGGCCTCCACGCCCTGGGAAAGCAGCCGCGCACGATAGACGTCGATGGGGTCGCGCTTCATCCACTCCGCCACCTCGTGGTCGGGACGGTACTTGCCCGGATCGGCGCGTGAGTGCCCCGCGTGCCGATAGGTCAGCGCCTCGACCAGCGATGGCCCTTCGCCCGAGCGGGCGCGCTCCAGGGTTCGTGCCGCCGTCTCGTACATGGCGTCGGCGTCGTTGCCGTCCACCAGGATCCTCTCGAGCCCGTAAGCGCCTGCACGGTCGGCCGCGGGATGCTCCACCGCAGTGACTGCCGAGATGGCGGTGTACTCCATGTAGAGGTTGTTCTCGCAAACGAATACGATCGGCAGCTTCCACACCGCGGCAAAGTTGAGCGCCTCGTGGAACGCGCCGATGTTGGTGGTGCCGTCTCCAAAGAAGCACACAGCCACCTGCCCGCTCTTGCGGTACTTGGCCGAGAAGGCCGCCCCGTTGGCGATGGGCAGATGCGCCCCGACGATGGCGTAGGAGCCCATCATCCCATGCTCAACGGAGGTCAGGTGCATGGAGCCGCCCTTGCCGGCCATGAGGCCGCCCCGGCGACCCATGAGCTCGGCCATGATTGGAGCCATTGGCACACCGCGGGAGAGGGTATGCGCGTGGCCGCGGTAGGTGGCAAAGGTCCAGTCGTCCTTACGCATCGCCTCCCCGTAAGCAGCCGAAATCGCCTCCTCCCCCAACGAGAGATGGGTGGTACCCTTGACCAGCCCCTGCAAGAAGACGTCGTAGACGCGCTTCTCGAAGAGGCGCAGCTCGACCATCCTCCGATAGAGGGCCAGTCGCACTTGCAGCGATGGAGGCGCCCCTGTGGGCTGAGTCGGCTCGCCGGTGGTGTGGGTCATGGACAAGATTCGCTCCTTTCTGGTCCGGGCGGAATCGCCGGCCCGCGGCGTCTCAATACTCGTTGGCCACGAAAAGCTCTTCCGCGGGGAAGAGGGTGATCACCTTCGGCCCTTCGGCGGTTACCACTATCTCCTCCTCGATGCGGGCCGCCGAGTAGCCGTCCGAGGCGGGGCAGTAGGTTTCCAATGCGAAGACCATGCCCTCCTCCAGCCGGACCGGGTGTTCGAGGGAGTTGAGCCGGGAGATGATGGGCCGCTCGTGCAGAGCCAGCCCGAGTCCGTGCCCGAACTGCAGCCCAAAGGCCTCCATCTCGTTGTCAAAGCCGAACTCGGTGGCCTTTGGCCAGGCACGGGCAATCTGGTCGGTGGTCAGGCCGGGCTTGACCATCTCGATCGCCACATCGATCCACTCGCGCGCCTTCTTGTAGGCGTCACGCTGAGCCGTCGTCGCACGACCGACCCCGAAGGTCCGGTAATAGCAGGTCCGATAGCCGTTGTAGGATTGGATGATATCAAAGAACGCCTGGTCGCCGGGGCGGATGATGCGATCCGAGAAGTTGTGCGGATGGGGGCTGCAGCGCTCACCCGATACCGCGTTTATCGCCTCCACATCGTCGGATCCCGCACCGTAAAGGTACTCGTTGACCGCGCCCACGATCTCGTTCTCGCGCACGCCCGGTTTCAGGATCTCCGAAATCAACTGGTAGGCACCGTCGACCATGGCTGCAGAGGTGGAGAGCAGCATTATCTCGTCGTTGGACTTGACGGCCCGCGCGTTCAGCATCACCTGCTGCGCATCGCGCACCTCGATGCCGGCGCGCTGAAGTGCGAAGACCATGGGAAGCTCGGCGATGTCCACTCCGAGCGGCGCGTTCCCCACGTCCGCCTCGTCCAGCATCGCCTTGATCTCCTGGGCGGCGCGATCGAAGAAGCCCGCCTCCGGAGCGACCGATCCACGCAGGCCGAGCATTCCCGCGCGCGAGTTGGACGGCTCCAGCCAGGGTGCGTAAATGCGATGATGCTTTGCCGCCGAACCGAAGTCCCAGATGACCGGATCGCCCCCTCGGGTGATCAGCGAGTAGCGGGCGACCTTGTCCCGCGCCCACTCCCCAATCTGAGTGGAGGTGGTATAGCGAATATTGTTGATGTCGAAGCACAGGAGCGCTCCGAGCTCGGATGCATCCAGGGCCGCGCGAACACGCCCGAGCCTGTAGTCACGTAGCCGGTCGAAGTTGACGCGCTCCTCGAAGTCAACCGCCATCCTGCCCGGCGAAGGCACCAATCCAGAACCCATGTCAGCTCACCTCTTCCATTTTGCCCGGAAGCCCGGGGCTACTCTCGAATTCGCTTCGATTCATATGCCGTAGATGGAACGGGCGTTTCCCACCAGGATCGCCGCGCTCTCGGGATCCGATAGGCCGGCTGACTCGACCAGGCCCACCGGATCCTTCAGTCCCATGTCGAAGGGCCAGTCGCTGCCAAGGAGGACGTGCCCGGCTCCCAGCTTGTGGACCAGGGCCCCGAGCTGATCAGGAGAGTGCACGACCGAATCGACGTACAGCCTCGCCAGGCTCGCTCCGGGGTGTTCGCCAAGGTCCGCCTTCGCCTCCGGGCGGACCTCCCAGGAGTGCCCGATGCGATCCCAGACCGAGAGAAGCGCTCCGCCCCCGTGAGCCAGAACCACCTTCAGCTCCGGGTGGCGTTGCAAGGTGCCGGAGAGAACCAGCCCCGCAGCGGCCATCGCCGTCTCCACCGGATTCGCCACCGAGTTCCAAAGGTAGTGCGGGGCGAAGGCGGGCAGGTCCAGCCCCCGGGTGGAGGGATGGACGAAGACGGGCACACCACGCGCGGCTGCGAAGGTGAAGAACTCCCCCATCGCCGGATCCCCGAGCGTCCTGGCTCCGTAGGTGGCCATGAGCTCCACCCCGTTCAGCCCCAGCTCGAGAGCCTCCTCGGCAACCTCCATGGCAACCTCGCCATGCTGGATCGGCACCATCGCCATCGCCGCGATCTGCCCTCCACGCCCGGCGATGGTCTCGGCCATGGCCTGGTTGTGGAGACGGCAAACCTCTGCAGCCTCCTCGGCCGGGCTTGCAGCCGGGATGAGCGAAACCCAGGGCGAGAGCACCAGGCGATCCACGCCCCTTGCTTGGGACGCATCGACGATCGCATCGAGATCGCAGAACTCATCCACCACCGAGTCGATCACCCGCCCCTGCAGGCGCACCGTTGACGGGCCGTGGGAATGCGCAACCAGCTCCGGGCGCCAATCGCTGCCGTCGCCGGCCAGCCCGGCAGGCACGAAGTGCACGTGGACATCGGTACCGCTCACGGTTTCAAACCTCTCCGCGATGCCGAAGCCCCGGCGCCACTTGCCCGGCTCGCACTCACTTCACGCCGCTCGGCGCTTCGACCGAGCCGCCCAGATACAGGGCCGCGATCTCCGGGTGGTCGAGGACCTCCCGCCCGGTACCACGCAGGCGAACCTTCCCGTTTTCCAGCACCACTCCGTGCGACGAGGCCTTTAGGCCTGCTTTCGCGTTCTGCTCAACCAGGAGGATGGTTCTCCCTTCCTGGTTCATCGCCCTCACGGTGGCAAAAACGTCGTGCAGTGTGCGTGGATCCAGACCCATGGAGGGCTCGTCGAGGATAACCAGCGACGGGTCTAGCATCAGGCAGCGCGCGAATTCGACAAGGCGCTGCTGGCCACCCGAGAGCGACCCGGCCTTCTCCTTGCCCTTGGCGCGAACCACCGGGAACATCTCCGCGATCTTCTCCAGCCGCTCGCGTGCCAGCTGCCGATCCTTCAGGGTGTAGGCACCGAGTTCGACGTTCTCGTAGACCGTCATGTCGGGGAAGAGCGAGTGATTCTGCGGGACCAGCACAACGCCACGCGAAAGCACCGCCCGCGGGGAGAGCCCGCCGATCGACTCGCCATTGAGATGAACCTCCCCAAGACGTGGCTTCAAGAGGCCGGTGATGGTGGCCAGCAGGGTGGACTTCCCGGCACCGTTAGGCCCGACGATGCAGGTGATCCCGCCCTTGTAAACCTCGAACTCCACACCCTGCAACACGTCCCCGCCGCCATAGCCGGCAAAGACCCCGCTCAGTGAGAGCATCACATCGCCGCCGCTCACTTCGAGCCTCCCTCGGTCCGGACGGCTTCCGCCTCCAGGCCCTCATCCTCGGCGCCTCCCAGGTATGCGTCCAGCACCCTCGGGTCGCTGCGCACCGCAGCAGGGACGTCGGTCAGGAGCGCCCGCCCCTGATGCATCACCGTGATCCGGCCGCATATACCCATTACGAATTCCATGTTGTGCTCGACCACCAGTATGGTCTTGCCGGCGGAATTAAGCTCCTTGATCTTGTCAGCCAGCTGGTTGATGAGGGTGGGATTCACCCCTCCGGCCGGCTCGTCGAGGAGCAGCACGTCCGGGTCGGCCATCAGCAGATACGCCAACTCCAGCAGCTTGCGCTGCCCGTAGGAGAGGGCGCCGGCCTCAAGCTCGGCCAGCCTGGCGATGCCGACGAAATCGAGCAGCTCCATCGCCTTGGCACGCTCTCCCCCTTGGCCGGGGCTGCGAAGCGCCGACCTAAGCCACTTGTGCTGATGCTGGGCGGCGATGAGCATGTTGTCCAGCACCGACAACCGGATGAATACCCTGGTGAGCTGGAAAGTCCGCCCTATCCCCAGCCGGAACACCTTGCCCGGCCCGATTCCGGTGATCACCACACCATCTAGGCGCACTTCTCCGGCGTCGGGATTCTCGTACCCGGTCAACACATTAAAAAGAGTCGTCTTTCCGGAGCCGTTCGGGCCGATCAGGCCGTGGATCATACCCCTTTCAACAGTCAGGCTGCAACCATTCAGCGCGCGTATGCCGCCGAAGGACTTCTCGATCCCGGAAACCTCGAGCAGCGCGGTCACTTCCCGCCCTCCTGAACCACACCGGCCAAGGATCCAGTGGCCTTACCCTCCGACGAGGAGTCCGTGCCGCCATTATTTGTGGCAGCGATGGTTGCTTCGCCTGCGCCGCGCCTCCGGCGAAGCGCATCGCCCACGGTGGGCACGACGCCCCGGGGCATCCAGAACATGACCGCCAGGAACACCACCCCGTAGACGATCAGGTAGATGTCCGCATTCGAGAGATACAGGTTGAGGTATTGCTGCACCGACTCCAGCACCACCCCGCCGAGCAGCGGGCCGGCGATGGTGCCGATCCCTCCGACCAGGGTCATCAGGGCCCAGGAGAGGTCGAAGAGAGGGTTGAAGACCGTATTGGGATAGATCTGGCCGATCAAGAAGGCGAAGAGCGCTCCTGCCATTCCGACGGGGAAGGAGGAGATCACAAAGGCCGAGAGCTTGACACGCCAAACCGGCACGCCCAGGCCCTTTGCCCGCTCCTCATCGTCACGGATGGCCAGGAGCTGCAGCCCGAAGGCCGAGCGCCGGATGATCCAATACAGGCCGACGGTGAAGCCGAGCAGGATCGCCGCCGCGTAGTAGAAGGGGTTGTTGAAAGTGGCGGCGTTCCAGTTGTAAGGCGTGGGCACCTGCAGACCCGAGGCTCCCGCGGTTATCGAAAGGTTGTAGCCGAGCAGCTGGAAGATGAAGAAGACGCCGATGGTGATGACCACAAAGGTGTGGCGCTTGGTCCGGAGTGCAACGGCGCCGACCAGCACGGCCGCCACCATCGCCACCACCCCGGCCACCGGCATCAGCAGGAAGAGCCCTGATCCAGCGGGCAGCTTGTAGTCGTTGGCGATGATTGCAAAGGTGTAGGCGCCCACCCCGAAGAAGACGGCGTGGCCCAGGGAGAAGTATCCGGACCAGCCGGCAAAGCCGTTCCAGGCCTCGGAGGTGGCCATGAACATGAGGGCGAATATCGCTATCTCGGTCACGGCCGGGTTGGTGAACACCAAGGGGAAAACGGCGATCACCGCGATGGCGGCCACGACGACCGCCGCCTTCCCCTTGGAGATTGGCTTGGCCTTGGCACTTAGGATTGCCACTACTGAGCCCTCACTGCTTTCTGCCCGAAGAGACCGGTGGGCCGTATTGCCAGCACCACCACCAGTACCGCGTAGAAGACGAGCGTCGCCCAGGTGGGAGACCAGAAGGTGGACACCAGGGCCTCGATCACCAGCATCAGTACCGAAGCCCCCATCGCCCCGCCGATGCTGCCCATCCCACCAAGGATGATGATGGTGAGGAGGCGGGAGATGAGGTCGGCGCTCGAGTTGGCGTTGAAAGAGGTGGTCGCCCCGAACACCATCCCGCCCGCGGCTGTCACCGCCACCCCGATTCCGAAGGTGATGGCCGAGACCCGGTTGACATCGATACCGATCAGCCGTGCCGCCGTCCGGTTCTGCTGTGCGGCCCGCAGGCTGCGTCCGAACTCCGTCCGGTAAAGGATGAAGTAGAGGGCGCCCAAGAGGACCACGGCAAGCAGGAAGCCGAAAACGTAGATGTAGGGGAGGTAAAACCCCAGCACATGCATCGATTTGTTGACGTACCAGGCGCTCAGCTGCTGATAGCTCGGACCGAAGATCAAGTCCAATGCCCCCTCGAGGATGATCGCCACGGCGTAGGTCACAAGTATCGACATCGACACCTTTTCACGCTCGCCGAGACGGCTCATCAAGCCCCACTGAATCCCCACTCCGAGGATGAACATCACCGGAATGGTGATGATCAGGCCGGCGAAGAGGTCGATTCCCAGATGGACCGAGAGGACGTAGCTAAGGTACGCGCCGAGTATGACCAGGATGCCCTGAGCGATGTTGATGACCTCCATCACACCGAAGATCAGGGTAAGCCCTGCCGCCATCAGCGCGTACACGCTGCCCGATAGCACACCGTCGATGACGGCACGGATGAAATCGGTAACCATTCAGATCACGCGCCCCAATTCGGCTTGGGGTACTGGAGCCCGGAGGACGCCGGATCGCTCAGAGGCAGAACCTGCTGGAAATTGCCGTTCACCCACTGGAAGCCGAATATCAGCGCGGCCGTGTTCTCGCCGAGGGAGTTGAACTTGACCGGCCCCTGCACCGAGGTCAGCGTGACCCCGCTGTGGAGATAGCTGATGATGGCCTGGTTGTTCACCTTGCCCACGTGCTCGATGGCCTGCTGGGTCACCTGGCCCACCGAATAGGCCTCCGCCACGTCGGCGCTAACCGCAGAGGCGTTTCCGCCGTACTTGGCGATGTAAGCCTGCACCAGTGCCGCGGAACCGGGTGTCTTGGCACCGGGATACCAGGTGTTGGGCACCATGGTCCCGTTGGCATTCGACTGGCCGACGGCCTGGATGAACTGGCTGCCCTGGTCGGGACCTCCGGTGGCTATGAACGCCTTGGGGTTGTAATGCTGCTGGGCGAAGTCCTGGATGAAGGCCGCGGCAGTCGGAACGTCCACCGAGCCCAGCATCACGACGTCTGCGTTGGTGGCGGCCACGGCACTGGCGATAGGCGTGAAGTCGGTGACCTCGGCTCCGAAGACGTTGAAGTAGACCGTCTTTATCCCCGCGGCCTCCATGATCTTCTTTGCGAGCAGAATCTGTGGCTCGGTGAAGGGGTCATTGGAGGTCGGGTAGGCGGCCGTCTTGGGCCGCTGGCTCGGCGGCAGCGAAGCCAGCCACTTGGCGAAGGGCACCATCGCATTGGCCACCGGAGCCGAGACGTCAAAGACGTTGTGCAGGCCCTGGGCAAAGACGGTTGGTCCTCCGCCGGCGCCCTCGATCATCGCGTACCCGTAACGGGCAGCCACCTTGGCAGCCGGGATGGTAAGCAGCGTCGAGAAGGGGCCGAAGGTCAAATCGACGTGATCGACCGTTATCAGCTGCTGGTAATCAGTCTGCGCCTGAGCGGGGTCGGAGTTGTCCGAGACGATCTTCAGCTGAACCTTGCGCCCGAGAATCCCCCCGTGCGCGTTGACGTTATCGGCCCAGAGCTGATACCCCTGCTTGAAGGCAAGCCCGTCAGCCGAAAAGTCGCCTCCGAGCGGAAGCGAGATGCCGATCACGATGGGCTTTGAGCTTGCGCCGCTCCCACCACTGGAGCTAGCCGACGAGCTCGAGCCGCAGGCAGCCAGGAGAGCGCCCGCCGACGCAGCCACGCCGAGCGTCCTGAAGAGCCGGCTCCTGCCCACCTTCGACCGCATCCTCCGGTTTCTTCTATTTCCTTGCAATTGATTCCCCCTTGATTCCCTTGGCCGGCCGCCACATTGCGGCCGCCCGAAACGAGATCTGGATCCGATCCACAGGACACGGGCGCAATGCCCGTCCTGGGTTGTGCGACCTTATAGCTGTCCCCGCGAAGACTTGCCCCCTCCCTCTAGCAGTGCCGGCCGGACCGCATTCGCGTCACTCCAATCCGTCGGAGACCTCGGTGCCCTCGGGTGCAAGCTCCATGCCGGCACCCTTGGCCGCCATGACCAGCAGCGTCGCGAAATCGTCGTCGCCGAAACCTTCGCCCACGAGCTCTTGCACGATCTGGTGCACCAAAGCGGAAACAGGCATCGGCACCTCCAGCTTGCGCGCCTCGGCCAAGCCGAGGTCGAAGTCCTTGCGCAGCAGTTTCGAGGTGAAGGTGGCGTGAAAGTCCAGGTTCACGAAGGCCGGCGCCTTGTAGCCGGTAAACATCGAGCCCATCACGCTCTTGTTCAGGTAGGAGAGAAAGGTCGAACGCGGCACGCCACCCTTCTCCGCCAGCAGGGTGATCTCGGCCATGGACTGGGTCACCACCCCCAGGAAGAGGTTGTGGCACAGCTTGACCAGCCGGGCCAACTCGCCCTCGCCCACGTAGGTGGCCCCGGCACCGATCTGGTCCAGGAGCGGGGCGACAAAGCGATAGGCATCCTCGGGCCCGGATACCGCCATGGTCAGCTTTCCGGCACGCGCGACTTTGGGATTTCCCGAGACAGGCACGGCCAGCAGCGAAGTTCCCCTCGCGCCTGCCGCTGCGCGCACCCGGGCGGAGGCGTCCATGGAGACGGTCGAGGAGTCGATGATCACCTTGGGGGCGACATCCTGGCCAAGGAGACCGCCGGATCCGGTGGTCACCGCCTCGAAGTCGTCCGAAGAGGAGACGCTTACCACCACGGCTTCGCATCCCGCGAGCGCGGCCACGCTATCCGCGGCCGTCCCACCGGCCGCGATCAACGGCTCCACCTTCGAGCGCGTACGGTTGTAGATCTCCAGCTTCCATCCTTTGGCCAACAGCCGGAGCGCCATCTCGCTCCCCATGCGGCCGGCACCGATCCAGCCGATCCTCGCGCTGGAATCCAACTGCGGGTAGTAGCTCACATTCCTCCTCGTTTCGAGGTCGGCCCCCGTCGCCGCCCACGTCCTTCCAAGACTTGAAGCAGTGTATCGCAAACGATAGCGCATACGTGTGCAAACAAACTAATTCTCCCGAGTCCCGACCATCATGGAACATTCGCCCAGTTCAGCGCGGATTTAACCGGACTAGCCAGAGAGAGATGCCCCGGCGACAGCCAATGGCCACCGGATAATCACGCCCAATTGGGGCGCGTTCCTGCAAACGAGCGGCGCCACCGAGCCTGCCGAGCAGTTTGGCGCGTATTCCCTGTCCAGGAACTAACTCACCGGATTTGTAGACGACATTTGAACGCAGAGGCAGCAATTAGCGCAACCGCGACTTCCCCAAAAGCCATCCTGGACTAACAATCGAATGCAATAATGTCCCCATGAGTGAAAACCGACTGCAAACAGCCATGGACAACTGGGCTCCGCGCTTCACCGCCAACGGGGTGGAAGCCTCCGACCTTCCCCGCATCACCCACGCGGCGGGCGACTGGTCGGGGTGGTGCGGCGCATGGTCAGCCGTCGCCGCGGAGTACGAGACGATGGGCAGAGAAGCACTGGCAGCGGGCGCAACCGTCTCGGCCGGAGAGCATCTTGCGCGGGCGGCAACCTACTATCACTTCGGCAAGTTCCTGTTCACGCCGGACCGGGAGGCGATGATCGCGGCGCACCATTCCGCGGTGGCCTGTCTCAATGACTCGCTGGCACACCTGGACCCACCCGGACGGAGGATCGAGGTGCCTTACCGTGGATCGGCTCTGCCCGGCATTCTGCGCATGCCCAAGGACGCTCCCCGCCCGACAGCGGTGGTCATGCTCTTGCCCGGGCTGGACTCGACCAAGGAGGAGCTTCGCCTGGTGGAGGAATCCATGCTGGCACGGGGGTTGGCCACCTTTGCGGTCGATGGCCCCGGGCAAGGTGAGGCGGAATACTCCCTGGCCATAGAACCCGCCTACGAAGTGGCCGGCTCCGCGGTCATCGACCGCCTGCAGGCCGAGGAAGGCATCGACCCCGAGCGCATCGGCGTTTGGGGTGTAAGCCTGGGCGGCTATTACGCCGCCCGCGTGGCCGCCGCGGACCAGCGAATCAAGGCGGCCGTCGCCCTCTCGGGCCCATACGACCTCGGTGACAGCTGGGAACGCCTACCCGGCCTGACCCGTGAGGCATTCCGCGAGCGCTCCAAATCGGCGGACGAAGAGGCAGCTCGGCTCAGGGCCTCGGACCTGTCGCTGCGCGGCAGAATGGCCGGGGCCAAGGCCCCGCTGCTCGTGATAGTCGGCAAGCGCGACCGGCTCTTCGACTGGCGCGAGGGGATGAGGATCGCGCAAGAGGCGGGCGGGCCGACCGAAACCATCCTGCTCGCCGAGGGGAACCACGGCTGCGCCAATCTCATCTGGCACCACCGCCCCCAGGCGGCGGACTTCCTGGCCCGCCGCCTCCTCGTCAAGGAACAGGGCTGACGCGCGCCGTCGACCCGCGCACGACAAGCTCGGGCGGGAGGAAGAGCACCTTGGTGGGTGCGTCGGGAGTGTTGATCCTCTCCAGCACCAACTGGGCGGCTTCGATACCCACCTGGTAGTGCGGGAACCTGACCGAGGTGAGCGGAGGCGAGAGGCGGTTGGAGAACGGTATGTCGTTAAAGCCGACCACGGAGATGTCGGCGGGGCACTTGAGGCCGCTCTCCTCGATCGCCTGGTAGCAGCCGATGGCCAGCATGTCGTTCCCGGCCACGATCGCGGAGGGCCGATTCCGTCCCGCCAGCAGTACCCGCGCACATCGCACCCCTTCGGCGACCGAGAATGCTTCGGCAAAGGTGATGAGAGAGGGATCCGGCTCGAGGCCCGCCGCCTCCATTCCCAGCAGGAAGCCGTTATGCCGGCCCGCGCCCGTGGAGAGGGCCTGAGGACCTGCCACGTGGGCGATGCGCGTGTGGCCTAGCGCCACCAGGTGCGCCACCGCCATTCCGATGCCGGTTACGTCGTCGGTGGCCACCGAGGGGATGGCCCTGTCGTCGACCACCCGGTTGACCAGCACCACGGGCAGGTCGGAAAGGTTCAGCTCCGCGAGCAGGTTGTACCGCCGCCTGGCAGTGGCCAGGACCAGAGCATCGACTCGCCGCGATCGCATGCTGGTGAGGACAAGCTTCTCGCGCTCACTGTCGTTGTCCGTATTGCCCAGAAGCACCACGTAGCCACTCTGGGCGAGGCGATCCTCGATCCCGCGAACGATCGGGGGGAAGAGCGGGTTGGTGAGGTCCGGGATGACCACGCCCACCGTATGGCTGCGCCGGGTCTTCAGCGACCGGGCCACGGGGTCGGGGTGATAGTCGAGCTCCTGGGCGGCCCTCATTACCCGGGCAACGGTGTCCGGGTTGACCAGTCCACGTGCCCGCGCCTCTTCGTTCAGGGCGCGCGAAGCGGTGGCGGGATGCACACCCGCCAGCTTGGCGACGTCGCGCAAGGTAACACTGCGTGAACTCAACCCAAGTCACCTCCATTGGTTTCCGGACCGCTCCCGGCGCCGGCGGCCAAGTGCCGCCAGACTCGCTCCGGTGAATACGGGGCCTCCAGAGGTTCGGCCCCAAGCTTGGCCATAGCGTCGGCCACCGCGTTGGCAATGGCGGCGGGAGCGCCTATCGTGCCCGACTCACCCATCCCCTTGGCACCCAGGCTGGTGTAGGGGGTTGGCGTCTCGATGAATTCGCTGTGAATGCCGTAGGCGGCCTCGACGGCCGAAGGAACCAGATAGCTGGCCAGGGTTCCCGTCTGCAGCTGGCCATCGGCGTCGTAAACCACCTCCTCGAGCAGGCTGGAGGCGACGCCCTGAAGTGTGGAGCCGATCACCTGCCCTTCGGCCAGCAGGGGGTTCACCACGGTACCGCCATCGTCGACCGCCACGACTTCGTGCAAACGGATCAGGCCGAGCTGCGGGTCAACCTCGACAACCGCCCCGTAGGCCCCGTACGGGAAGACGGGGCCCTGGCTCCTGAACCTCCGGGTGAGGCTCAGCTCCTGCCCCGTTACCCGCTTGGCCGCACCGGCGGCCTCGAAGAGCGAGATCTCCCGCTCCGGGGAGCCAGCCACGTGGAAGGCACCGCTCGCGTAGCGGAGATCGGCTTGATCCGCCTCAAGCAGTTCGGCCGCCACTGTGCCGGCCAGCTCGAGAACCTCGCGCGATGCGACCGCAAGAGCCTCGCCACCCAACGTCATCGAACGGGATCCGAATGTCCCCACCCCATCCCCGTCAGCCGAGTCGCCCTCCACCACTACGACCTGCTCGGGATCGACCTCAAACTCGTCAGCCACCACCTGGGAAAACGAGGTCGCATGCCCCTGGCCGTTCGAAGCCGAACCGCTCGAAGCGATAATCCTCCCCGCCGGATCGACGGTGATGGTCCCCCGCTCCCAGAAGGCCGGTCCGGCACGCTCGATGTAGAGGGCAAGGCCGGAACCAAGCACGGCACCGGAGCCGAGGTGAGCCTCCAGGCTCTCGCGGCGCACCTCAAGCACCTCCTCAGCGGCGTCATAGGCCCGGCGGTAGTCGCCCGAGTCATAGGTCAGCCCTAAGGCGCTGCGATAGGGGAACTCCTCGGGGGCGATGAAATTGCGCCTGCGCAACTCGGAGGCGGGTATCCCTGTGGCCCGTGCGGCCATGTCCACCATCCGCTCGACCAGGTAGGCGGCCTCGGGCCTTCCCGCCCCCCGGTAGGGGCCGGTGGGCACTTTGTTGGTCAAATAACCCTCGACCTCGACGTCGGCTACCGGTATCCGATAGGAGCCGCACAGGAGTCCGCCCACCGTGACGGGAACCACCGCGGTGGTGGGGTAGAGATAGGCGCCCAGGTCCGCGCGCACCCGACCCCTTACGGCAAGAAATCCACCCCCGGCGTCCAGCGCCAGCTCCATCTCGGCCGCGATTCCACGCCCCTGGTATGAGCTGGAAAGGTTCTCGCTCCTGTCCTCGATCCAGCGAACCGGCCTTCCCGTGCGCCGGGAGCACCAGGCTGCCAGGGCGTACTCCGGAGCGAGCGCGCCCTTGGAGCCAAAGGCTCCGCCAACCGCCGGCAACCGCACCCGTACGCTCTCTGGGTCCACCCCCAAGACCTCGGCGAGTTGCGCCTTGGGGCGATGAGGATCCTGCGCCGAGACCCAAAGGTCGAACGCACCGGTGTCCTTGTCGAACTCGGCGAGGCAGCCTCGGGGCTCCATCGGCGCAGCCGCCAGTCGAGGAATCTCGAAAGAGCCTCGAACAACCATCGCCGCGCCTGCGCGAACCTCTTCAAAGGAGCCGCTTGCAGCGCGCCAAAAGAGTGCCCGGTTGGAACCCAGCTCCTCGTGCACCAAGGTGCCCCCCGACACTGCATCATCCAGCCCGACAACCGGGTGGAGCCAGTCGAGCTCCACCTCCACCAGCGCAGCGGCATCCTCGGCCAAGGTTTCGCTCTCCGCCAGCACCACTGCGACCGGTTCTCCCACGAAGCGGACCTTGCTCTCGGCCAGCAGCGGAAGCGGCACTTCGGCGATCTCGGCCCCCGCAGCCGGCTGGAGCGGCAGACAGCCCACCGATCCGGACAAGTCGGCGGCGGTAAAGACCGCCACCACCCCTGGCATCGCGAGTGCGGACCCCGGGTCGATCGAACTCAGCCGCGCGTGGGCCGCCGTGGAACGCACCACGCGCATGTGCAGCGCGCGTGTCGCAGGCAGATCGGCCACGTAGCGCGCTTCCCCGGTCAGGAAGGCCCGGTCCTCCCGCCTTGGAAGCGCCTTGCCCACCCACCGTCTGCGCAGCTCATTCATACAACAGAGAATATCAGGACTTGAACTCACCTGCAAACGTTTGCAGCTACTTCCACCTCCGAAGTCCGGCTTGCATGCGGGTGGGAGGGCCCCTTTGCACGGCAATTGCCCGCAGGGTTGACTGCACCGGCAATGGGGCCACCTCCGCCCCTTTCTTGAACACGCGTTAGGCTTGGTCTGCACCATGACCAGGGTCTCCAAACAACGATATGACAGAGTCTCGGGCGTCCTGGCGAAGGTTGCCCTCAGCGCCCGGTCGGCACTGAACCCCCATGCGGCCGGCCTGGTGCCGGACCCGGGTACCGTCGCGTCGCCACAAGGGGGCTTCGTATTCGGTGCCGACGGCCTGACCATCGCCACCTCGCGGGCCGCACCGCAAGGTCGCTATTTGCTCCTGGCCTACCCGGGAACCGACGGAGACGTGTTTTCGGCCGCCGCCGGGATAGTGCGCACCAACGGCCAAGGTGACCACACGCCCTTGGCCTCCCGGGACAAGGGCCATTGGCGCGGCGTACTCACCGTTCCCGCCGACGCCGAGCGTATATGGCTTCTCTTCGACGCCGAGCGCCGTCACGCCCGTCCCGGCCTTCGCCTCATCCCGCTCCCCGACGCCCTCTGGCGCTACGTCGGCCCACGCATCGAGGCGCTCCTTGCGCGCGGCCTTCCCGACACGACCGACCCCTACGCACAATGGCGCCTCGCCCGACTGGTCGAAGCGGCATCACAACAGACCCGCACCGAGGCGGGGCCGCCGATCGATGTGCTGGTCTGCGGGGACCCTATGAGCCCCGCCGAGGCGAATGCGAGCGCCATCACCCTGCTCGGCCAGTCGACCGCCCCAAGCCGGGTGATCGCCACGCCCTCCTTCGCGGCAATGCTCGAGCAGTGGTTGCGCACAGCCCTCGAGGAGCGGTGCAACCTGGGCCTGGCGGAGCACCCGGCGCCCGCTGCCGACCGAGCGGTGGTAATTCGCGCGGGCGACCTGCTCGCCCCGGACGCAGTAGCGCAATACGCCCAAGCCGCGGCAGCGCATCCCAACGCCCGGGTCATCTATGCCGACCACGATTACATCGATGCCTCCGGTATGCCGGCCTCCCCGTTCTTCAAGCCGGCATTCAGCCCCCTGCTGCAACTCTCCCGTGATTACCTCAGCCGCGCCTCCTGTGCCGGCGCCGAAGTCGCTACCCCGTTGCCCGCTGGACACGGTAGCTGGCCATCCTCCCTTGCCGCCCTTCCCGACGATGCCGAGGTGCTGCATATCCCTCGAATCCTGCACCATCTCTGCGACGAAGACGGCCTAGTGCCCGCCCGGCCCGGCTGCGAGCTCATGGATGAGTCGCCCGCCTACGCCGAACGTTTCTTCGGAGCCAGGCTCTCGCGCAGCACACCTCCGCGCGCATCCGTGCTCATTCCGACCGCCGCCCGGCCGGAGATCGTTCGCCGCTGTATCGAATCGCTCCTCTCCTTGACCGAGCACTCCGACTTCGAAGTGCTGCTCGACGTAAACGGGCCCAGAGCCGACCAGCTCACGGAGCTGGCCTGCGAGATGGCGGCCAAGGGCCCGGTGCGCATGGCCGAGAGTTCGGCCGGCCGCTACCCGGAATTCAACTTCGCAGCGCTGGTGAACGGTATGGCTGCCCAGGCCACCGGCGAGCACCTGGTGATCCTCAACGACGACACCGAAGTTCTCTCACCTCGCTGGCTGAATGATCTCTGCTGTTATCTGGAGCGGCCGCGCGTCGGGGCGGTCGGCGCGAAGCTGCTCTATCCCGGCAGCAAGCGCGTGCAGCATGCGGGAATGGTGCTCGGAGTCTCGGGCGTCGCCGCCCACTGCTTCGTCGGGGAAAGCTCGAGCGCCATGGGGTACCAGGGTTACCTAGCCTATCCCCGCGAGGTATCCGCGCTGACCGCCGCTGCGCTGGCCATCAGAGCCGAGCTCTTTGCCCGGCTCGGTGGAATGGACGAGGTGCACCTTGCCGTCTCCTACAACGACGTTGACCTCTGCCTCCGCGCGCAGGAGGCGGGCTATGTCAACATAATTGCACCCGAAGCCGTGCTGGTTCACCACGAGACTGTGACCAGAGCCCGCCCAACCTCCGGAGCCGCTCTCGAACGCGAGCGCACCGAGGTCGGCTACCTGCGTGCACGGTGGAAGCCCGAGATCCTGGACGCGGACCCCTACTACAACCCGAATCTGACCCTGGTCTACGAACGCCTCTTCAGCCCGGACCTCCATCCCCGGCCGCGTGCGACGCGCGCTGTGGCGCGGGTGCCCTTCGCGCGTGGTCAAGGCGCCTAGCATCGCCAGCATGACTAGGAGCCGGGCCTTTGACTGATTCCACAACGAGCCGCGTGATCCTGGGCCTGAGCGAGGAGGTGCTCCCCGAGCTGTGCTCAGGGTATGCGCGCATGATCTACATCGACCCACCCTTCAACACCGGCAAGCGCCAGGCCCGCAAGTCGATCCGCACCGTGCCTGACGAGAACGGAGACCGCGTCGGCTTCAAAGGTCGGAGGTACTCGAGCGAAGTCGTCTCGCGTATGCACTACGCCGACTCCGTCGATGACTACGCGACCTTCATCGGACCCTTCCTGGCCGAGGCGCACCGCCTGCTCGACGAGAGCGGAACCCTCTATTTGCACCTCGACTACCGTGAGGTCCACTACGCCAAGGTCCTGTGCGACGGGATCTTCGGGCGCAAGAACTTCCTCAACGAAATCATCTGGGCCTACGACTATGGCGGCCGCCCCAAGCGCAGGTGGCCGGCCAAGCACGACAACATCCTGGTTTACGCCAAGGATCTCGACCGGTATCACTTCGACTCAGCGGAAGTGGAGCGAGAGCCTTACATGGCCCCGGGGCTGGTGACTGCAGAGAAGGCGGCGCTTGGCAAGCTTCCCACCGATGTCTGGTGGCACACCATCGTCTCCCCGACCGGCAGGGAAAAGACCGGCTACCCCACCCAGAAGCCGCTTGGAATCCTCCGCCGGATGATTTCCGCCTCAACCCGGCCGGGCGACAGGGTACTCGACTTCTTTGCCGGCAGCGGAACGACCGGGGAAGCCGCATGGGTCCTGGGCAGGGACTTCACTCTGGTCGACGCCTCACTCCAGGCTTTCGAGGTGATGCGCTCGCGCCTGGATCAGACCGGCGCCGGATTCGAGATACACGCGAGCGCGGCCAAGGGGTCCCCCTCGGATCACCCCGGAAACGCGATGGGCCGATAAGTCTCGAACCCGCCCGCTGAGGCAAGCTGCAGGATCGCGGCAAGTTCCGTGGGATTCGGCTTAACCCCGGATATCTTGACGCCAACCGGTGGGGCCAGCAGTGGGAAGCTGGCCATCTCCTGCCAAATGAGCGAGTCAACCGTGGCGAAGAGCCTGGCGGAGTCCACAGAATAGATCTCGGTGTCCGCCTGAGTGACGATCGAGGAGGCATTGACCGTAAGCCATGGGCCGATGTCGGTGGACGGCGAAGAGGGATTCAGATAGGCGCCGGCAAGGGCGGAAGGCCCCAAGGTCATGTCCCGTGCCTGTACGGCCATGGTCAATGCACCGTGGTCGATGGCCGATGCCAGCGCCGCGCCGTCGGGCTCTCGCACCAGAACCACGTGGACCCCCATGTAGCCCGCCATCCTACCCACCAGCGCGGCAATCCTCCCGGCGGTGGCGTCCGCACCGTCATAGCCCAGAGTCGCGGTGAACGAGCCCGAAAGCGAGTCGAGGTAACCCGCCGGGGAATAGGTAAACCCTCCAAGGATGAAGAATTGGGTCGCCAGGGCGTAACTGGAGCGCCCAAACCCGCCCTCGGAGTAGGTGTATCCGGACTGCGAGGGAAGATAGAGATTCGAACCGGGCGCCGCGAAGCCGAGGTACGCGGCTTTGGTACCTTGGTAAAGGTGCTGGTAGAGGGTGGAGCGATCGATCGAGGCGGCTATTGCGCGCCTGAACCAGACCGTGGTCGACTGCAGGTTGAAAATCAAGCTGTAGAGCCTGGGGCCCGGAACGAAAAGAGCGGTGCCACCCAGGTCCGAAACCGAGGAGGTGGGATCCACCGTCACCGCCGCGCCGGTCGGTGCTACCGAGGTGGTAAAGACCACTGAGGAAAAGGGGGCGCCGCTGGCGGGCTTGGCCGTCAGAACCACGGCGCTCGAGTCATAGGAGCTGATGGTGTACGGTTCGATGGTGGGAAAACCGGTCTGGCCCAGGGACATCGAGGCGACGAAGCCGTTCGCCTGAAGGTAGCGCGACGGGAGGATCGGGTTGAAGAGGCTGCGCCAGTTGGCGTCAGGCTTCGAGAAGCGCACAGTCACCTCGTTACCGGCCTGGTTTGCCTGCACGGCGCTAACAGAGTCGTACAGGCCGGCATGGTCGAGCAGCCCCCAGTAGCTCGGCAGCGCGCCTTGCGCGCCGGGCCGCTGCATCTCGTAGGTGTAGACGAAGTCACCGGCGCTGAGCGCATGGCCGTCGGACCAGACCGCCTTGGTGTTGATCTTGTAGACCACCACCTGCGGATCCACCGAGACCACCTCGGCAGAGGTCACATAGCGCGTGTCCAGCACGTAGTTGCCCGAGCCGTCCAAGTAGAAGGCACGAGGAAGGATAAGCGCGTCGATCTTGTCCGTCACCGCACGCGAGCCGACGGCAAGGGTCCCGTTCAGATTGCCCGGAATGGAGCCGACGTGCACCGCCACGCTCAGCTGGCGAGTGACGGCCCCGCTCGTGCCGCAACCGGCAAGAAGCGCCGCGAAGGCGAGAAACGTGGTAATGGTCGCGATCGAGCGCTTGGTGCGACGCCGCACCGCGCCGGAGCTGCCTAGGCGAGACACCCGGCTCAGATGCGCAGCGAGAGCGCCACCGCGGAGAACATAAAGATTGCCGCGAAGAGGATTGTGATCCTATCCAGGTTGCGCTCGGCGACGGTGGAACCCGCAGCGGTCGCACCGACGCTGCCACCCAGCATGTCGGAGAGGCCGCCCCCCTTGCCCGAATGGAGCAGAATTAGCAGCACCAGCCCAAGAGCCGAGATGACTTCCAAAATTACGAGAACCGCGGTGAACACGACTATTCCTGGTAAAACCTCAGGCGCGGATGACCCGCGCAAATGCGTCAGCGTCCAAGCTAGCACCACCTACCAGCAGGCCGTCCACGCCCTCGGCCCCGAGCAGCTCAGCGGCGGTCGTAGGCGTGACCGAACCGCCATACTGGACCCGCACGGAGTCGGCGACACCTTCTCCGTAGAGCGAGGTCAGCTCCTCGCGGATCAGCTGGGCGCCACTGGCGGCGTCGTCAGGAGTGGCCACCCTGCCGGTGCCGATGGCCCAGATCGGCTCGTAGGCGATTACGAGCGAGGAGACCAGGTCGCCGGGCAGTTCTGAGACAGCCGCACGGACTTGACCCATGACGACGTCGTCGGTACGGCCTTCCTCGCGCTCCTCCAGGGTCTCGCCCACGCACAGAATCGGGGTCATTTGCCCGGCGAAGACGGCAGCGACCTTTTTGGCGACCACCGCGTCGGTCTCGCCGAATATCCGTCGCCGCTCGGAATGGCCCACGATCACGTAACGCACGTTGAGCTTGGCCAGCATGGAGGCCGAAACCTCCCCGGTATACGCGCCGGAGGCCTCATAGTAGCAATTCTGGGCACCCAGCGAAAAGCGCATCCTGTCGCTCTCGATGAGCAGCTGCACCGAACGCAGATCGGTGGCCGGCGGGTGCAAGCTGATCTCGGCGAACGCGTAGTCGACGTCGCGCAACTCGAAGTAGAGCTTTTGAACCAGTTGGATCGCCTCCAGATGGTTCATGTTCATCTTCCAGTTGCCGCTGATAAGCCTGTAGCGCCCGGTCTTGGGATTCGGGCGCAGCTCGTGCCCCTTCTTAGCAGCCACTTTGCCTCCTTGCCGATCCGCGCCGAACCGCCTCGCGCACGGCCCGAGCCTAATGGGAGCCCCGCTCGGGAGCGCACCGGCCGCCTAGTCGCGGAAGTTGACAGCCTCGCGCAGCGCCGCCAGCCCGGGCAGGTCACCTTTCTCGAGCAGCTCCAGCGAAGCTCCTCCACCGGTGGAGAGATGGCTGATCTCGCCCGCCAGTCCCGCCTCTTCCACCGCAGCAGCGGAATCGCCGCCGCCGACGACACTGTATGCCCTCGAGCGCGCCACCGCGCGTGCGATCGCGAAGGTTCCCTTGCTGAGGCGCGGGTCCTCGAAGACACCCATGGGACCGTTCCAGAGGACCGTTGCCGCTGCGGCGATCACCTCGGAGAACTGCTTGATGGTGGCGGGCCCGATGTCCAGGCCACGATGCGCTACGGGAATCGAGCCACTGACAAGCGTCGGCTCGATCCCGCTCTCACCCCGCCCGAACTTCTCCTCGCTGGGAAGCACTGCGGAGTCAACGGGCACCAGCACCTTGGAACCTGCCTCCAGGATCTTCCGGCATGCCTCCACCCGATCCGGCTCGAAGAGCGAATCCCCCACCTCGAGGCCCTGGGCGGCAAAGAAGGTGTAGGCCATCGCCCCGCCTATCAGGAGGCTGTCCACCTTGGGCAGCATCGCCTCGATGAGAGCCAGCTTGTCCGACACCTTGGCACCGCCGATGATCGCCACAAAGGGCCGCACGGGCTCCTCCGCCAAGCCGGAGAGCACCTCATACTCCTTGGCGAGCAGCCGTCCCGCCGCGGAGGGGAGATACTTTGGCGGTCCTACGATGGAGGCATGCGCGCGGTGCGATGCCCCGAAGGCGTCGTCCACATATGCTTCGTGCCCCTCGATCAGCTTGGCCACGAAAGCGGGATCGTTCTTCTCCTCACCGGCGTCGAACCGCAGGTTCTCGAGCACCTCCACCTCCGGGTGCAGCCCGCGAAAGTAGTCTCGCACCGGCTTCATGGAGTACTTCTCCACCACCTGTCCCTTGGGCCGGCCGATGTGGGAGCAAACGGTGACCTCCGCGCCCTGGTCGAGAAGCCACTCGATGGTTGGCAGCGAGGCCCGTATGCGGAAGTCGTCGACGATGGTCGCCGTGCCGTCCTCCTGGTAGGCGAGCGGAACATTCAGGTCGGAACGGACCAGCACCCGCTTGCCCTTGACCTTGCCCAGGTCTTCGAGCACGGGAATTCTCTTCATCGGCAAACCTCTCTCGCGATCCGGATGGCGCTCACAGCGCCTACAGGTCGGAGCCCAGCATGGCGGTCAGGTCGACCAGACGGCTCGAGTAGCCCCACTCGTTGTCGTACCAGCCGAACACCTTGGCAAGGGTGGTGCCGTTCTCCAGATCCATGACCATGGTCATGGTGGCGTCGAAGGTACAGGAGGCGGAGGTGCCAACGATATCGGAGGAGACGATCGGATCCTCCGAATAGACCAGCACCTTGGAGAGCGGCCCGGAGCCGGCCGCGGCCGCGAAGGCCTCGTTGATCTGCTCCTTGGTATAGGTGCCGTTCAGCACCACGGTGGCGTCCGTGATGGATCCGTCCGGGATCGGCACGCGAAGCGAGGTGCCATCCAGACGCCCCTTCATCGAGGCGAGCACAAGCGCGGTGGCACGAGCAGCGCCAGTGGTGGATGGCACGATGTTGACCGCCGCCGCACGTGCGCGGCGCGGATCGCGGTGCGCGAGATCCAGGAGGTTCTGGTCATTGGTGTAAGCGTGCACCGTGCTCATCAGACCCTTGTGCACCCCGAAGGCGTCGTCCAGAACCTTGATCATCGGCACGAAGCAGTTGGTCGTACACGAAGCGTTGGAGACGATGTTGTGCTTGGCAGGATCGTAGTCCCCGTCGTTGACCCCGACCACGAAGGTGCCGTCGACGTTGGTGGCGGGGGCGGAGATGACGACCTTCTTGGCGCCGGCCTCGATGTGCGCGCCGGCCTTGGCGCCGTCGGTGAAGATCCCTGTACTCTCCACCACTACGTCACAGCCGAGCTCACCCCAGGGTAGGGCCTTGGGGTCGCGCTCCGCCAAGACGCGGATCACGTGGTCACCGACGGCGATCCCGCCATCGACGACCTTCACCTCCTCCTTGAGCCGGCCATGGGTGGAGTCGTACTTGAGGAGGTTGGCGTTGATCTCAGCCGAGGTGAGATCATTCACCGCCACCACCTCTACATCCGCCCCGTTTGCGCGAGCGGCGCGATAGAAGTTCCTCCCGATGCGCCCAAAGCCGTTGATGCCCACCCTGACGGTCACGGTTACCTCCAATTCAATGGCCCGCTCAACGGCGCGCCACGCAAGCCTGACTACCCCTCAGAACGCCTGAAATCCTAGCCCCGTACCGCAGCACCACTCCGGTCCGGGCCGCAATTCACACGACCGAGGGATGCTTGGGCACCGGCCGTCCCCCCAAAAGAGTCAGGCAAGCAGCCCGGAGAGCGCCTTTGCCAGCAAGGTGGTGTCGTGCATCCTCCCGTCCGGACCCGCCAGCTCAGCCCGTGCCCAGGAGGCAGCGCTGCGCTCCACACCGACCTCGATGGCGCTGTCGTCGTAGAGGACCACGTCGATACGTGCCCCAGCCTCCTCCAAGAGCTGCACATGACGTGAGAGCGTGAGGCCTTCGGCCTCACCGGCTCCGGAAGCCAGGTTGGCCACCAGCAGCTTGCGCGCCGGACTTGTGGAAACCGCCTGGGCGATAGCCGGCACCTTGCAAACGGCCAACACGCTCGTGAAGATCGACCCGGGCCCGAAGATGATGGTCGTCGCGGCTCCAATGGCCTCCAGCACGAGCGGGTCGACATCGGGATTCGCAGGCGAGAGGGCTATCTCGCTGATGCCGGGGGTCTGGGCCACGCGTACCTGCCCGGCGACCTCGCCGTCCTCCTCGCACGAACGCCCCGAAAGCGTCAGCGGCTCGTTCCCGGCAGGAAGCACCAGCCCCTGCGCCCCCACCAGCGAGGCGAGCCCCACGGCCGCTTGGACGGCATCCTGGGCGGAGGCGTAGATGGCGCTGTAGAGCAGATTCCCCAGCGCGTGCCCATCCAGCTCGCCACCGGCAAAGCGATACTCGAGAAGTGGAGCCCATGGCGAGCCGTCCGGCAGCAGCGCCGCAACGCAACGGCGCAGGTCGCCGGGGGGAATGTGCTTGTAGCTTTCGCGCAGACGACCGGAGGAGCCGCCATCGTCGGCCACCGATACCACACCCACCGGGTAGCGCCCGAGAATGCGCATTGCCTCCAGGGTCGCGGCCAAGCCGTGGCCACCTCCCACGCAGACCACGCGCTCGCGGCTCTCCACAAAACGCGGGGCCAACTCGCCGAGGCGCGTCACCGATCCACATCCCGATGCATGGTCCGTGGCTCCAGACCCTTGGCGCGGAAGTAGGCGGCGAGCTCCTCGGCTAGCACCACCGAGCGGTGCCGGCCGCCAGTGCAGCCGATGGCCACAGTCAGGTAGGACTTTCCCTCGTTCTCGTAGGCGGGGACAAGGAAGTCGAATAGGTCGGTGAGCTTGGCCAAAAAGGCCTTGGTGTCCTCCTTGGCCAGCACATAGTCACGGACCGGCTGCTCCAGGCCCGTGTGGGGACGGAGCTCGGGGATCCAGTGCGGATTGGGCAGGAAACGGCAGTCAAACAGAAGATCCACGTCGCGGGGGGTGCCATAGCTGAATCCGAAGGAGACCACGGTCACTAGGAGCTTCTCGTCGGAGCCGACCCCGGCGAAGAGCTCGTTCATGCGCCGGCGCAACTCATGGATGTTGAGGCGGGAGGTGTCGATGGTTACGTCGGCAAGATCCCGTAGGGGTTGCATTATCACTCTCTCACGCGCGATCGCCTCCGAAACCGCGTCGTCGCTCAGGGGATGGCGCCGCCTGGTGCTCTCGAACCGGGTGACTATCACCTCGTCGGTCGCCTCCAGGAAGAGCACTCGGGTACGCGGCCAGGCATCACGCAACGCGTTGATCTCGCGAGCTGCGTCCTCGGGTGTCTCGGCGCCTGAGCGTCCTATTACGAAGGCCACCCGGTCCGCGTCACGATTCATGTCGGCCAGTTCTGCGACCTTGGGTATGAGCGAGATCGGGATATTGTCAATCACGAACCAGCCCAGATCCTCAAGTGCCGCAGCGGCAGATGAGCGGCCCGCACCCGAGAGCCCGGTTATGAAGAGGTAATCGGTCACCGCCCCCATCCTAGGTTTCGCAGGCCGCGCTGGCGCGATAGACCGGCGGGCCGATGATGCCGGTCAACTTCGTCGCAGGTGCAGCGCCAGCAGGCGGGGCACGAACCTCGCCTCGTAGTATTCGGGGGCAAGCGCCAGGAAGCCGGCCGGAGGGGCGGGCTCAACCATCTCCTCCAGCACGAGCCCGCACGCGCGTGCGGCATTCAGGTAACGCGAGAGCGGCCGATGGACGAAGGGGATGAATACCCCCTTCTCGACCTCCTCCACCGTGCGCTTCTCCTCCAGGTACCGGCCGATACGCCAGTACTGCTCCTCCAGCACCTGATCGTCGATCCACCCGGAGTCCGGCGTCTGGAAGAGCGGATGGTTGAGGAGGAAGATGAAGCCGCCCCCCGCCTCCAGCACCCTTGCCACCTCCGCCAACGCACCTTCGAGGTCGGTCACGTGCTCGAAGACCAGGCAGGCCACGACCGTGTCGAAGCATGCGTCTCGAAAAGGAAGGGCTCCCGCCTCGGCCCTCACGTATCGCTCGCCTTGTGCGCGCTCGGCCGCAAGTCGGAGCTGTTCAGGGGTGGGGTCCACCCCGACCAGAAGCCCCCGGGGCGCAGTGCGGGAAAGCTGGCGCAGCACCTGACCCTCGCCGGTGCCAACCTCCAATATCCGCTCAGCCTTGCCCACAAGCCGGGCCACCAGGGGAAGCAGCTGCTCGGTGTATTCGGGATCCGCGCCTTCGGTGAATCCCTCCTGCCACCAGCCGGCGTTGTGGCTCCACAACTCAGCTGCAATCCCTTTGAACTCGGTGCTCAGGTAATCCTCTTGCTCGTCCATCCCGCTCCTTGCTCCGCTCCAAGCGAACGAGGCTGCTTGCCTGGCTCGTAGCCCCCACGCGCCGGGACCTCCCCCGGCCCGGGGTGCAGTACTGCATAAAGAGAGTGGCCGACCTCTTCGGGAAGCCAGCCGAGCGAGGCGATCTCCTCCTTGGAGGCCGCGCGCACGCGCTTCAGCGACCCGAAGTGCGTGAGCAGCTTCTTCCTACGTACCGGCCCCAGGCCCGGGACCTCGTCCAGGATCGAACGGGTCATGGCCTTGTCGCGCAGACTGCGGTGATAGGTGATCGCGAAGCGGTGCGCCTCGTCGCGAATCTGCTGCAGCAGGAAGAGCGCCTCGGAGGTACGAGGGATGCGCACCGCCTCGCTCCTGCCCACCAGGTAGACCTCTTCAAATTTCTTCGCGAGCGAGATCATGGGGATCTCCCCGTCCAGGCCGGCTTCGACCAGGGCGCGGTGTGCCGAGGTCAGCTGACCCTTGCCCCCGTCGACGACGATCAGCGATGGCGGGTAGGAGAAGCGCGCAGGCCTCCGGCTGTCCTCCGGCTCCTCGTCGTCCTCATGGTTCAGCCGCGCAAGGCGCCGGGAGAGGACCTCGTGCATCGCCGCGAAGTCGTCGTTCTGACCTACGTTCACCTTGAAGCGGCGATAATCCGCCTTCTTCGGGATCCCATCCTCCATCACGACCATGGAGCCCACGTAGTTGCTCCCCCCCAGGTGGCTCATGTCGTAGCACTCGATACGCAGCGGAAAGAGCGGCAGTTCGAGCTCGTCGGCCAGCGCCGTCAGCGCCCGCGCCCTGGCGGAATGGTCCGAGGCACGTCTAAGCCGGTGCCTCTTGAAGGACTCCTCGGCGTTCCCCCTGGCCCGGTCGGCCAGCGCCCGGCCGTGCCCGCGCTGGGGAACCCTCACCCGCACGCGCCCGCCGCGACGCTCCTCCAGCCAGGAAACCAGGGCCGGGAGGTTGGCGGGGATCCAGGGCACCAGGATCTCCGGAGGCAGTGCGGTCGGAGAATCACCGTAGAGCTCCTCCACCACCCTCTCCAGTAGTTCGGGGTTCTCCAACTCCTCCACCCGGTCGAGCACCAGTGACCGCCGCCCGCTTACCCTTCCTCCTCGGACGTTGAGCACCTCCACCAGGCACTCCAGTTCATCGGCGTGCACGCCTATCACATCCAGGTCCTCGCCGGGCGACCCAACCATCTCCTGGCGCTCCACCACGCGGGTGAGCGCGGCAAGCCGGTCTCGGATGCGAGCCGCCGCCTCGAACTCCATCTCCGAGGCGGCCCTGGCCATCTCTTGACGCAGGGCCTCCTCGATCCCCTTGCTCCGACCTCTCAGGACCGACTCGAAGCCGGCCACGTCCTGGCTGTAGGCCGCCGGCTCCACGGCTCCGATGCAGGGGCCGGAACAGCGCTCGATGTGATAGAGCAGGCAGGGCCGTCCGAGCTTGGCCTGGCGGGAGAACTTGGCATCCGAACAGGTGCGCACCCTGAAGGTGCGAACCAACAGGTCGAGCGTCTCGCGTATCGCGCTCGCCTCCGCGTAGGGGCCGAAGTAGTGCCAGCTGCGGCGGTGCGACTGGCGTGTGACCGCGGCACGGGGCCAGCTCTGATCGGCGGTCACCACTACATAGGGGTAGCTCTTGTCGTCACGGAGGCGGACGTTGAAACGCGGCCGGAAGCGCTTGATCAGCGAGTATTCGAGCATGATCGCCTCGACGTCGTTCTCGACCGTGATCCACTCGACCGACTCCGCCGCGTGAACCATCGAGGCGACCTTCGGCGCCAGCTGGGAGGGGGACTGCATATAGCTGGCAAGCCGCTGCCGCAGGGACTTGGCCTTGCCCACGTAGATGACTCGGCCGTCAGCGTCCTTGAACTGGTAGGAGCCTGGCAGGTCTGGCACCTTGCCGATTTCGATCCGGCTGATCATGGCACTACGCCCACCTCATCGCTCCCGCCTCAGCGCAGGAACTTTCCCGTATGGCTCGCCTCAACCAGCGCGACCTGCTCCGGCGTGCCGGTGGCAACCACCTCGCCACCGCGGTCTCCGCCCTCGGGCCCTAGGTCAATTAGCCAGTCGGCGGTACGGATGACATCCAGGTTGTGCTCTATAACCAGCACAGTATTGCCATTCTCCACCAGCCGTTCCAGCACCACCAGCAACTTCCGCACGTCTTCAAAGTGCAGGCCGGTGGTGGGCTCGTCGAGAATGTAGAAGGTATGGCCCGTCGGCCGCTTGGCGAGTTCGCTGGCAAGCTTGACCCGCTGGGCTTCTCCTCCGGAGAGAGTGGTGGCAGGCTGTCCCAGCCGCACGTAACCCAGTCCGACCTCGGAGAGGGTGCGCAGGTGCCTCTCCACCGAAGGCAGTCTCGCGAAGAACTCGAGTGCCTCGTCGACCGGCATGTCCAGCACGTCGGCGATGCTCTTGCCCCGGTAGAGGATCTCCAGGGTGTCGCGGTTGTAACGTGTCCCCTTGCACTGCTCGCAGGGAACGTAGACGTCGGGCAGGAAGTTCATCTCGATGCGGATGGTCCCCTCGCCGGCACAGGCCTCACAGCGGCCTCCGCGCAGGTTGAACGAGAAGCGCCCCTGCTCGTAACCCCGCACCCTGGCCTCCGGAGTGGCCGCGAACAGCGCACGGATCTTGTCGAAGACTCCGGTGTAGGTGGCCGGGTTGGAACGGGGGGTGCGGCCAATCGGGGACTGGTCGATGTCGACCACCTTGTCGAGGTTCTCGATGCCGAGTATCTCACGATGCCGGCCGGGCACGACCTTGGATCGGTAGATCTTGAGCATCAGCGCGTTGCGCAGGATGTCATTGACCAGGCTGGACTTTCCCGAGCCGGACACGCCGGTGACCGCCACGAAACAGCCGAGCGGGATGTCGACGTCGATGCCTTTCAAATTGTTGGCCAGGGCTCCCTTCACCGAAACCCAGTGTTCGCTCGGCTCGCGCCTCCGCTTGGGAGTCTCGACGCGGCGCCTGCGGGCGAGGTAGTCCCCGGTAATCGACTCGGGCTCGGCCATGATATCCTCGACCGATCCCGCCGCAACCACCCGTCCACCTCGCTCGCCGGCACCAGGACCGATGTCGACGATGTAGTCGGCCGCCCGGATGGTGTCCTCGTCGTGTTCGACGACGATGACCGAATTGTCCAGGTCCCTAAGACGCATCAGCGTTTCGATCAGGCGATGGTTGTCACGCTGGTGCAACCCGATGGATGGTTCGTCCAGCACGTAGAGCACGCCGGTGAGCCCGCTGCCGATCTGGGATGCCAAGCGGATGCGCTGGGCTTCTCCTCCGGAGAGGGTATTGGCGGCTCGGTCGAGGGTCAGATACTCCAGGCCCACATCGAGTAGGAAGCGGAGCCGGGCGCTCACCTCACGCAGGATTGGCCCGGTGATGATCGAGCTGCGCCGGCCAAAGGAGAAGCCGGCCACGGTGGAGGCACAGCGATTGATGGACATCGCGGAGAGGTCGGCGATGGAGAGCCCCTCCACCAGGACCGCCAGGGACTCGGGCCTCAGGCGCCTCCCCTTGCAGCTCTCGCAGGGGACATCGGTCATGAAGGCGCGGATCATCTCCCGCTGCCCCTCGGAGGAGGAGGAGTCGTAGCGGCGCCTCAGCCAGGGGATCACCCCCTCCCACTTGATATTGACATTGTCTCGGCGGAAACGGGCTCCCAGCCGGACGGGAAGGCGGTGCCCTCCCCCGCCGCGAACGATCTCACCCCGGACCTTCTCAGGCAGCTGCGACCACGGGGTCTTCATGTCGAAGCCGAGCTTCTGCGCCAGGCCCTCCAGGGCAGACAGGTAGAAGTCGGAACGCATCTGGGCCCACGGTGCAATCGCTCCCTGGTAGAGGGAGAGAGTGTGGTCGGGCACCACCAGTGCCTCGTCGACCTCCAGGCTGGTTCCGAGTCCCGTGCAGGCCGAGCAGGCGCCGTAGGGTGAGTTGAAGGAGAAGTTCCTGGGGGCAAGCTCGTCGAAACTGATGCCACAGCTATTGCAGGCCAGGAGCTCGGAGAAGACAGTTTCGCGCTCCGGCTCGGCGTCGGTCGCCAAGATGAGCACCTTCAGCCTGCGGCCACCGAGCTCCAGAGCGGTCTCCACCGAGTCGGTCAGGCGCTTGGCCATCCCGTCGCGGCGAACGAGTCGGTCCACCACCACTTCGATCTGGTGCATCTCGTAGCGGGCAAGATCGGTGCCGCCCTGCTCCAGCTCGATCATCTCCCCATCCACACGAGCTCGCGCGAACCCCTTGCGCGCCAGGTCGCGCAGAAGGCCCGAGTATTCGCCCTTGCGCCCTTCGACCACCGGGGCCATCAGGTAGTAGCGCGTCCCCTCAGGCAGATCCATCAGGCGGTCGACGATCTGCTGGGGTGTCTGGCGCTCCACCATCGCCCCGCAGTTGTGGCAGTGCTGGACTCCGACCCGGGCAAAGAGAAGTCGCAGGTAGTCGTGTACCTCGGTGACCGTGCCCACCGTCGAGCGTGGGTTGCGCGGTGCGGATTTCTGGTCGATTGAGATGGCCGGGGAGAGGCCGTCGATCTGGTCGACGTCCGGCTTGTCCAGCTGCCCCAGGAACTGCCTCGCGTAAGAGGAGAGAGACTCCAGGTAGCGCCGCTGTCCCTCGGCGAAGATGGTGTCGAAGGCCAGTGAGGACTTGCCGGAGCCGGAAAGGCCGGTGAAGACCACCAACCGGTTGCGGGGAATGGCGAGGCTCACGTCCTTCAGGTTGTGCTCGCGCGCGCCTTTGACTACAAGCTCATCAGACATGGGAACCTTCAAGGGGGGCGGACCCGGCCGCCAAGGGGCGAATCGGCACCGGGGCCGGTTAAGCAAGCCTACCCGGCGCCAGGTTCTCGTTTGCGTGGCGGCCCTTCGGCGTTGGCAACAGCACCCCCGGATTCAGTATTCCGTCTGGATCGAAGGCGGCCTTCAAGGCGGTGATTGCCTCGATCTCCACCGGGCTGCGGACCAGGTGCACGAGGAACGCCTTGAGCCGGCCGATCCCGTGCTCAGCGGAGATGCTTCCCCCCATGGAGGCCGCCTTGGCCAGAACCGCCTCATCCGGGGAGAGATCGTCAGGCTCCGCGCTCACCAAGTTGACGTGCACGTTTCCGTCACCGAGGT
>JAJYNL010000083.1 GCA_021786375.1 Actinomycetes bacterium
CCCTGGGAGTGGCTCACGAGGATCATTTCTGGCGGCGGCTGTGCGAGGTTCTCGGCTTGAAGGGAGAAGCCGCACTCTCGAGGGAGGCGCGATTGGCACAAGGGGAGCGCCTTGGGGGTGTGATCGCGGCGGTGGTGGTACAGGATGACGCCGCAACCTGGGAGAAGCGCTTGACGGCTGCAGACGTTCCGTTCGGGCGCGTTCGATCGCTGGATGAGATGCCCCAGCACGGCCAGGCTAGAGCCCGCTCGCTCTTCCCGCCCTTGGCGGATGGGCGGGCCACCGGGCAGATCGGGGTGCGGAACCCGCTGGCCGATCCTGCCCTTGTCGCGCCCGGCCCGGCGCCGGCGCTGGGTGCCGATACCGTGAGGCTACTGGTGCGGGCAGGCCTGGATGACGATGAGATAGCGGCCATGCTGCGCCGTGGAGCCGCCCGACAGGCTCATGGCTCCGAAACAGAGGGTTGAAGGTGGGGGAGAGATGACTCTGGATTCCGACTTGCGGGCCATGATGGGCTACGCCGAGGCGGGAGGGGACTCCTCTCGCTGGCCGGAGAAGCTTCCGGTTCGCGAAAGGCTCCGGGTGCTGCTCGACGAGGGTAGCTGGATAGAGGATGGACTCTTGGCGAACTCCCGGGCGGAGGGGCTGCCCGCCGACGGTGTTCTGACCGGCGTTGGCGCCATCGAGGGGCGCCAGGTCGCCGTAATCGCCCACGACTTTTCGGTCAAAGCCGGCTCGTGGGGTGCGCTCACCTGCGAGAAGCAGATCCGGATACTCGAGCGCGCTCATCGCGACCGGCTGCCCGTCGTCTACCTGGTTGATTCAGCCGGAGGGCGCCTCACTGATCAGATGGGGTTCTTCCCCGGCCGCCGGGGTGGCTCGGCTATCTTCCACCAGCAGATACGGTTATCAGGGCGGGTTCCACAGATCTGCTGCCTGCTTGGCCCGTCCGCGGCCGGGGGGGCGTACATGCCCGCCTTCACCGACTGGGTGGGAATGGTCGAGGGAAACGCCTCCATGTATCTTGCGTCGCCCCGGGTGGCGGAGAAGGTCACCGGGGAGGTGACCACTCTGGAGGAGATGGGTGGGGCGGTAATGCACGCGACGGTCTCGGGTTGCGCGGACGAGGTGTTTGCAGAGGACTGGGAGGTCATTGCGGCGGCCAGGCTGCTCTTCGGCTACCTTCCGGCCAACTACACCGAAGCCCCTCCAGGTGCCGAGGCTCGCGAGCCCGAGATCGCGGATTGGCCCGACGGCCTGGTTCCGAAGGACCCCAATCAGGCCTACGACATCCACGATGTCATCCGCCGCTTGGTGGACGAGGGCTCGTTCTTCGAGATCAAGGCTTCTTGGGCGCCCGAAATGGTCACGGGCCTCGGCAGGCTCGCCGGGCAAGTGGTCGGATTTGTCGCGAATCAGCCCCGTGTCCGCTCGGGCGCCATCTTCGTTGACTCGGCGGACAAGGCGGCGCGCTTCATCTACATGTGCGATTCGTTCAATATCCCGCTCGTCTTCTTGCATGACGTGCCGGGCTTTATGGTTGGAGTGGAAGTCGAGCGGCAAGGGATAATCAGGCACGGCGCCAAGATGATCGCCGCGATGTCCTCGGCGGAGGTTCCCAAGATCTCCGTGGTGGTTCGCAAGGCGTATGCGGCCGGCTACTACGCGATGTGCGCCCCGGGCTTCGAGCCGCGTGCGACGCTGGCCCTGCCGACCGCAACCATCGGGACCATGTCCGCCGAAGCCTCGGCGAACGCCGTCTATGCACGCAAGATCGAGGCGATCGAGGACCCCGCTGAGCGTGAGTCCTTCATCGCGGCCCGCGTCGCCGAGCAGGCTCACGATACCGACCTTGGCAGAATGGCGAGCGACCTGGTGGTGGACGCAGTGGTGCAGCCGGCCGATCTTCGCGGCGATCTGATTCGCAGGCTGGAGGCGGCCAAGGGGTGGATACGATCCCCCGAGTCCCGCCACCACCCGGTGTATCCGGTCTAAGGATTCGAGATGGCTTCCCCAGATCGTGGACCAGGGCAGGGCAGGGCGGCGTTGGCGCGGGCGGAAGGTTTATGAACTCGATCAGGCGGGTCTTGGTGGCCAATCGGGGCGAGATTGCACTGCGGGTCATCCGGGCGGCAAAGGATCTTGGAATCTCCACCGTCGCCGTGTTCGCGGGTCCAGACGCCGACGCGCCATTCGTTCGGATGGCCGACAGCGCGCTTGACATGGATGGAGACACGCCTGCCACCACCTACTTGGATGCTGCCAAGCTGATATCGGCGGCTTCGACCTCCGGTGCCGACGCCATTCACCCGGGATACGGTTTCCTTTCCGAGAGTGCGGAATTTGCGCGGGCAGTCGGCGAGGCCGGCCTGACCTGGATCGGGCCCCCGGAGAGTGCGATCCGCATGATTGGCGACAAGGTCCGGGCACGAGCGGTTGCCAAGCGCGTTGGCGCGCCCTTGGCCCCTGGCAGCGATGGTCCGATAGCGAGCGTCTCCGAACTTGCCGAGTTCATTGCCGAACACGGACTGCCCGTGGTCATCAAGGCGGCGTTCGGAGGCGGTGGGAGGGGCATGCGTGTGGTCACCTCCGCCACGGAATTGGAGCGCCAGTTCGAGGCCGCCCAACGCGAAGCCCTTGCCGCTTTCGGACGTGGCGAGTGCTTCGTGGAGCGCTATCTGGTCAACCCGCGCCATGTGGAGGCCCAGGTCGTGGCGGACACCTTCGGCACGGTGATCGTCGCGGGCATCCGCGACTGCTCGCTCCAGCGCAGGCACCAGAAGGTGGTTGAGGAAGCCCCGGCGCCTTTCCTGGCTGAGGAGCAGCGCGCAGCGATCGTGGCATCCGCCAAGCGGATTTGTGCTGAGGCCGGATACGTGGGCGCCGGAACCGTCGAGTACTTGGTCGTAGGCGACGGGGGAATCTCGTTCCTGGAGGTAAATACGCGCCTACAGGTGGAGCACCCCGTCACGGAAGAGACTGCGGGCATGGACATCGTTGTCGAGCAGTTTCGTGTGGCCATGGGCGAGCCCTTGAGCTTGAGCGAGGATCCGCTACCTCGCGGGCACGCTCTGGAGTTCCGTATCAACGCGGAGGATCCCGCAAACGGGTTTCTTCCTGCGCCGGGACGCATCACCAGGCTTGTGCTACCGGCCGGACCGGGAGTTCGCGTGGATGCCGGTGTCTCGCCAGGCGGGGTGGTCGATGCGCGCTTCGACTCACTCTTGGCCAAGCTGATCGTGACCGGGCGCGATCGCGACGAGACGATTCGCCGCGCCCGGCGCGCCCTTGGCGAGTTCGAGATCGAGGGCGTTCCGACTCTGGTTCCTCTTCACCGGGCGATCCTCGAGGAGCCCGACTTCGTCGCCTCCAAAGGCGCGGACTTCAAGGTGCACACGGGTTGGATCGAGCAGCAGCTGGTGCCCCGGCTCGAACTCGAGCCGGCGTCGGAGCCAAGTGCAGTTGCCTACGTCCGCATCGGAGGTCAACCCATGGCGGTGCGCCTGCCCGCAGGCGTCGATCCCTCCAGCCTGGCAAGAAAACGGGGTTCCGGGACTGCGGCGCGCCCTGATCATCCCGATGTGGCCGTGGTGGCCCCCATGCAGGGAACGGTAGTAAAGGTAGCGGTGTCCGAGGGTCAGGAGGTGGCCTTGGGCGAGCAGCTTTTCTCCATCGAGGCCATGAAGATGGAGAACGCGGTTTTGGCGCACCGCCCAGGCGTCGTAAAGTTGTTATCGGTGGCGGTGGGCCAAAGCGTTCGCCGTGGCCTGGTTCTTTGCGAGATCGGGGATCCCCCCGGAGGTGGAGAGCACGCGTATTGAGGCGGAAAGGTTGCATATGGGATGGGATGCGTCGGAGATAGAGCTGGTGGCACCGGGTGTTCACCGTGTGCCGCTGCCACTTCCCGGCGATGCGCTCAAGGCGGTCAACGTATACGTGGTCGAGGGCGGCGACGGTCTGGTTCTCATCGACTCGGGCCAGTACCTCGGTGAAGCGCGGACCAAGCTGGAAGCCGCACTGGCATCGCTGGGGGCCGGCTTCGGCGACGTGCGCGACTTTTTGATCACCCATATCCATCGAGACCACTACACCCAGGCGATCGCCCTGCGCAGGGAGTTCGGAACCCGCGTGAGCCTCGGTGCAGGGGAGGCCGTGTCCATAGCAGCCGTGCAAAATCCGGCCACTCCGCCCATGGCCAGAAATCTGAGTGCTCTCGAACGCTACGGTGCGGATCCCTTGATAGACCTGCTGCGAAGGTCGTCGCCAGGTGACGGCGACGACCTTCGCAGCCTCTTCGAATCCCCCGACGCGTGGCTCGAGGACCAGTCGGTTGTCGACCTCTCGACTCGCGCGCTGCGGGTGGTCTCCACTCCTGGTCACACCCGTGGCCACGTGGTCTTTGTGGACGAGGAGCACAACCTTCTCTTCGCGGGCGACCACGTGCTACCGCACATAACCCCATCGATAGCTTTCGAGCCCGCGCCTCCCGAGAATGCGCTGGGCAAATATCTTTCCTCCCTCCTTCTGGTGCGGAGTCTTCCGGATGCGCGGCTCCTTCCCGCGCACGGGCCGGTTTCGCCGAGCGTCCACGCGCGTGTGGACGAACTTCTCCTTCATCACGAGCGTCGACTGGACGACACGCTAAGAGCGGTCATCGAGGGACGACGCAGCCCGTATGAGGCGGCGCAGGGTCTGCTTTGGACCAGGAGGGAGCGCCACTTCTCCACCCTGGACCCCTTCAACCAGATGCTCGCGGTTTCCGAGACCAAGGTGCACCTAGATCTCCTGGTCGCCCAAGGGCGACTTGATGTGGACGTGCGGTCCGGCGTGCTGACTTACCAGCAGCCACCTGCGGCCTGAGGCCCATCGGCCCCCGGGGCGCCTTTTCGGCGGCCGTCGTCCCGTCGGAGGTGGCCAAGGCGTGCAGGGTGGCCATGGTATCGCGGTGGTGCAGGTCGTCCCGGACGCCGCAGGCACTTCTCGTGTGGCGCCGAGACCCCTTGTGGCCGAATCAGCAGCCTCCGGGGGGACCGGGTGTTCCTGGACCGGTGGCCGGGTTGTCGACTATGCCGATCCTGACCGCTCGCGACTCCGCACCAAGGTGCACGACGTACCACTGGCCCCGGTAGGAGATGAGCGAGGCGATCCCGATCGAGTGCAGGGTCCCGCCGACCTTGTAGAGCAGGCGTGAGCCAGGAACATTCCAGTAACCCTCCTTGTTGTAGCAGGCTCCCGGACTGATCCAGTGGATGTAGGCGGTTGGCACCTGGACGCCCACGAAAGTGGCGGAAGACCCCTGCGAGGCGATTAGTGCGTGTGCCGCCTCGATGTCCAGCGCGAACTCGAACAGCAGCCGATGGGCATAGTCGTAGCCGTTGTCGGTCAGGTTCTTGATGGCAAGGTAGGAGTCCAGCGTCAGGTAGGACTTCAATGCCGTGCCGATGGAATCGTAGGCGATCCCGTTGAAGAGGTCGCGCATGCGGGCCTGGAAGGACGGGTCCGAGGTGGTGGGAAGCGCGGCAGTCTGGGGGGCAAGGCCAGGGTCGGGAAGCGATGTCGTGGTGGTGGGCACGGTAGTGGCCGGTTGCTTGATCGTGGACTTCGCAGTCTTGGCGCGCGTGGTGGTGGGGCTCGACTGGCTCGACTGAGTGCCGCAACCGGCGGTTGCCACACCAAGAACGAGGGCACCGGCGAGCATCGCAACAGGCCCGATCGATCGCAGTCGCAAGGCGGCCAATGGTCCTCCGTTCCACTTCTCCGTGTAGACAACGGCGCGGCCGCCCATATTACTTTGCGGAGGCCGGCCGGCCCAGGCGGGATGTCAGGCTGTTCTCAGGTGCGCGCCGTAGGCTTTCATGTTTATGGGCGTGTCGACTTCGCATCCCCGCAGTCACCGCAGCGCCGGAGCCGTCCCCATGGTGGGGCTGGTCGTCGCGGTCCTCGTTCTCGCTGGCTGCGGCAACTCCAACGTGGCTGCGTCCACTTCCGCCACCCGCGCAACCTCCACCACCACGATTACGCATACGAGCTCCACTTCCGCCTCCACCACCACGACCGCCGCACCGCGCTACGCACACCCGCACGTCTTCGTGATCGTGATGGAGAATCTCGGCTACTCGGCCGCCATGGCCACTCCGGCCGATGCGGCACTGGCATCGCGCTACGCCTCCACCACCGATTACTACGCGACTTCCCACCCGTCCTTGCCCAACTACATATCGCTGCTGGCGGGTTCGACGCTTGGGATCAGCTCGGACTGCGTCAGCTGCTTCGTGAATGCTCCTAATCTTCCAACCGAGCTATCCGCGGCGGGGGTCAGCTGGGCGGCCTACATGGAGGGTATCCCGGGCCCCTGCTACCTCTCCCCCTATGCGCCATCCGGCCTTTATGCGGGAAAGCACGATCCATTCGTATACTTCGACAACATTCGCTCCAACCCGGCGCTCTGCAACCAGATCCAACCGCTTCCGAGTCTGAGCCCCCTGCTCCGCGGCCCCGCTTCAGGCGTGCCTGACTTCGTATGGATCACCCCGGACATCTGCCATGACGGTCACAATTGCTCCCCGGAGGCGGCTGGGCAATGGTTGACGGGCATGGTCGCGCAGATCACCGCGAGTGCGGCCTGGCGCTCCGGAGGCGCACTTTACGTGACATGGGACGAAGGAAACGGTGGGGATTATTCGGGCCTCTCCGGCTCCAGTGTCTCGTCCTCGGGGGGTGGTGGCCATGTGCTCACCCTGGTGATCGAGCCTGGACTGGCACCGGGCACCCGCATCACCAACCTCCTCGACCACTACTCGCTGCTGAAGACGATCGAGCAGAATTTCCACGTCGGGTTGCTTGGGGCATCCGCCTCCCCGGGATTGGCGACGCTTCCCTAAGATGGGGCCACTCCGGGTCCTTGGGACTTCAGGCTTTTCGGCCGGGAGCCCACAGCTGTCTTGTACGAGGCGAAGTTTCAAGTCGGCTTCGAACAGCGCCGACACGCCATCCGAGGTGCTCGAGCCACACGTTTTGCGGTGATCGACAGTCGAAGCCTTCCCCGGCCGGGGCGGTTCCAGGCAACCAACACCCGTGCCGTCGTCGGGAACTATGCACCAAACTCGTTTTCATGGCCGGGATCATGCACGCCATCCGCCGCGGGGGACAGTAACCGGCCCCCCGTTGTTCCGGGTGTATTCTCGGCGCAGCCTCTGGGTTTTCCGGCCTGAGATGCAGGCCCCGGCTTCCCTATCGCTGGGGGCTCGAGCCCGCCAGTGCGAGGTGAGCCTGGCTCGCTCCACGCAGGGCCGCGTCGTCACCGAGTGCCGCCTGGCGAAGTTCGACCGAAAAGTAGTCGGGTGTGAGCTCGCTCAGGCGGGTTGCGATGCTCTCGGTGACCCCGCCCCCGAGTATTACCCCGCCTCCGACCACCACCAGCTCGACCGAGAAGAGTTGCACCATGTTGACCAACGCGACGGCGGCGTAGTTCGCGAAGGCGGCCATTTCGGCCATGGCCTGAGCGTCGCCGGCCGAGGCCTTTCGCACCAAGGCGGCGCCACCCCCCTCGATCCCGAGGGAGGCCGCACGCCGTCCCAGGGCGGTTCCGGAGGCCTCGGCCTCGACCGAGCCCGCTCCGGACCTCTCGGCCAGCTTTGCCTCGATGTAGCTGTGCCCCAGCTCGGCGATCGAGTAACGCGATCGCAGCAGCCTGCCCCCGATCACCACGCCCGCGCCGACGCCGGTCGATATGGTCACGTAGGCCATCGACTCGCGGCCGGCGCCGGCTCCGAGATACGCCTCGCCGATCGCTGCCAGGTCGGCATCGTTGACGAGCACGGTCTCGGTGCCGATCGCTTCGCCGATCGCGGCAGCCGAGAGCCCTTGGGGGAAGCCCTTGGGGAGGTTGGGCGCGTAGAGGAGGCTCTGTGCCTCGTAGTCGACGATTCCGGGAACGCCCGCTGCGGCTCGCTCGGCTCTCCCGTGCGGGTCCACCGCCTTCACCAGCCTCTTCAAGCCGTCGGAGGGACTCTCGAGCGTATCGGTGGCGAGCATTTCATGCTTGAGCAGCTCTCCGTCCGCCGAACAGAGGCCCATCCGGAAGTGCGTACCGCCAATGTCGATGCCAAGAATCTCACCGCTCATGCGAGTCGGCTCCTTTCAACCCGCCGTAGGAGTCAGGCGCCACCAGACGCCTTCTCCTGGTGGCCGCCGAAACCCTTGCGCATCGCCGACAGGACCTGGTTGGCAAAGTGGTCGAGGTCCCGAGAGGCAAAGCGGGAGAAAAGCGCGCTGGAAAGCACCGGGGCCGGAACCCCCTCCTCGATGGCGGCGATGGCGGTCCAGCGCCCCTCACCGGAGTCGGAGACCAGCCCTGAGAAATCATGCAGGTCACCGGAGTCCGCCAACGCCTCCGCCGTAAGGTCGAGCAGCCACGACGAAACAACGCTTCCTCGCCTCCATACCTCGGCGACGTCGGCGATGTTGAAGTCGTATTGGTAGAACTCGGGGTGTTCGAGCGGGGCTGTTTCAGCGTCCGCATCCCGCCCGACCATACCGGCGTTCGCGTTGCGCAAGATGTTAAGGCCTTCGGCGAAGGAGGCCATCATGCCGTATTCGATTCCGTTGTGGACCATCTTGACGAAGTGGCCACCGCCGCTCGGGCCGCAATGGAGGAATCCCTTCTCCGCTGCGCTCGGATCGCCGGTCCTCCCCTCGGTGCGGGCCGCGGATTCGAATCCTGGTGCCACCGCTGCGAATATGGGCTCGAGGTGCTGGTACGCCTTGGTGTCGCCGCCTATCATCAGGCAGTATCCCCTGGTTAGGCCCCAAATGCCTCCGCTGGTGCCGACGTCAAGGTAGTTGATTCCCGCTTTTGCCAGGCTTTGGGCCCGGCGTATGTCGTCGCGATAGTAGGAGTTGCCCCCGTCAATGACGGCGTCCCCGGCGCTCAGAAGCGAGCCCAACGTGGCGACTGCCTCCTCTGTGATTTTGCCTGCCGGCAGCATCACCCAGACGGCCCGGGGGGCGTTAAGCTTGGATACCAGGTCGGCTAGGGAGCTGGCCACAATGGCTCCTTGCGCTTGAAGCTCCTTGCCCGGCGCCGGGTTCGTGTCGTAGACGACGCATTCGTGGCCGGCGGCCATGATCCGCCTCACCAGGTTGGATCCCATTCGGCCGAGGCCGACCATGCCGAGTTGCATCACCTCTCCTTCCTGCTGGAATTCCCAAGCCTACGCCCCGGTACCTCGCTGCAGGAGGCACCCCTTGCCTGGCCTGGTAATCCTTGACATGCAAATCCCTTGAAGGGTAGCCTGACCCTTGATGTGCGACGATGCAAAAGGCCATGAGGGAGCCGGCCTCAGCCATCCTCGACAAGCCCCTGGGCCGGCTGTGGACCCGGTGCACCTCGCCCAGGTGGACGAAGTCGCGGTCACCGTGCTCGTCGATAATTTTTACGACGCTCTGCTCGAGGCCGGCCCAGGCTTGAAGCGCCCCGGCTTCGCTGCCGGTGCCGCCTACTCGGGGCAATTCGAGGGAGGCCGCACCCAGGTGGGCATGGTGGCGGAGCACGGCTTCTCCGTACTCGTTTCCGTCCGTCGCGGTGGAGAGCGATCAACCATTCTCTTCGACACCGGTCTCTCGCCGGATGCCATGGTGACCAACGCCGGCCGGCTCGGGGTCGACTTCGAGGATGTGCAGGCCGTGGTGCTGAGCCACGGGCATTTCGATCACGCGGGAGGCCTGGAGGGTATGGCGCGCCGTCGCGGGCGCAAGCCGATGCCGATGGTGATCCACCCCCTTGTCTGGACCCGGCGCCGGCTCTCGGTGCCGAGCGGAGCTTTCGAGATGCCGACGCTGTCGCGCAAAGCGCTGCAGGAGGAGGGATTCGAGATCGTCGAGCGGCGCTTTCCCTCACTCATGGCGGAGTCCGGGATTCTCATCACCGGCGAGGTGGACCGGACCACTGAGTTCGAGCGAGGCATGCCTCCGGCTCACCAGCACTGGGTGGGCACGGGGTGGGAGCACGATCCCCTTGTCTTGGACGACCAGGCCCTGGTTGTGAATGTGCGTGGACGCGGACTGGTGGTAATCACGGGTTGTGGGCATGCCGGAGTGGTGAACATAGTGCGCCATGCCATGCGCTTGACCGGACAGGACCGCCTAGCGGCGCTCTTTGGAGGGTTCCACCTCGGGGGCAGGGCCTTCGAGGCAAACATCGCTCCCACCGTGGAAAGCCTGGCCGAGATAGGTGCGGAGCTTCTGGTGCCCGGCCATTGCACAGGCTGGCGGGCCCAGCATGCTCTGGCTGCGGCCTTCCCGCACGCATGGGTGCAATCGAGCGCCGGCTCGGAATTTATTCTGCAGGCGGCGGCTGACTCCTAATCCGCCGGCTTTATCAGAGGTTGGGCGTTATGACCGCCCGCCCCTCCAGTTTCCCTTCGCGCATGAGGCGGTAGGCGCCAATGGCCTCCTCGAGCTTGAAGCTCTGTACGTGCGATCGAATCAGCCCTGCACGTGCGAGAGCGATCACTTCCATCAGCTCCGCCCGCGTTCCCCAGTAGGTGCTGGCCATCTCCACTTCGTAGCGGGTTGTGAAGAAGCCGAACGGTGCGCTACCACCTGCCAGTCCAACCAAGGAGATGTCTCCGCGGGTGCGGGCGACCTGCATCCCCAGGCTTATGGTCGAATCGGCACCGACCAGATCGATCACTGCTTCGGCACCTTGACCGTGGGTGATCTCCATTATGTGTGAGCTGGCGTCAGCGCCCATCATTACCGTCTCGTCGGCCCCGAGGTTGAGGGCGAAAGCAAGGGCTTCAGAGCGGGTGTCGACCACGACGACCTTCGCCGGGCTTACGGCTTTCAGAATCTGCACTGCCATGTGCCCCAGCCCACCCGCGCCGATCACCACGGCGGCGGAGCCAGGGATCAGCTTATGCAGGGATCGCTTGACGGCGTGATAGGGGGTGAGCCCGGCATCGGTGAGAGGAGCGGCCTCAACCGGATCAAGGTCGCCGATGGGAACCAGCAGCCGGTTGTCCGGCACGGCCATCACTGATGCCATGCCTCCGTCCAGGCCCAGCCCACCTCCGCCCGCGCCAATCCGAGCTGCGTTCTCGCAATAGGTCTCCTCGCCGATGGCACAGCGTCGGCAATGACCGCAGCCCCATGGTCCGTACACGGCCACCTTCTGGCCCATTTCCAGGCCGAATCCGTTCCTTCCCAGGGCGACTATCTCCCCGGCGTTCTCGTGCCCCAGAGTAAATGGCAGGCCCCACCGGAGCGAGTCCTGGTCGAAGTCGTGCATCAGGTGCAGGTCGGAATGGCATGCTCCCGCCCCGAGCACCCTTATCAGCGCTCCGGCGGGAGGCAGCTCGGGCTCGGGTACCTCCTCCAGGACCGCTTCGGTCTTCCAGGCCTTCAGCCTCAGGGCGAGCATCATGGACCTCCGATCCCGCGTGGCCACGGACGGGCTACTTCGCAAGCTTTAACCATCGCTCCGCGGCTTGTCAACAAAAATGGCGCAATGACGACCCAGGTCAGGGTGTCCCTCCGCCACCGGGCTGCTTTAGGCTTGCGAAGTATGCCAGGCTCGGGCATGCTACCGGAGCGGTCGCACCCAGCCGGGGCGAAGGCTGAATGAGTAGAGGGCGCATGGTTTCACGTTCCAAGCAGGTCCGGATAAGGGAGTCGCTCGCCGATGCAAAGACGATTCCGGTTTGGCTCGACGACCCTTCGGCTCCCGAACCTCGTGAGCCCCTGAAGAGCCACCGGACCTTTGACCTGGCGGTTGTTGGTGGCGGCTTTCACGGGCTTTGGACCGCCCTGACCGCCAAAGAGCGCAGTCCCGAGCTCAGTGTCTGTGTCCTCGAAGCGGAGGTTTGCGGAGGCGCCGCATCCGGACGCAATGGCGGCTTTGCCGCCTCGACGCTTACGCATGGTCCGGGCATAGCCTTTGACCGTTACCCTGCTGAGGCGGAGAAGCTCGAACGCCTCGGCCTTGAAAACCTGAGAGGCCTGAAGACCGACGCTGATAGGTGGGGTATCGACTGCCAGCTCGAGGAGAGCGGGGAGCTTGAGGTCGCTACCCGTGAGCATGAGATCGTAAATTTGCTCGAGGGAGCTGACCTGGAGCGGCGTCTGGGCCGCGAGGCCGCCTACTTCGACTCCGAGGCGATCGCCTCGCAGATCCGCTCGCCAACCTACATTGCCGGCCTGTGGCGCAAGGACAGCACCTACATGCTCAACCCCGCCAGGCTCGCCTGGGGTCTTGCACGAACCGCCGAGGAAATGGGGGTGGAGATCTTCGACTACACCCAGGTCACCTCGCTGCAGAGTGACGGGCCGGACATGGTCCTCGGGAGCCGTTACGGAAGCGTTCGCGCCCAGCGCGTTGCCTTATGCACCAACGCCTTTCCGCCGCTTGTCAAGCGGATCGCCGCCTACGTGGTTCCGGTCTACGACTACGCCTTGGCCACCGAGCCGCTCACGCCGGAGCAGATGAAGGAGGTGGGATGGGCCTCGCGTCAAGGTGTCGGCGACTCGTCCAACCTGTTCCACTACTATCGCTTGACCGCCGAAAACCGCATCCTTTGGGGCGGCTATGACGCGATCTATCACTTCGGTGGCAAGGTTGGTCATGAGTTCGAGCAGCGCAAGGCCACCTTCGACTTGCTCGCCCGTCACTTTTACGCGACCTTCCCGCAGCTTCGCGAGGTCGGCTTCGACTACTCCTGGGGCGGAGCGATTGACACCTGCTCGCGCTTCTTTCCCTTCTTCGGCAGTACCAATCGCGGTGCGGTGACCTATGCCGCCGGGTTCACCGGCCTTGGCGTGGCGTCGACTCGCTTTGCCGCTCGCGTGATGAACGAGATGATGTTCGGGGACAAGACGGAGATCTCCAGCCTCGAGCTGGTCCGATCGCGTCCGCTCCCGTTTCCTCCAGAGCCGATGCGCTACGGAGTGATCCAGGCGACCCGTGCTTCCCTGGCAGGTGCTGATAGACGTGGCCGGCGCAACGCGTGGCTTAGACTGCTTGATCGAATTGGCCTTGGCTTTGAGTCCTAGTCGAGGCGTGCACGAAGAAGATCGGAGTGATGTGCCAGGCTCGCCATGGGACCCTGATCAATACGGACTCTTTTCGGCCGAACGCGAGCAACCCTTTTGGGACCTAGCCGGACTCTTGGAGGCTCGGAAGGGTGCAAGCCTGGTAGACCTCGGCTGTGGCGACGGGCGCTTGACCGCCGCACTCCATCGGCGAATCGGGGCGGGACGCACGCTGGGTGTGGATTCGTCACCGGAGATGCTTGCACGGGCCGCTTCGGCCGCCGGCACCGAGGTCTCCTTCACTTCCGGTGACATCGCCACGTGGCATGGGTCCGGTGTGGACATCGTCTTCTCCAATGCGGCCCTGCAGTGGGTCGGAAATCACACGGCGGTGCTCGGACGGTGGCGAGAATCGCTTGCCCCCGGCGGCCAGCTGGCCGTGCAGGTGCCCAGCAACTGGGATCACGCCTCGCACCTGGTTCTCACCGAGCTGGCCCGGGAGCACCTCGGGGATGACGCACCTCCTGATCCGGTTGCCGCAAACGTCCTCAAGCCGGAGGAGTATTCCAGGCTCCTCTACGAACTCGGCTTCAAGCGGCAGCAGGTGAGGATGCAGGTCTACACACACATCCTCCCGGACGCCGAGGCATTGGTGGAATGGATGAAGGGGACCTCGATGAACCGTGTCAAAGGGCTGCTTGCCCCCGATGAGTATGCCGACTTCGTCGAGGTATACAAGGCCCGCATTCTCGAGCGGCTCGGCTGTCAAAAGCCCTTCTTCTATCCTTTCAAACGGATTCTCATGTGGGGATCGCTGCACTGAGGCGAGAAGGTGCCCCTGATCTACCAATAGGTCCACACCGCCGTCCCGACCGGTGCGAGCTTCTGCGCCCAGATCCAGTCGATCGCCTCGTTGCTCACTCGCACACATCCGTGCGAGGCGGGATACGGGGGTACGAAGGAGTCGCCGTGGATAGCGAAGCCGCTGTAGAAGAACTTGGGGCGCCACAGCTCGCCAAGCGAGTTGGCGACGAGCCCGTCCTTCTCCCAGATGACGTGAAACTTGCCGACGGGGGTGGCCGCGACAGCCCTCTGGCCATCGACGGTGAAGGTGTATCCCCCTCCCGTCGAAGTGTTCAAGGTGTACTCGAGGTGCCCGTCGTCCACGAACATGACGAGGTTCATGCGTAGGTTCACCTCCACCACGTAGCCGCTGGTGCTTCGTGGGCTCGGGCGGACACCCTGGTTCAGGGCGGCCTGGGTCTTTGGCCCGACCATCCCGTCGACTTGGATCCCGGCTGCCTTCTGAATCGCGAACACCGCCTGTTGGGTGCTGTCGCCGAACACTCCGTCCGGCGTGCCCAGCCAATAGCCGATGGAGATGAGCCGCTCTTGCAGATCCAACACCAGGGGCCCCTTATCCCCCTCCTGCAGCAGGGCCATGGTCGTGGTGGTCGAGGACGTGATGGGCGCGGAAGTGGTCGTTGGGGCGGAACTTGTCGTGGGTGCCAGGCTGGTGGGCGACCTAGTACCTGCCGGCACATCCAGACCGGGCGCGGCTCCGCAGCCCGCCAGCGCTGAGGCCAACGCCGCTACGCCGATAGCGTATGCAAGCCGCCGTAGCCCGGTGTGGCGGCCCATGCCCATGCGTCCACTCACGCTAGGAGGTATAAGCACGCGGGGCCGGAGGTATAGAGTACGAGGTCACCTTGTTTGGTACCGCTAGGCACGAGCTCGGTATGCCGTCTGGGCTGCGGAGCTGCAATTGGCGGCTTCCCCGAGGCGGCTTTGAGTATGGTGGTTGCCGTGGGAATCTACTTCAGAGTCGCTCCGGGTGTGAGGGTGAGGCTTACAAGCTCGGGAGTCAGGACGTCAATCGGCCCGCGCGAAGCGCGCGTTCACATCGGCGGCGGGTACCGGCCGGGAGTCTCCACCGGCGCCGGTCCCTTCACTCTTTATCACAGCATTGGCAGCACCCGTAGGAAGCCGAGCGCTCGCCACGTCGAGGTGTCATCAGTCGCGGCCGCTGCCACGTCTGCCGGCCCTACTCAACGGCCGGCGCAGCGGCAGACGGTCTCCGCCAAGGCTGCTGAGGCGGGCCAGATGGCAGCCGCTTTCGAGGCGATAGAGGGACTGCATCGGCACGCCGTTGACCCGGTGACTCCACCTGTGGCGCCACCGGCCCCGGCGGTGGACGAGGCGGCGATACGCGAGCGGCATCGAGCCGAGGCGCTGCGCGGAATCGGGTTCTGGAAGCACTCTGAGCGCGTTACGGCGGAGAAGCAGGCGGCGGCCGATGCGGACGCCGAGATTGCGGCTGAGCATGCCGAACTCGAGCGCCAGCACCAGGCGACGCAGGCCGAGCTGGACGCGCGCTGGAATGAACTGCTCGCAAATGATTCCGACGTGGTTCTGGCAACGCTGAACGAGGCCTTCGAAAGCGGTGGCATGCATGCCGCGGCCGTCTCGGTTGAGGGAGCCGAAGCAAGCATCGCGGTGATCCTCCCCGGCGAGGACGTGATTCCGGAGCGGCTTCCCTCGACCACGGCTGCCGGGAACATCTCGCTGCGCAAGACGACCAAGATCGAGGCCGCAGGCATCTATCTGGCCGCGATATGCGGCCATTCCCTTGCCGCGGTGCGCGAGGCACTTGCAGTCGCTCCGGGCTTGGCGGCAGTGCGCGTGGTGGCGGTGCGCCATGGCGCCTCAGACGTCTACGGTCATCCGCGATTGGAGTGCATGCTGGTGGCGACGTTCAGCCGGGACTCCTTGAACGGTATCGACTGGGCCCACGCGGGCTCGATCGACATCATGGACCAATGCGCCACCGACGTGAGCAAGAACTTAGGGAGCCGCACCAAGTCCATCGAGCCGATCGACCTCTCGGAGGAGCCGGATCTTACGAACCTGGTCAGTTCCATCGACGTCGAGGTGTAGCCGAGCTATCCGGCCCTAGGGCTCCCCAAGCCCCTTTTCTCGCCCGGCCGCCGCAGTCGCCGGTCTCGCCGATGCCCAAGTCGAGCGCGAGAAGCTTTACCGGTGAGGATGCTCATATCCCAGGGGTCTTGTGCAGGCGACTAGCGTTTGGCCGATGGAGTTGGGCTCCGGACTATTGCACCTGGCCGGATACCCGTTTGAGGTGCGATACAGCGACGGGTCGCTGGCGCGCGCGCGCGTGGCCGCGGACATCGCCGCCGACGCCTTTGGCTATTTCCGTCACCTGTTCTCCTGCGTCGAGCCTGACATCGCCATTATCGTTGCCGCCGAGGGTGATTGGCGGAGCAGGCAACCTTACGGACTGCCGTTCTTCAACGATGCCGCTGGCCAGATCCGTCCCGGGATCGTGGTGATACCGGCCGGCGCCGGAGATTTTTGGACCGCAATTGTCCGTGACTTGCGATATGAGTCGCCGCGCGGCTATGCGAGATTGCTTGCGACCTACCCCGATGGCGCCGGTGGCCTGGATCTGCAGTCCTTTTTTGACCTGGTCACGATACATGAGCTCGCCCATGCCTTCGAGGTTCTCGGGGATCTCAGGTTGCCGACCTTTTGGCTGAGCGAGATCTTCGCCAACCTGGCACTCCATGCCTTCATCGCAGCCAGACAGCCCGGGAGTCTCGGGACGCTCGAAGTGCTCTCGACCGTAGGAGCCGGGAGTCGCCGGCTCAGCGGCCGGATGCGCGCGGAAGGATTCAGCACGCTCGAGGAGCTCGAGGAGCATTACACGGGTGGTGATCACCCGATGAGCCCCTTGAACTACGCCTGGTACCAGTACCGCTGGCAGCGCCTTGCGGCCAGGGTGTTCGACGTGGATGGCGAGGAAGGTCTGGTTCGCTTATGGGACTGCTTCCACGGCGCCGATCGTTTCGTCCCCGGAGATGTTACGACGGCGTCTTTGGCCGCGCTACTGAGGGTCGAGGTAAGTGGGACTCTGGGCCGTGCGGTCCGGCGCTGGCGCTGAAGCCTGTTCTGCGGAGGAAGGCGGGAATCCCAACTACGAGTGTGGGCTCATGTAGCCATGCGAGCGATGCCCAAAGGTGAACGGTGCCGCTCGGTCATGGCCCCAAGCCGATGACTCCCTGAGGGGCTTCGGTCCCTCGCGGGCACGCTGCCACAAGAGCTAAACGGTAAGCGAACAGCGAATACCGCACACTGCACGGGTCAAGTGCGCCCGACTCGGGTGCTGTGCGACCCAGCGGAAGAGCTTGGCACCCGACTGCATTTGAGAACAGATGACGCCATCACACGGCTCCGCATGGCAAGGCCGATACCGGCCCTGAGGGCATGGGAGTGGATGGATGTTCTCACGTTGCCAGGACGAGAATGGCCGGGAAGCTGGGCTCTTGGTCGTCCGAGATTGGCCGGGCCGGACCCGCCATTATTCTCTGGCAGCGGAGGCTCGTTCGTATCAGCAGCCAGTTAAAACGGGGCTCCCTAGCCAGCGGCGGGACGCGGCCGGCACAGTCGTTGTGGTTCGGCCTCAGTTTGTCGGGCTGGTCAGGGTCCAGACAATTGGCTGGAACGTCTGGAACGTGAGGATCCCACGCGATGCCGTGCTCGGCAAGAGCTTGGGATATGCCTGTGCCGTGGTACTGAAATTGGGGTTGTAGATGTACACAGCGGTGGCACCCGTGGCGATGGTGAAGCTCACGAGCTTGTTTGTAGCAGTTCCGAAGTTGACTCCGCTCTGGGGTCCGGTGTATGAGATGGCCTGCCCTTTGATTCGCTCGGTTCCTCCGGCACTGGGGGAGTTGGGGTAGTTGCCGAACTCGCTGGTGCAATTGACGGGTGTGCCGGTCGCGTCGTTGCAGATCTGCAGGCCGAAGGTCTTGACCGCCTGGCCGCTCGGTGGGGCTACGTCCAGGCCGTTGGGCCAGCTGCTAATGATGGCCAGGACGGTGTGGTTGACCGCCCCCGGGGCGAAGGTAGCCCTGATTCCGAAGCCGCTTATGCTGCCCCCGGCGGGGGTAATCACTGCGGTGGCGAATGCGGATGCGGTGCCTGGTGCACCACTGGCGAACGCGGTTGCCGCCGGTACCGCGGTAAGTGCGCCGACGCTGATGGCTCCGAGCGCCAGCTTTGATCCAAGGTGTCGCATGAGATTCCTCCGTAAGGTTCGAAGCGTTTCCACCTACAGGAACGCAGTGACGGGCCGGAGGGTTCAAGCGAGTTCGTGATGAACGGCTGCGCCCGAGCTTGCGTTGTAGAAGTAATGACCGCATCTTTCGACGAGGATGTTCGTGGGCCGTGGTGAGGCCGACAGTTGCTCGGCCGTTCCTCCGCTGGCCGAGCGCCTCCTCGTGGCGCTCCACGACGAGTATGCCGGTGCACTGTTTGCCTTTGCATTGCGGCTGTCGGGGGATCGCGAGAGGGCGGAGGAAGCTGTCGCAGCAGCACTCCTTAGGGCCTGGCAGAACCCCGAAGGAGTCGACGGTAGCCGCGGATCTCCCCGGGCGTGGCTCTTCACTGTGGTGCGCAACTACTTGACCGACGGTTGGCGGCGGGATGCGGCGCGGCCCCGCACCTCTGGTCCTGAGCCTCTCGATGGCATTGCCGCCTCGGATGAGGTGGAGCGCGTCGTGGAGACCTGGGCTTTGGCGGACGCCATTGCACGTCTCAGCAACGAGCACCGCGAGGCCCTGTATTACTCCAGTTATCTTGGGCTTTCCGTGGAGGAGACCGCTGCGGAACTTCGGATCCCGACAGGCACGGTCAAGTCGAGGACCTACTATGCCCTCCGGGCCCTGCGGTCGGTACTTGAAGAGATGGGTTACGTTCGATGACGAGCCACGACGAAATGCGGCTGTCGCTCGGTTCCTACCTGACCGGTGGCCTCGGGCCTGCGGCACGCGCCGAGGTCGACGACCATCTCCGCCATTGCGACGTTTGCAGGGCCGAACTGGTGGAGCTCGCTGCATTACCCGGCCTGCTGGGACGCCTCGGTCATGAACAAATAGCCACTCAGCCATTCGATTACAGCTTGTTGGGCACCGGCCCGTCCCGTTCCAATCCGGCCGAAGCGGCGTTTGCCGGTCCCGGAGACGAGTTGCTCCCCGGGCTGCTGGCCCAGGCCCGGCGGATCGAGGCCCGGTCTCGCCGGCGTTTGCGCCGCGTGCGCGCCGCGACCGTCGCTTTCGCCGTAGCAGCGGTCGTCGCGGCGGCCTTTGCCGTGGCGCCAAGCGCGGCTCCGGTGTCGGGAACCAGCTACCGGCTGCGTGCCCAGGCTGTGTCGGCTCGCCTGGCCGGACGCGTGACGCTGGTACGCAAGCCGTGGGGCACCGAGCTGGCGCTTTATTTGCAGGGCTTGCCGGCCGGGCAGGACTGCGAGGCCGTGGTAACCGGGGTGCACGGGCAACGCGCGGCTATTGGCAACTGGTCGGCGACACCGGATCACGTCGCGCAGGTTACGCTCGCCAGCGACATGCAACCGTCCGAGCTGGCTTCGCTGACTGTCCGCACGGTTGCGGGGGTGCCGCTTCTCAGTGCCACCCTTAGCAAACCTGGCTCGTGAATACCGGGCAGATCCATAAGTCGCTTGAATGAGGTGGTGGCGCGCACGGTCGCACTCCCTGGTTCGTCGGTTCTTTTCGCAAACTCCAAACCTAGGGACCACCCGTGCGTGCCAGATGAGTGGCCGAAGTTGACCGCGAATTTGCGGGCTTGTCCGGGTCACCGCAAGACGAGTACGAATCACTGGGCCGTCCAGCCCCACCAAAGGCCCTTGCCCTCAAGGCGTACCGCGCGGTTGATCTCGTAAACTCGCGAAATTCATGCCGGAATTCCCAGTTTCCCCTGCTCCAAGCCGTGAGAAACCGCGGGAGTTGCTGGGCGCCACTCTCAGTGGTGTGATCGGCCTCGCGGGCCCGCATTTCGACGAGCACGGTCTGGGCGAAGCTTGTCCACCCGCTCCAGTCGCAGCTGCCGACCTCGGCCGCAGAGCGCGAGCGGGTGTTGCGAGCCTGGCCGCAGACCGCCACCATGGCCGGCTGCACCACCTCGGTGCTGCTGCGTTCGCTGCAGTTCACGGCGACCGATGCCATTCGCGAGCGTAATGGGGGCACAATGGGAGGAGCGCCGTTGCATTTCGGCGGCGTCGGAGCATGGCAGCTCGACCGCCCCAGGAGGTCATTCTGAGCACGTTCCAGAAGTACAAGGTGCGACGGGGGCGCAACGGTCATATCGCCATCTGGCTGGAGGTCGTCGCCGCCGTCGTGGCCATAGTCGGAGTTACCACCGCCTGGCAGGTCGGCGTAGGACCCTTCGCCAAGGCGCCGCCGGCTGCGGCTGCCTCTCCCCGTCCCGCCGTGACGGTGACGCCCATGCAGGTGGTGTCCGTGACGCCTGCGCCCGGCTCGTCGACGGCCCCGGGGACGTCGCCCATCACCGTGACGTTCTCCGACCGGCTGGCACCCGGCGCAGCCGACCCCGTGCTGATCCCTTCGACTCCCGGAAACTGGGTGCAGTCGGGAACCCACAGCCTGACGTTCACGCCCACCGGGGCATACCTGCCGGGCACTCGGGTCACCGTGCACATCCCTGGCGGCGCCCGCCACGGCGAGCTGGCGGTGGACGGTGCTCGGCTGGCCAGCCCGGTCACCGATACCTTCACCGTCGGCCCCGGCTCCACCGAGCGGCTGCAGCAGCTGCTGTCGCTGCTCGACTACTCGCCGCTCACGTGGACGCCGTCCGGCCCGGCTATCGTCGCCAACGACCTGGCGGCACAGCAACAGGCGATCTTCTCGCCGCCGGGCGGTAGCTTCGCCTGGACGAACGCAGGCTGGCCGGCGACGCTGACGAGCCAGTGGCAGGAGGGTGCCTACAACGTGTTCACCAAGGGCTTGGTCATGGAGTTCCAGGCCGATCACGAGCTGACCGTCAACGGGGTCCCCACGATCGGCTTGTGGAATGACCTGCTCCTGGCGCTGGCCTCCAACCAGGTGAACACCGGCGGCTACAACTATGCGCTGGCCTCCAAGACCCCCCTGCCGGAGACCCTCACCATCTGGCACGACGGGCAGCAGGTGTTACATTCGCTGGCCAACACGGGCATTTCGGTGCGGCCAACCGGCGACGGGACGTTCCCCGTGTACGAGCGGCTGCGCAACCAGACCATGACCGGGACTAACCCCAACGGCACCCACTACTCCGACCCGGTGCAGTTCGTGGCTTACTTTAACGGTGGTGACGCCGTGCACTACTTCCCCCGTGCCGCCTACGGGTGGCCGCAGAGCCTGGGATGCGTGGAGCTGCCGCTGGCCCAGGCTGCCCAGGCATGGTCGTACCTGGCCTACGGGACCCTGGTGACGGTCACCGGCTGAAGGTTGCCGGAGCGGGGGTTTCGAGCCGGGCTGCGCCCGGGTGGCAGCGTCGGAATCGGGGATGCGGCCGCGCGCAACCATCCTGTGGGCGAGCAGCTAACCCTCGACCGGATGCAGCACCGCACACAGGAAGGCCCGCTGGCGGCGGAGGTTGTCCCGGGCAGGAACGACCGGGCATCAGTCCTTGGCCAGGTGGTACGGGACTCGTCCGACCGCGGCGGTGCTCCGGCGGCGGAGCACGTCGGCGAGGATCGAGCCGCGCTGGTTCTGTAGGAGCCGGTGCCGCCACTTGCGGGGCTCCACCTCGGGGATGAGGACCATCACCTTACGATCTCGGACCTCGGGCGAGGCGAGGTACTCGAGCACGGGCGTGGCGATGGACCGGGTGTGCGGGCGCAGGACGACCAGAGGGACCCCGGGCTGCCAGCGGTCCCACGCGACCTGCAGGGTTGCGGCGCGCTCGTCGTCGAACTGGACGCTGAGCGCCACCACCTCCTGACCGAGCGAGAGCGCCGTGGCGAGCGCGAACTCCGACATGCGCGACACGGTGGCGACCATCACGACGATCAGGCGACCCTCCGGCTGCGGTACCCCCGGCGTCGACCCGAGCCCGAGCTCGGCGCCGACGTCGTCGTAGTAGCGGGCGATACGGGAGAACAAGAAAATGAGGGCGGGGATTGCGATTACCACCACCCATGCTCCGCCGGTGAACTTGGTCACCAAGAAGATGACCGTGGCCACCGCGGTCATCGCCGCGCCGGTCCCATTCAGCGCCGACCGCGCCCACCAATACGGAGGTCGCTCCCGGTGCCAGTGCCGCACCAGGCCGGTCTGGGAAAGGGTGAAACCGGTGAACACCCCGATCGCGAACAGCGGGATGAGCGAGTTCGTGTTGGCGTTCACCGCGATCAGCAGCACACCCGCCAGCACGGCGAGGACGACCACGCCGTATCGGTAGACCGGACGGTCGGCCCGAAGCCCGAACACGTGAGGCACCAGGTTGTCGCGCGCCAGAAGGCTTGCCAGCACGGGCAGCCCGCCGAAGGAGGTGTTGGCGGCGAGCGCCAGGATGAGCGTGGTCGACAGGTCGACGACGTAGTAGATCGCCCCCCGTCCGACCGACGCGCCGGTGATCTGGCTGAGCACGGTCTGGCTGGCCTCGGGGGCGATGTGGAAGCGGACCGTGAGCAGTGCAAGGCCGAGCAGCATGGTGCCGAGGATGCCCCCGAGCAGCACCTCGGTGCGCATCGCCCGCCGAGCCTGCGGGGCCCGGAAGGCCGGCACGTCATTCGCGATGGCCTCCACGCCGGTGAGCGCGCTGCACCCCGCCGCGAACGCCTTGAGCAACAGCAGCACCCCGACGGCTGCGGCGACCTTGGGGACGACAGCCTGGTGGATGCCGGCGCCCGCCGCCGGGTGGGAGCGGAACAGCCCGGCGACGATGACGACGTAGATCCCCGCGATGAACACCGCCGTCGGAAGAAGGAACGTCCGGGCGCTCGTGGCGATGCCGCGCAGATTGAGCGCCGTCAAGAGCGCCAGGAACCCGAGGGAGATGGCGAGGCTGTCCGGACCGAGGGTCGGGAAGGCCGACACGAGGGCGGCGACCCCCGCAGAGATCGAGACGGCAACGGTCAAGACGTAGTCGACCACGAGCGACGCGCCGGCAAGACGGCTCGCCCGGGCGCCCAGGTTGGCCTTGGAGACGGCGTAGCAGCCGCCACCCTCGGGGAAGGCCGCGATGACCTGGCGGTAGGAGAAGACCAGGATCACGAGGAGCACGACGATGGCTATCGTGATCGGCTCGATCTTGGCCAGCGCGCCCGCACCGGCCGTCGCCAGCACCACGAGCATCGCCTCGGGCCCGTAAGCGACCGAGCTGATCGCGTCGAGCGACAGCGCCGGGATGCCCTCGATGCTCGTGATCTGCCCCTTGACGGCACCTTCCCCGCCCGCACCGGAGTGCGTTCGCTGATCCGTCATCGCTTGGCCGACGGAACATCCACCGCCAAAGCTCTGGGCACCGCGAGATTGGACTGCACCGCGCGATGATAGCATGACCCGCACGCCAACTCGGGGTCAGCGGCCTTCCCGGAGCTCTGGTCTGGTGGCCGATGGCGCATCCCGGCGGAGCGTGCCCGAGCGCGATTCCGCGCAACGCGACGAGCTGCCCGCGGCAGTGCGCTCGACCGACGGAGTGCTCCGGCGCTGCGCGGCGGTGAAGACGTTCCCATCACCGCAAGCGGCACGACAACGGCCGCCAGCACGACAGCAGAAGACACCGCGGCCACCGCCGTAAGTCGCCACCGCGACCGGCCGGTTCCGGCCAACCGCTGGCCGAAGCCGGCTTTCCTGATCCGCCAGTTCACAGGCCAATGTTACGCGTCAGCTCAGCGAAGGTGACCGCGGAGGGATCCGGGGTGATGAGGCACGCGACACACGTGCGCACCATCGAACGGCGTCCGCCGCTGCCCTCGGGTGCTTGTCAGGGGCTGATCCTGGTGAGGGTGCCCGCGCCGTCGTTGATGACCCACGCAGTGCCTGCGTAGACGCCGAGGGTGTCCGGCACGATATTCCCGGTCGCGGGGAGCTGTGCCTTGTCGCTCATGGTCCCAGCCGTGGCAGCGATCTTGGCGAGGAGGCCGGCGTCGGACCCGTATGGCGGGGCGCTGCCCAGCGCCCAGACCGATGTGCCGTCGGTGGAGACGAAGGTCATCGGGAGGCCGGTGTCGTCGAAGCCCAAGTCGAGCAGCTCTACGAGCCCATCCAGCTCCCCAAGCCCTGGCTGAAGCGGCTGCGCGAAGAGCTGAAAGCCGAGATCACCGCTCGCCAACACCGCAACGCCGCCGAGCGCGAGTTCCTCGTCCGCAAGCTCGCCAAGGCCGAGACGGAGCGGCGCAAGCTCCTCGACGCCTACTACGCGGGCGCCATCGACGTCACCACCTTGAAGGCCGAGCAGGCCCGCATCGCCACCGACGTCCGCGGTGCTGAAGAACGACTCGCCGCCGTCGCCGCCCACCTGGCCGAGTGGCAGGAGATCCTCGAGGCCGCCATGCGCTTCGCCACCAACTGCGCCAGGGGCCTACGCCCGAGCCTCCGCACCCACCCGGCGGCGGTTCAACCAAGCCGTCTCCACCCGCATCGACGTGCGCGACGGCAAGATCGCCAACGTCGGGTACCACCCGCCGTACAACATGCTCTTTTCTTCGAGCGAGTTCGAATACGGCGATCTGGTGGTCTCGCCGGGACAGTTGTCGAACTCTGGCATAGGCCAGGTGCAGGGTTCTCATACGGATACTTTGGTGGTCCTTGCCCGACTCTTCTCGAACTCGACCCCGTCGCCACTGAAGAGGGCGCTATCCGCTTACGGCAATTTGGGTCGTCAAGCGCCCTTCGATCGTCGACTGCTACAACCCATCCAACGATCAGTACGACTCAACGACGTCCAAGTGAAACGCCTCGCCGAAGGCTACAGAGAGGGAGAAACCACCTACGAGCTTGCGGGCCGCTTTGGAGTCGATCGCCGTACGGTCTCGACACGGCTCAAAGAATATGGGGTCTGGTTACGCCGCCAATCGCCAACTGATGCGATGGTGGGCGACATGATTCGGCTATATGCCTCGGGACTGGCTGCAGAACAAACAGCCGAACGGGTCAGCGTTTCAGCAGACACGGTACTCAACCACCTAAGGGCAAGCGGCGTCAATCGCCGCGCACCGGGCAGGCCGCACAAGACGTTGGAGTAACACATCCATTACTCCGAGTCATTCGAATCGTCAGTTTCCAGCTCGGCAAGCTTGGCTGTCATTGTCGGATTGCCTCTGGTCAGCCTCTTTATGGTCAAGTCGCCAGCTTTGTTATTCGCGAGCCGGAGATTGTTCTCCGACCCGAGCAGCGCTTCTTTGGTCTTTTGGAGGTGATCGATCGTCTTGTCAATCTCATCGATCGCCGTCTTGAACTTCCTGGAGGCTAGCTCATAATTCCGCGCAAAGCCGTTCTTGAAAGTTTCGAGCTCCTTCTCAAAGTTCGTGATGTCGATGTTTTGCTCCCGCACCTTCGCGAGCTCGGTCTTGTACGCGAGCGTGTTCTGCGCGGCGTTTCGCAGGAGGGTGATAATCGGAATAAAGAATTGGGGGCGCACAACATACATTTTCGGGTAACGGTGAGACATGTCGACTATGCCACCGTTGTAGAGGTCGTTATCTAGCTCCAGCAGCGAGACGAGCACTGCATATTCACACCCCTTCTCGCCGCGGTCCTTGTCTAGCTCCCTCAGGAAGTCCTCGTTCTTCTTCTTTGTCGCCGTCGTATCGATCTCATTCTTCATCTCGAACATGACGGAGATGAACTCTGTGCCGGCCTCATCAAAGTCCCGGAAGACGTAGTCCCCCTTGCTTCCACGGCGAACGTCGGTGTCCTTCTCGAAGTAGGCTCGTGGGAACGCGGTTGCCCGAAGCCGGTTGAACTCAATCTCGCAGTGCTGCTCAAGGGTTTCACCGACCATCTTGGTCGAGAGCTTTGCCTTCAAGTCGCGTAGACGCTCAATGGCTTCGTCTCGGTCCCTTATCTGCGTCTCGTACTTGTCCTTGAGGGACTTTTCGAGAAGCTGCCTCTCCAACTCTGCCTTCTCCACGCCACTCTTGAGTTGGTCGCGCTCCTTCTCGAGCTCGGCTACGGCGTCCTTGACAGCAAGTTGCCTTACGAGTTCAGTCGAATCGAGTTCGGCTCTCAGTCGCTCGACCTCGGTCTCGCGCTTCGCCGCCTCCGCGGCCAACCTTGCGGCCAGTTCGTCGCGCTCCTTCTCAAGTGCGAACAGGGCATCCTTGATCGCAAGCTGTTGTGCGACCTCTCCCGACTTCAGTTCCGCCTTCAGTCGTTCGATCTCCAGGTCCTTCTCGGCAGCCCGTGCTTCGGCCTCCCTAACAACCTTCGCTTCGGCAAGCTCTATCTCCGCCTGGTTCTTCTGTGCTGCGAGCTCTAGGCGATCATGAAGTTCAGCCTCAAACTCGCGATCACGAACCTGCTTCAAGATATCGGCGTAACCCGCCTCGTCCACCTTGAACGCTTTTCCACAATGCGGGCAGGTGATCTCATGCATATTCTGTCCCACTTGTTGGGGTGTCTTTTGCATCACTTTGGTAATCTTGTGCCTCGCCAACAGCCTGCGCTTCCAGGATCAAGTGAGTAGGCTCAATGCCGACAAGCGCGCAGAGTCCCTCGAAGTGCTCCTTATCTACGACACTCATAAATGTGAACACGGACGCCAAGACGGGCTTGATCTCATCCGGATTAACAGCCACGTCTGTTTCAGGAGATTCGGCATGCGAGTACCCGTGCGTGAAGCGGGTCAGGTGGAGACGCAAACCATCGGCGTTGCCTTCATAACCGAGAGCCTCCAGCTGCTCACCAGCGGTTCGCATAGCTTCAGTGAACTTGCCCGCCGTGGTCGGGTATTTGAACGCAAGGAATGTCTCCAGCATCCTGCGAAGCACGTTGGGGTACAGCAATAGTGCGTCAAGCTTGGTCTCCATCGAGTCGTCATCGGCCATCGCAAGATGTGCGCGTACAGAGGTGATGAATGCGTGGTGGTATGCGGAACGGACCTTAAGTCGCGTCTCTTCATTGGGAGGCCATGCAATGAAAGCGGGTACCCGCTTGTAGGCACCGCCGACCCTCCGATGCGGGGCGACTAGTTCGTAGCAGTTCGAAGTATAGCCCTTGCTGTTGCTCGGCCCGCGCTTGCCGTTTAGACCGTCAATTTGGATATCCCATTGGCGAAACAACTCGAAGTTATGGGTCAGCAGGAACACTTGCTCGGTGTGTTCCTTGGCAACGGTCTCGGCCCAGATGTAAGTCGAGATGCCCATGGCCGAGTTGCTATCAAGGCTGGAGACCGGATCGTCAATCACGACGATCGGCTTGCTTTTGGCCGCCTGGCTCTTCTCCTTGACATTCTGCAAGAAGTGGATCAGCGTGATGGCTGTGCGCTCACCTGTGCTCAAGTCACGAGCTGGGGCACCGTGACGTGTAATCCGGTAATGCTTCCCATCGGGCAACAGCTCGAAGCCCAACTCGTTTCGTCCAAGAATGCGGGTCAGTTCACGTGACATCACCTCGGCGCTGGGCAACGGATCGCCCTCGACGTTCTCCAGGCTCGCAACCTCTTCGTTGTGCTGCTTGATTGTTGATTCAAGGCCGGCCTTCTTCGTAGCTTTCTTCTTGGCGTCCTCAGTCAACTCATTGATGCGATCTTCTGCTTCTTTCAGCAGGTGCAATTCAACACGTTTTGCTGATTCCTTGACCAACTCTGCGTGCTTGGCCACTCGTTCGTTGTGGTCGGCAACTAGTTGCTCAAGCTTTGAGCCATCGGTCTTCGGTGATTCGGTGATCTCATACTCGACCTGCCCGACGACATTCGAGCGCTTCTTGTCAAGGGCTCCCAGCAGGCCTGAAATCCACTTGCCAAATTCGATCACTTGTTTCTTGGCCGATTCGTGTTCGGTTTTGAAATTCGTCGCCAGGTCATCGAATAACGAGCCAGCCAGTGTGCCATCGCCCAGCAAACCCGTCAGCGACGTCTGCATACCCTTGACCTCACGGATGAGCGAGTCGAGCTGGCGCTGTAGGCGCTCGACTTCGTCTGAGAAGTGCTGCTCGATCCGCCGCTTCCGCTCGTCAGTGAGAATACCCCCACAATAGATACAGATATCTTTGCCTTCGTGAAGATGACGGCCCCGCTCGACCCATGAAACGGCTTCTTCGTGGTCTATAAGGGTGTCCAGCGCGACTGAAACTGGTGACTCCGATAACAGTCTCTCGGCGTCGGTCCGAAGGTCGCCTCGAACGGTCAACGAATACGACCTAGGCGTGATTTCGGCCTTGTTATCTGAGTTGACAGTGGCGAGGTCCGCGGTCTTCTTGGCGTCATCAAGCAATGCCCAAGCTTCATGGGAGCCCGCGAACTTACGTTTTGCTACACCTTGGTTGTAGTTCGAGTTCGATGCGTACTCACCACCAGCCCTGCTGAGCAAGTTGACCACTCCCCGGGCAATAGTGGTGTACTCATCCTCCAGAGCTTTAGCACTGGTAACGGCTTCGGAGGTGGCTATAGCAAGCTCCTTCGCTGCTACACCAGTCAGTCGTTTGAGTTCCTCGATGCGCTTTTCGTCTTCAACTGTTTTCTTGCCCAACGTCAGTACGGCCTCGACCTCGGTGTCCCCATCGAAGTTATGGCTGTCCTTGACGTACCTTTCGCTGAACACAAACACTCGGTCGAACTCATCGATGTGGTTCTGCCTACTGGTGACCGAGCCAGAGCCATCCGGCTTACTCACGGTGATAGAGACGTTGGCGTACCCACCAGCTTCGGCGTTGATTCCATCCACAGCCCTTGACAGCGAGGTCTTACCGGAGCCATTTTGGCCATAGATCAGGTTGATGCGCTCGAAGTCGGGAACACTCGAATTCCATCGATAATCCTCGAAGATCCCGCAGCCTTTGATCGAGTCGAAGCGCCTGAGCATCACAACCTCCAGTCGCCCGGTACGGAGACCGCATAGTTCGGTACACCAATCGCTTCAAAGTGCTTACTAGCCGCTTTGATCTTGGCGTTCTCGGTGGGACGTCGCTTCACCTCGTCGAGTGTGGACTTCGTTTCCCGAATCATATACACGCGGTCTTGCCCGTCCTCGTGCTTGATGATTGCCCAGTCGGGGTTGTAGGGACCGACGGGCGTATCGATCTTGAACTTGCCAGGTAGTTTCATGAAGAACTTGACATCTTCACGCCCGTCAAGAATCTCAGCGAACTCGCGCTCCGGTGTAGATTCGTAGACAACATAATCAAAGTCCGACTTCTCCGGATTCCGCAACTTGTACATCTGGTCTAGGAAGCGATCTTTCTCCTCGAGTCCATCCTTTTGAAGCTCGCGCAACTCGTAGACGTAGCCTCCGATCTGCTCGTACTGGATTCCCTCCGTGACGATTTCGGCGAGCACGGCCTGCAGACGTGCCTTGACCATCTGAATGAAGTCGTTCGGGTTGCCGATGAATTCCGAAAGCCGGCCACAGTCGAGCAGGATATCGATGATCGTCTTGCGGGTCAGCGAAGTCTCCTCCTGCAGCTCGGTGATGATGTCGGGCAAGTCGTAACAGCCCCTCAGATCGGCGGAACGCTGGCCAGTCTCGATGGCCTTCGCTCCTCCCCGGAGAATCTTCACACCGGCGCGAGTGACCTGAATGCGAAGCGGCTGGACCTCGGGCGCTTCCCTTATGGCCTTCACGGTCTTCTTGATCAGGTCATCACGATCGACTGCGACGTGATAAGTCGTGCGCCGAGCGATCTTGTGCCAGAACTCCTCGAAGCCAGGATTGGAGAACAGCTCCTTATTGAGGCGACGTGGATGACGCGCGGACTGCGGCTTGACGTAGCGCGCCATGCTGGTACGCCCAATGGCGTCAGTAATCTCGGCCTCGTAGGGCTTGAAGAAGTCCGGCACATACTCTTTGAGATCAAACCAAAGCTGGCCCGGCTGGTACTTTGCAGTAACCTTGCCATCCTTGATTAATCCCGACGACTCAAGGGCCTTGTAGAGCTCTTTAGAACGTTCGAAGCCAAAGTATTCGGGTCCATTCGGCTCGATATGTTCCTCGTACAGAGCAATTCGGGAGAACTCCTGTGGTCGCACCCGACCGATCTCGACACCCGACTTCTCGTACTCAGTCTGCAGTGACTTGGCAAAGTTCTGATACGACTCGTTGGCGACAACGGTTAGTTGGGCGATGCCTTGATCAGCAACGCGCTCTCCGCCCTGATCGACTGGTAAACGCAGACCCCGACCGATGGTCTGGCGGCGCTCTATCTCCGCACCCATCTCTCGAAGCGTGCAAATCTGAAAGACGTTCGGGTTATCCCATCCCTCGCGCAGAGCTGAGTGACTAAAGATAAAACTCACAGGCTCGGCCTGGTCGAGCAGCCGCGCCTTGTCACGCATGATGAGGTCGTATGCATCATCATCGGCCTTAGTTGCCCCCGAAGTATCTTGGAATGTGTCGGAGGCACCGCGTTTACCTTTAAGAACGGAGAAGTAGCCGCGACGCAGTTCGGCTGGGCTTTGCGGGAACAACTCTTGCCACTGAGGCGACTTGGCTCGCTCTTCGTGAAACAACTCATCGAACCACTCCACAAACCGGCCGTTGGCATCTATGTTGTTGACTCCCTCCCCCAGGAAATGCTCGACCTTGTCGATGAAGAACAGGCTTAACACTTTGATACCACGGCCAGCCAACACCGTCTGTTTCCGGAAATGCTCCTTTATTGTCTCGCGAATCATCTCGCGATAGATCGACTCAGAGTTGCCACCGATCTCGCCGCCCAGCTGAAGCTGGCCATATTTGTTGATCTCCACGTACTGCGGCTCAATGGAAAGCTCGGTGATCCACCAGCCCTCGTAGGCGGTGTTCCCCGTGAGGTTGGAGAGTTCCTGGTTCTGCTTAGCCTTGACCACTCTGCGCGAGAGTGAGCCATCAGCGACACGCACGGCGAGTTCCAGTTTGGCTTCCCACGGGTCGCGCTTGATGTCGACAAGTTTGATGTAGGGCATCGCATCCGATCCCCTTTGTGCAACTTCAGCAACCACAATTTGTTTGACGAGTCCCATATCGTGCGCGTCAACTGGGTCAAGGCGGTACACAACATTGCGTTGCTTGCGGTGAGTCGCTGAGTATCGGAACGTAGCTAACGGATTAAGTTCCGCAATCGACGACTGTGACAGCTGCGACTCCATGTTTTGTGGCTCGTCCATGATGACAATTGGATGCGTAGCCTTGAGATAGTCGATCGGGCGAAGGCCATTCAACTTGTCCCGGTATTGGTGGATGATGCGAGAATTTGCGTCGCCGCGGACCGAATCGATGGTGATGACCATGATCTGCACGTTGGTACTAGTAGCGAGGCCCTGGACCTCTTCAGCCGACTTGCCCGAGTACACGGTGTAGTCAAACGGATGGGACGGGTAGAGTTCGCGGAAGTGCTGACGCATGAGCTTGATGCTGGTGGTGACGCCTTCCTTGATGGCAACACTTGGCACAAGGATGACGAACTTGGTGAAGTTGTACGACTTGGCCAACTCGAACATCGTGCGCAGGTACACGTAGGTCTTGCCCGTACCGGTCTCCATCTCGATATCAAAGTCGAGAGCATCGCCCGCGAGGGTCTCACTCACCTCGAGTCCATTCCTGTCCTGCACACTTTGCAAATTATGTAGGATCGCAGATTGATCGAGAAGAAGTTGGTTGCCGACCGCGCCCACCTCGGAGTCAATATCAATGCCGAGTCGTGGCTGGGGATCGTTGTCAAGCGCGATCCGCCCTCGCAGAGTGGTAACAAGTTTCTCGACGTCGTAAGGTTGACCATCGAAAAGCTGGATGACCGACCGGATGGCTTCGAGCTGATACTGCTGATTGGGGTCGAATTTGAACTTCATGCTCATGCGGTCCAGAGTTCGATTCCCTTGCTCTTGCATAGTTGGGCGAGGTTCGTCTTCAGTTCATCGTCGCCTTGGAAGGCATCTTCGAGGATGATGAACTTCCCAGGTTCGGCATCCACAACAGAACGGAGCTGCCCTAGAGTCGGTTTGGTGCGCTCGTCAAGGTAGGCGATCAGAAGGCCATCGCCAACAGACTGAATCGGCAACCCATCGATTTCCTCGGTCGCGACCTCCTCGGTAAGCGAGTAGCCCTGCTTGAGAAGCACCTCGGCGAGGAGCGCTCCTGCCGTGGCGTTTTCGACTGCAGAATCGCGCAAGTCGAGAAGGTGCTGCTCCAGCGATCCGGGCTCGACATCACTGAGAACGCGCCACTTTGAGAAGTTGGTGTCGGACAGTTGGAATGCTCGGAATCCCATATCAAGATGTGTTGCGTCAAGTTGTAACTGGCCAGTGTGCTCGGCAGCTAACTTCTCTCCGGCAAGACTGATGCGCCGACGAGCGATTTCCGCGATTGTCTTGTAACCTGCCATTCGTGCGGGAGAAGACTCTGGCGTCGGCTCGGGCAGTTGTACCATTATGAATCGGCGCGAACCACCATCCTTGGCATTCAGGGACATAACGGCATGCGCCGTGGTAGCAGAACCGGCGAAGAAGTCAAGAATCACGTCATCAGGGCCCGTCACCATGTCGACTAGCGACTCGATCACTAATTCGTCCTTAGGATAGTCAAAGACACCCTCACCCATTAGATTACGAAGGCGCTTGGTTGCGGCACGACCGTCCTGATAGAAGACGCTGTAAGCCGCTTCGTACTCAGTATCCTTTAGGTAGCGCTTAAATGTCGGAACTGCGTTTTCATCTACGCCAAAGACGACACGGTCATTGGCAATATGCTCTTTCAGGACAGCCTCCTGAAAGAGCCATCCCCTAGATGGCGCTTTGACGGGTTTGCCGGTAATTGGATGAAGCACGTCGTAGTTTGGGCCGCCGCCGCCAGGCCACGAGATGTTGTCCGGGAAATACACACCTCGAACATCAATCTTCGAATAGTGACTGTTGCGTTTTGCTTCGTCCGAGTCGGAGCTATGCGGGAATCTTGTGTACTAACCCCGCAGGGCGGAGGCTTTGGAAGCTGGTGGCAAAAGGCTTTCGATCCGGCTGAGAATC
>JAJYNL010000100.1 GCA_021786375.1 Actinomycetes bacterium
CACCCCGAGCTCTTTCGCTGCCATCCCTATCGGTACCAGTCGCCCCATCACAATCAGAGTAGCACCTGGGTATATCACACATGAATACCCACGTATATACATGTAGGCGCCAGCAGTTTGAACCCCCGGAACGGTGGCCAAGCCGCGCGAAGGCAGGCCAACTTCCTAACCTGCGCCCTCGCGCGCGGAGTTGCCGGGATCGCGCCTTAGCATCTCCTCCTTCAGCCGCTGTGTGGTCGCCTGGGCTTCAACGCCTCCGGCTTCGATGGCCCTTCGAGCGGCCTTGACCAGCTTGCGGCTTCCTGCGACGGCCTCCAGCCCGATCTGAAGCGGGGTGGAGGAGGCGACCTTTCGATCGAACTTCTGCTTTGCCCAGAGGCCGGCGGAGGCGCCCAGCGCCGCTCCGATCCCAAACCACATGGTGCGCTTTGGCAAGGTCAGGCTCCTTCCTTGCGCGATGACCGGAAGACCGAGACCGCCCTGCGCGAGCCGGCGCCCAAAGCCTTGGCCCTCACCAGTGGGGAGGTGATCGCGGCCAGGGCGAATCGCGAGGTCTTGCCCATCATGGAAGCTGCGACCTCGGTCGACTCGATCAACCGCTCGAGCTTGTCGAGTTCGGAGCCCGCGTCCGCCAGGGTTGCACGGGCATCTCCGACCAGCGGTATGGCTTTGTCGCGTAGCTCGGCGACGGCCAGCTCCAGATACCTGATCAGCCGCTTGGTGCGCCGGGTGGCGGCGTAGGCCGCTAAGGCGGCAACCGCCGAAAGAGCCGCAGCAGCCAGGGAGAGGGCAGCAATGAGGGTCATTTCTTCACCGCTTCGATCTTACCCAGGCCTCCTGGTCTCCATGGATGAAACCCGTCCCCGCCCGTATGCCTCATTCGCGATGCAGCTTGCCCCGCTTGGCCAGTTCCTCGGAGATCCGTCCTCCCTTTCCCGCCAGGTTGAGCGGTATCGGCTTGGAATGATCGATGTTGGCTGCCGCAGTGCCGAGCATGTTGTAGGATTCCCGCGATTTGGGTGCCCTGGCCATGTAGACGACCAGGTGGGCCAAGATGATGCGCGCCTCGGGCATTCCTACGGCCTCGACCGCCTGCAGGCCGGCGGTGGCCAGCATCAGCGCCTTGGGGTCCGCCAGTCCGACATCCTCGGAGGCGAAGATGATCACTCGCCGGGCGACGAAGCGCGGGTCCTCGCCGAGATCGAGGGTACGGGCCAGATATTCGATCGCCCCGTCACCGTCTCCGGCGCGCATCGACTTTATGAGAGCGCTGGCCAGCTCGTAGTGGGTATCGGAGTCGATGGCCAGTTTGAAGCCGGCCAATTCGGCCACCAGCTCCTCGATCCTTGCGACCTGGGAGCTCGGCTCCTCCTCTGCAACCACCTCGGCCAGCGATATCGCGGTACGCAGATCGCCGTCCACGGCCTCGGCGATTCGAATCGCAGCCTCCGCCGCCAGTGGATGGGTGAGATGGCGCTCGGCGCGGGAGAGGACCTCGGCTATCTCGGAGACCGCCAGTGGCTTCAGGGCAACGGTGAACATGCGCGAGAGGATTGCCCGAGAAAGCGTGAAGGAAGGATTCTCGGTGGTCGCGGCGATGATTTCTATCGCCCCCGCCTCGAGGGGAGCCAAGAGGGCGTCTTGCTGAACTTTGGAGAGCCGGTGTATCTCGTCGATGAAGCAGACCACCCTTCCGCCGAACAGTGACCGTCGTGCCTCGGCAGTGGCATCCACTGCCTTGCGGATCTCGGCAACTCCGAAGTTCGAGCCGGTGTACTCCAACACCTTCGCGCCGCTCTCGGCCGCCAGCAGCCGGGCGATGGTGGTCTTGGAGCTTCCCGGCGGTCCGTAGAGGATCAGCGAAAACAGACGCGCCCCGCCCCGGTAGCTCTCCAGGATCCCACCCGGGGCAAGCAGGGGGGCGTGGCCGACCAGTTCCCCGAAAGCCGAGGGGCGAAGTAACTCGGCGAGCGGTTGGGCGCGCTGTGGGTCGCTTGGCATCGGGACTCCACCCCGCCTTGGCCCTACCGTCGCGCCTTGACGGTCAGGCCGACCAGATCAAGCACTCCTTGCGCCACCGGCTTGGGGGCGTTTGTCAGGGGGTCGAGTCCACTCTGGGTCTTCGGGAAGGCGATGACCTCGCGAATGTTCTCCTCTCCGGATATCATCGCCGCCAGGCGATCGATGCCGAATGCGAAACCACCGTGAGGCGGCGCGCCATAGCGGAAGGCGTCGAGTAGGAAGCCGAAGCGGGAGGCCGCCTCCTCGGGATCGATTCCGATCACCTCAAAGATCTTTGCCTGGATGTCGCCGCGGTGAATTCGGATGCTGCCGCTTCCCAGCTCCCAGCCGTTGAGAACCAGGTCGTAGGATTGTGATCGCACCCTGAGGGGGTCGGTGTCCAGGAGCCCGTAGTCTTCTTCGTTGGGCATGGTGAAGGGGTGGTGTGCAGAGACGGGGTTGCCGTCCTCGTCCAAGCCTTCGAAGAGCGGGAAGTCCACTACCCAGACGAAGTTCAGTTCGGAGTGGTCCAGTCCCGGCCTGCCCAGGTCGAGGCGGATTTGGCCGAGCACTTTGACGGCGGTTTCCCAGCCGTCTGCGACCGCCAGGGCGAGATCCCCCACCTGGAGTCCGAGCGTGTCGATGAAAGCGGCCGTCCGTTGCTCGTCCAGGAACTTGGCAAGGGGTGACTCGAGCGTGGCGCCACGTTCGCCCTCGACAACCCGGAACCAGGCCAGGCCCTTTGCACCCAGGGACTTTGCTCTCTCCACCAGCGCATCCAGGCGGGAGCGGCTGAGCTGTTCGGAGGTGGGTGCCTTGATGCCCTTGACGCAAGGGGCGGCGAAGGCGCGTATATCCCCCTGGCCCAGGAGGTCGGTCAGGTCTACGAGCGGCGAGGCGAAGCGCAGATCGGGCTTGTCCACGCCATAGCGGTCCATGGCTTCGAACCAGGTGATCTGGCCGATGCCCTCCAGTTCGGCACCTCGGGTCGCCCGCACGACCTCGACGATCACCTCCGTGATGAAGGCGCGCACGTCGTGCTGGGTGACGAAGGACGCCTCCATGTCCAGCTGGGTGAATTCGAACTGGCGGTCCGCGCGCAGGTCCTCGTCGCGCAGGCACCGGGCGATCTGGTAGTAGCGGTCGAAGCCTCCCACCATGAGCAGCTGCTTGGCGATCTGGGGGCTCTGGGGTAGGACGTAGAAGTTCCCGGGCTGGAGTCGTGAGGGGACCAGGAACTCCCTTGCTCCCTCGGGCGTCGGAGTCCACAGCAGTGGCGTCTCCACCTCGCAGAAGCCCTGGCGCTCCATTGCCATGCGGATGGCCTGGTTGACCTTCGCCCGGGTGCGGAGGTTGCTCTGCATACGCTCGCGTCTTAGGTCGAGATAGCGGTACCGAAGGCGCGTCGACTCCTCGACCTCGGTGTGGCCGCCGATCGTGAAGGGCGTGACCGCGGCCGGTCCGAGCAGTTCGATGGACGCCTCTCTGAGCTCCACCTCGCCCGAGGCGATATGGGGGTTGTCGGTCCCTTCAGGGCGGCGGGCGACCACTCCGACGGCCCGGATGGCCGATTCGGTCCGCAATTCGGGATTGCGCTCGGTTACGATTTGCACTGTCCCGGTGTGATCGCGGATGTCGACGAAGGAGAGGTGCTCACCGTGGTCGCGCACGCTGTTGACCCAGCCGCATAGAGAGGCCTTCTCCCCGACGAGCTGCGCGGTCACCTCGGCGCAATAGTGGGTCCTCAGTCCCGCTGCCTTGATCATTGACGCTTCTTTCCAAGTGGCGGTTGCCTATTAGGGGATACCTAGTCAAGACTAAGCGCCGAGGGCTGGAATTTTCCCCGGACCGGTTCGCGCCCGGCTCGGGGTGGCGGAGCCGGCGATCAAGCCGCGGCCAGGGGTTGCACGTTAGGATGGAGTTCAAATGGACGCCAATCAATTGAGAAGTGCCTTCACCGAGTTTTTCGTCGAGCGTGGACATGTTGCCGTGCCCTCCGCCTCGCTGATACCCCACGACCCGACGGTGCTCTTCACCGTGGCGGGAATGGTGCCGTTCAAGCCGTATTTCCTGGGAGAGGAGCAGGCCCCCTTCAAGCGTGCGACCACCATTCAGAAGTGCATGCGCGCCGGTGGCAAGCACAATGACCTCGACCAGATCGGCCGCACCGCCCGCCATCTCACCTTCTTCGAGATGCTCGGCAACTTCTCCTTCGGTGACTACTTCAAGGAGCAGGCGATCCCGTTCGCGTGGGAGCTGGTCACCAAAGTGCTGGGCATCGATCCGGCACGCCTTTGGGTGACGGTGCACCTGTCCGACGACGAGGCCGAGCGGATCTGGCGCGACGAGGTCGGCGTGCCCGCCGAGCGCATCCAGCGTCTCGATGAGGACAACTGGTGGCAGATGGCCGACACCGGTCCTTGTGGGCCGTGCTCGGAGATCTACTTTGACAAGGGCGAGGAGTACGGCCGGGAGGGGGGCCCGGCCTTTGGATCCGACGAGCGCTACTTGGAAATATGGAACCTGGTCTTCATGCAGTACGACCGCAGCGAGGACGGGGAACTCCATCCGCTTCCCAAGCCATGCATAGACACCGGGGCCGGGCTCGAGCGTATCCTGCCGGTGCTGCAGGGGAAGGGCTCCGTATACGAGACCGACCTGCTGCGTCCGATGCTGGACCTGGCCATCGAGCTGACCGGGGCCACATATGGCGAGGATTATGAGACCGACGTCTCGTTGCGCATTATGGCGGATCATGCCCGTTCGATGACGTTCCTGGTTGCTGACGGTGTCCTCCCCTCCAACGAAGGTCGAGGATACGTTCTCCGGCGCATCATCCGCCGTGCCGCGCTCAGGGGCTGGCGCATTCGCCACAATGAGAACATCCTTGGAGCCATGGTGGACAAGGTCGTCGCAACCATGGGCGAGGCATACCCCGACCTGCGCAGGCAGCAGGAATTCATCCGCATGGTGATCACCCGCGAGGAGGAGCGCTTCGCTCGCACGCTGCGGGCCGGCTCCAACCAGCTCGACGCCGAGATCGCCGAAGGCGGAACCATCAGCGGAGCGGCCGCATTCCGCCTGCACGACACCTACGGCTTCCCGATCGAGCTGACCGAGGAGATCGCCGGGGCTCGTGGAGTCGCCGTCGACATGGAGGGCTTCCATGCGGCGATGGCGGAGCAGCGGGCGCGGGCGCGTGCCGACTTCAAGGAGAAGGGCGTCGAGGCCGAGCTTACCGAGGCCTACCGGGAGCTCGCCGAGCAGTTCGGGCCCACCGACTTCTCCGGATACGAGACCACCGAGGATACCGCCCGTGTTATCGGTGTCTTCGAACTTACCGGCCAACCCGGCACCTACGAGGTCTTCCTCGACCGCACTCCCTTCTATGCGGAGCAAGGGGGGCAGGTCGGCGATACGGGCACCATATCCGGCGAGATGGGTGTGGCCGAAGTCCTCGACACCACCTATGCGGTCGGCGCGCTGATCCGGCATCGGGTTAGGTTCCAGAGCGGTTCGTTCACGGTCGGCCAGCTGGTCAAGGCGAGCGTCGACGCCGACCGTCGAGCACGGACAAGGCGTAATCACACCGCTACCCACCTGGCTCACTGGGCCCTGCGCGCGGTGTTGGGCGACCACGTGAAGCAGCAGGGTTCGCTGGTGGCTCCTGACCGGCTCCGTTTCGACTTCTTCCACTGGGGCCAGACCACCCATGAGGAACTGCGGCGAGTAGAAGAGCTGGTGAATGCGGCAATCTTTGCCGACCAGGCGGTTATCACGGTTGAAGCTTCCAAGGCGGAGGCCGAGGGGATGGGGGCAATCGCCTTCTTCGGCGACAAGTACGGTGACAAGGTGCGCGTGGTCAGGGCGGGCGAGAACTCGCTCGAGTTCTGTGGTGGGACCCACGTACATTCCCTGGGCGACATAGGTCTGTTCGTCGTCGTTTCCGAGGGCTCGATCGGGGCCAACACCCGTCGCATCGAGGCGTTGACGGGCCAGGCGGCTCTGGATTACCTCTTTGCCCGCTCCGACCAGCTGGCAGGCATCGCCAGGGGGCTGGGGGTCGCCGAATCCGAGGTGGCCGGGAGAATCGAGTCGATGCGTGCCAAGGAGCGGGAGCTGGCCGAAACTGTCCGAACCCTTGAAGCCGAGCGAGTCGGCTCGCTGGTCAAGACGCTGGCGGCTACTGCCGAGGACGGAGCGATCGTGGAGCGGGTCGACGGCCTGGCCCCGGCGGTCCTTAAGGACTTGGCTTCGGCGCTCAAGTCGACACCCGGCATAGAGGTGGTCGTGCTTGCCTCTGCGGTTGGCGGAGGCCGTGCCGCCCTGGTGGCAGCCAAGGGCCATCGCCGACAGCTGGACGTTTCAGTGCTGGTCGCCGAAGCGGCCAGGCTGCTTGGCGGGGGCGTTGGCCGCAGTCCCGACTTCGTCCAGTCAGGCGGTAAGAACGTGGAGGCCATCGACGAGGCGCTGGCGCTGGTCCGTTCCAGTCTCGCCGAGCGCTGAAGGCGACTCGAAAGGTTCCCTGCAGGCGTTGAAGATCGTGGCACTTGACCTCGGGAAGCGACGCGTGGGCGTGGCGGTGGGCAACGACGCCATCGGCGTCGCGATTCCGGTCGACGCCTACAGGGTGAAGGGGCGTCTCGAGGACGAGATAGCGCGCCTGAGCCAGCACGTTGCGGAATACGAGCCGGAGGTCCTGGTGGTGGGAGACCCCGTCTCGCTCGATGGCAGCGCCGGGCCGAGCGCGCTGTGGGCAAGGCCGCTCGCCGCGAGGATCGCGGAAGCCCTCTCGGTGAAGCTGGTGATGGTCGACGAGCGGCTCACCAGCCGTGAGGCCGCCAGGGCGTTGGCCGACGCCGGGGTTAGGGGCCGTGGAGCCCGGGCGCGGATCGACTCGGCGGCCGCGGCCGTGATACTTGAGCATTATCTTGGCTCGGGCGCTTCGGCCCAAGGTTGAGAGGGTGGCAATGCTGTCACCTCTAGTGAGGTCATGAATGTACGAAGTTGATATGGCGCCTTTGCCGGGCTGGGAGCGCCGACGCCATGTCCGTTGGGGAAGGCTGATCCTCGTGGTCGTGGTTCTTCTGGCCGCACTGTTGCTGGTGGTGGGGGGAGGGGCATACGCGGTCTACAGCCACGAGATCGGCGGAAGCACGCGGGGGCCGCGCGTCGATTTCGTGGTCGGCCCGGGTGACAGCTTCTCCTCGGTGGCGGATCGGCTGGCCAGTTCAGGAGTGGTGCATTCCGGTGTCTTCTTCCGCCTCTACGTGCACCTGCATCCACAGCCGACCTTGCGTCCGGGGACCTACGTTCTTCACCGGGGCGAGTCGGTTGCCGAGGTGCTGACCGCATTCCGGGACTTCGAAGTGGCCGAATACCGTTACACCGTAATTCCGGGCATGACCCTGGGCCAGATCGCCGCTGCCGCCGGCAGGATACCGGGACACACTCAAGCCGGATTCGCCAAGGCCCTCGAGGCCGGAGGCTACCAGAGCCCGTTTCTTGCATCGCCGTCGTCATCCCTGGAGGGGCTTCTTTCGCCCAACACCTACTTCGTGCTCAGGAGCGAGGCGGATCGCAAGATCATCCAGCAGATGCTCGACCAGACCACCAAAGTGGCCGAATCGGTCGGCCTCCACCCGGGAAGCACGCACTTCGGACTCGACCCGTACCAGATACTTACCGTCGCTTCTTTGATCCAACGGGAGGCCCTTCAGGCCGGCGACTACCCCAAGGTGGCCAGGGTTATTTACAACCGGCTGGCAGCCGGAATGAACCTTCAGCTCGACTCGACGGTTCTCTATGGCCTGCACCTTGCCGGCGGGTCGCCTACACTTGGTCAGTTGAAGATTGCAACTCCGTACAACACGTATCTGAACCAGGGGTTGCCGCCGACTCCCATTTCGGCTCCAAGCCGCGCCGCGATAGCCGCGGCGCTGAACCCGACGCCCGGACCGTGGCTCTACTTCGTGGTGGTGAAAGCAGACGGTGCGGAGGCATTCTCCACGACCTATCAGGAGCAATTGGCAAATGAAAACCTTGCAGCGCAGAGGGGGCTGGGATGAGTTCCTCTGAGGAGGGCGCCCTCCATCAGTCGTGGGCCTGGCCCACCGGCGCCACACGTGTCGCAGCGGTCATCGGTGATCCGGTGTCGCATTCCCTTTCACCGGTCCTGCACAACGCGGCAATTCGAAGGCTGGGGCTGGACCTGGTGGTGGTGGCCCTCAGGACCACCAAGCCCGGCATCGGCACCGCCATCGCGGCCGCGCGTGAATTCGGGCTGGTTGGACTGATGGTGACCATGCCGCATAAGCAGGCGATCATGGAGCACCTGGATGCGGTCACCGAGCGTGCACAGCGCCTGAAGAGCGTGAATTACGTCTACTGGGAGGGCGACAAGCTGGTCGGCGATTCCGTCGATGGTGCTGCACTCGTGGACTCGTTGCGAACCGATTACGAGGTGCAGGTTCGCGGCAAGGCGGTTGCGCTGCTCGGCTCAGGTGGCGCTGCGCGCTCGATCGCGCTGGCGCTGGCCGATGCCGGAGCCGCAAGCGTGTGCGTGATCTCCCGCAACCTGCAGACGGCGTCGGCTGCTGCGGACCTGGCAGGATCCCTGGGCTATGTCGGGGTGAGTGCTGATGCGGCTCAGGCCGACGTGGTCATAAACGCGACCCCGGTAGGAATGGCCGGCACCAGCCTTTCCGGTCTCAGCCCCCTCAGTGTTGACTACTTGCACAAGGGGCAATTCGTCTGTGACATTGTCTACAACCCGCTGGTCACTCCGCTGATGGAGCTCGCCACGGCCAAGGGTATTTCCTGCGGAAACGGGGTTGGAATGCTGGTGCATGCCGTGGCGACGGCGTTCGAGGCCTGGACCGGGATTCCCGCGCCGCTGGAGGAGATGCAAGCGGCGGCACGTGCCGAAACATTGCGACGCGTCTGATTCGTGTAATTTGTCTCTTTTTTCCTGTAAAGTTGCGATACGACGGCAGCGCAGCTTGTCGCGGATGAGTGGAGCTTTTTCACGAATATCGTTGAAGTTGGGCGCTTTGGAAGACGAAGATGATTGTTGATGACCACAACTGGACCGCCACAATCTTCGATTGACCTACACCCGGTGCGGCGGGCCAGTCCTCAGATCGGCTCGGCCCAGGCGTTCTCACCACTTGCCCGTTTTTTGCTCCAGGATGGCGTGGTTTCCGAGGAAAACCTGCGTAAGGCCTCGGAAGAGCAGCGACGGCGCAACGTTCCGCTCTCTCGCATCCTCATTGAGCGCCGCCTGGTCGACGAGGCCGTGCTTGGCAAGATGCTCGCCACCCGCCTGGGGCTCGAGTACGTCGATCTAACCAAGATTGCGATAGATCCGGCTGCCGCTTCGCTGGTGCCCCGAGTGCTGGCGGTCAAACACGAGATGATTCCGATAGGGTTTCGCGACTCCCGTGTGGTAATCGCTGCGGCCGACCCAAATAATGTCCAGGGAATCGACGATTTCCGTGCGTATTTGCGCAAGGACTTGCTGCTGGTGGTGGCAGCGCGCTCAGCGGTTCTCGGAGCCGTCGAACGGCTGGTCGGCCTTCCCTCGGACAGCTTGGAGGCGAACGCCAAGGCGGCGTCCGAGCAAAGTGAAACCGAGAGTCAACTCCCTGAGATAAGCGAAGAGGGGCCGATCGTCAAACTGGTGAACGCCACCATCGCCCAGGCAGTGGCGGACCGTTCCAGCGACATTCACATCGAGCCTGCCGCGGACTCGGTGAAGATCAGGCACCGAATCGACGGAGTCCTCCATAATGTCTCCTCGATGCCCCGCAACCTGCACGCGGCGATCGTGTCGCGCGTGAAGATCATGGCCGACCTCAACATTGCCGAGCGACGCCTGCCCCAGGACGGCCGTATCTCCGGCCTCATCTCCGGACGGCAGCTTGATTTGCGTGTCGCGACCCTCCCCACCATCTATGGCGAGAAGGTCGTGCTGCGAATCCTGGAGAGCACCACGGCGATGATGGATCTCGAGGAGCTGGGCTTCCTGCCCCAGTCGCTAGCGCGTTACCGCGAGGCGTTCATGAAGCCTTACGGTACCATCCTCGTCACCGGGCCAACCGGCTCGGGCAAGTCCACCACCCTGTACGCGACTCTCAACGTTCTCAACTCTTCGTCGAAGAACGTGATCACTGTGGAGGATCCGGTGGAGTACCGGATCGCGGGTATCAACCAGCTGCAGGTGAATCCAAAGGCGGGGCTCTCGTTTTCGAGTGCCCTCAAGTCCATTCTCAGATCTGATCCCGACATTGTCATGGTCGGCGAGATTCGCGACCACGAGACGGCGGGAACGGCTATCGAGCTGGCGCTCACCGGCCACCTGGTCCTCTCCTCGCTGCATACCAACGACGCCCCTTCGACCCCTGCCCGGCTGATCGAGATGGGCGTCGAGCCCTATCTGGTATCCAGTGCGCTTGACTGCGTGGTGGCCCAGCGCCTGGCCAGGCGTCTGTGCGACAACTGCAAAGTGGCTTACAAGCCGACCGAGGAGGAGCTGGTTGCGGCGCGCTGGGACGACGCGGATTCCGAGTCGCCCAGGGAGCTTTTCAAGGCCGCCGGGTGCCCGGTCTGCTCCAACACCGGCTATCGCGGGCGCATCGCCATCCACGAGGTGATGAACATCTCGGACGAGATGGAGCGCCTAATCGCGTCCGCCGGCAAGAGCCACGAAATCCGCCAGCTGGCCCTCGAGGAGGGCATGCTTCCGATGCGTTCGGCTGGCCTCAGCCTGGTGGCGGCCGGCGTCACCTCCATAGACGAGATACTTCGGGTTATTGCATAGGAGCTGCGGGTGGAAACAGAGGCGTTGATCGGTTCGCTGGTTCGTTCGGGCAGGGGGGAGGACGGGCAGCTTCGCGGAGCCATCGGCCACCTCTCCGGCCCGGTCGCGATCGCGAAGGCGCTCTATGGAGAGATCGGGCTTACCGAGGAGGAGGCTACCAAGGAGATGGCCGAATCTTCCGGAGTGGCATATGCGACCAGCGGTGAGATCCTTTCCTCGGCAATGGTGGAGACGCTTGCCAAGCCGGAGATCTTCGATCAGTACGGTGTGGTGCCCTACGACATTCGTGACGGCCGGCTGCGTGCCGCGGCGGTGGATCCCTACCTTCCCGGGCTCGCGCAGAGCTTGGAGCTGGCGCTCGGCTCCGCGGTCGACCTGGCCCAGGTCTCCCTGGACGGGATGAACTCAGTCGCCATCGCGCTTTTCGGCTCCCAGCCCGCTCAGGCCTTCTTCGAGCGCCAGAACTCCCAGGCCAAGGCCGAGCGTAGCTCGCAGGCCCCGGGGGGTGACGAGCTGGTTTCCATCGCCCGCCTCGACTCATCGCTGCCCACCGTGGCGGAGCTGCTCGCCATCGTCAACGAGAAAGGCGCTTCCGACCTCCACCTGACGGCCGGCTCCAAGCCGACCATCCGCATAGACGGCGTTCTGGTGAAAATCGAGGATGCCCCGGTGCTGGACCCGGTGAACATCCGGGAGCTGGTTTACTCAATCCTCACCGATGCACAGCGCGACCGCTTCGAGTCCGCGCGCGAGCTGGATGCCTCCTACGGTATCGCCGGCCTCGGCCGCTTCAGGGTGAACGTCTTCCGCCAGCGTGGGAGCGTCGGCGCGGTGATGCGCGCGATTCCCGCAAGGATCCAGTCACTGGAATCGCTGGGGCTTCCCAAGGTGGTGGAGAGCTTCGCCTCGATTCCAAGGGGACTGGTGCTGGTGACCGGGCCGACCGGCTCGGGCAAGTCGACGACGCTCGCATCGATAATCGACGTGATCAACTCCACGCGTGACTGCCACATCATGACGGTGGAGGATCCGATCGAATTCCTGCACGGGCACAAGCGCGCCTTGGTCAACCAGCGTGAGGTGGGTGAGGACACGCTCGGATTCAACGACGCGCTGCGTCACGTTCTCCGCCAGGACCCCGATGTAATCCTGGTCGGCGAGCTTCGTGACATGGAGACCATCTCGATGGCGCTGACCGCGGCCGAGACCGGCCATGCGGTCTTCGCCTCGCTGCACACGCAGGATGCTCCCCAGTCCATCGACCGAATGATCGATGTCTTCCCGGCCCACCAGCAGTCCCAGATCCGCGTGCAGCTTGCCCTCACCATCCAGGGGATCATGACCCAGCAGCTCCTTCCCAAGGCCGGTGGCAAAGGAAGGGTGGTCGCCGCCGAGGTGCTGGTCGCCACGCCGGCTGTGCGCAATCTGATCCGCGAAGCGAAGGTCCACCAGATCTATTCGGCAATGCAGGCCGGTGGAGCGTTCGGCATGCAGACCATGGAAGCCGCGTTGGCCGCTCTGGTAAGATCGCGCCAGATCACGCCCGATGTGGCGTCGAGGGCTTCCAGCAATCCGGAGGAGCTGAGAAGGCTCATCACGAGCACCGCCTCGATGCCCTCGGCAATGCGCAGGGGAGCATGAAGCGTGTCGCGCCTAGACCGACCGGCAAGGGGTTGCGTTGAACACATATGAATATCAGGCCAGAGATCGCAAGACAGGGCGTCCACTCGCCGGTGTCATTGAGGCCGAGACAGAGGTTTCCGTAGTCGAGCGGTTGCGGGAGATGGGCTACTTGCCCATTTCGGTCAAGGCCAAGCGAACCGGTGGCCTCAATGCCAACATCCGCATTCCAGGAATCACCGATCGGGTCAGTCCCGATACCCTAGCGACCTTTTCGCGCCAGTTCGCCACCATGATTTCCGCCGGCCTTCCCTTGGTGCGCGCCTTGGCCATCCTCGCGGGCCAGACCGAGAACGCCACCCTGACCAAGGCGGTTACCCGGGTGCGCCAGGATATCGAGCGCGGAAGCTCGCTTTCCCGCTCGCTGGCCGAGCACCCCAAGGTGTTCGACCGCCTTTACGTTTCCATGGTGCGCTCGGGCGAGATCGGAGGCGTGCTCGACCAGGTACTGCTCGACCTGGCCTCAACACTGGAGAAGTCCGCCTCCATCAGGCGCAAGATCCGCTCGGCTATGACCTACCCCGTTGCGGTGCTGATTCTGGTGCTGCTGATCCTCACGGCGATGCTGCTCTTCATCGTGCCCCAATTCAAGGCGATCTTCGCTTCGCTGGGTGGGACGCTGCCTCTTCCGACGCGGATACTCATCGACGTCTCGAACCTGGTGGTCCATGCCTTCATCTTCGTGGTGATCGGCATTCTCATCATCGTCTACCTCATCCGCCGCTACCTGCAGACTCCGACCGGAAGGCGATTGCGCGACAACCTTGCGCTTCGCGTGCCGATCTTCGGCAAGATTGTGCACAAGAGCGCGATTGTGCGCTTCGCCAGCACGCTCGCCTCGCTGATGCGCTCCGGCGTCCCACTGCTGGAGGCGCTCGACATCACCAAGGGCACCACCAACAACGTGGTCTTCGCCGAGGCCATCGGACAGATGCAGGAGGGGGTCAGGCAGGGTATCTCCCTCGCAACGACCATGGCGAACCACTCGGTCTTTCCGAACATGGTCACCCAGATGGTGGCGGTTGGCGAGGAGACCGGTGAGGTCGACAACATGCTCGACAAGGTTGCGGCCTTCTTCAGTGAGCAGGTCGAGGCCATGGTTGGAGCGCTTGCCTCTCTGCTCGAGCCGCTGCTTATCGTTGTGTTGGGCAGTGTGGTGGGCTCGATGGTGATCTCGCTCTACCTGCCCATGTTCGACGTCATCAAGCTCATTCACTGAGCCTCGCCGGGAAGACCGGACACTGCGCGCCCTAACCCGTGCACGCCCACGGCCGCGTGGCGACCGTGGGCCGGGTATTTGCTTAGCGCAGCTCTATCCTCTTGGAACGGGCGCCCTTCGTCTTGGGAATCTTCACCGTAAGCACGCCCTCGGCAAGTGAGGCGTCGATCTTGTCCACGTCGAGCTCATCGGGGAGCATCACCTCGTAGCAGAAGCTGCCGACGATTCGCTCATTGCGGCGAAGCACGCCGACGCGGTCACGCTGCTTGCGCTCTCCCCGCACCGAGAGCCTGCGCCCGGAGACCTCAATCGTCACCTCTTCCTTCTTGACGCCCGGAAGCTCGACCTCGACCAGGTAGTTGTCGTCCGTCTCTTCGACGTCGGCCAGTGGCGCAAACCCTTCCATTCCCAAGGGTTCGAACATGCGGCGCCAGGGATCCCACATGTTGGAGAGCTGGTGGGCCATGTGCTCCAGCTCCGCAAAGGGGTCAGCCCGCACCACTTCGACTGAGTTGTGGTTGTTATGCCTGGTTGCAGGTGTAGCCATCTCGACCTCCTCTGAACGGTCAGCCGGCCCATCAGGTGAGAAGGGCGCCCGGCTGCGTTTGGGGCAGTGCTGGCGCCCGCGTACCTCTACGGCCGGTCGATGTTCTTTATAGGTCGAGACGCGACCTCAACCCAATAGTCCAACGGGCACCGATCCAGTGCAATCCGTCACAGCTCGCTCGCGTCGCCACTGAACCGGGGTGGGCGAGGGTGGTGGGGGCCCCTTAGAAGGCGGAGACGCCGCTAGGAGTACCCACGCCGGTTATTCCGTTGTAAATGCCGCTCCCGGAGGGAATGCTGTCAGCCGCATTGCAGAGGTAGTTGGCGCAGTTGCTGGCGTTGGAACCACTGGTGACCGGCGTGAGGCCACCGGTGGTTGTGTAGAGCCGGTTGGCAGCTGTTGTCCCGAGATCGTTGTTGGCCAGGGCGAAAGTGCTGGCGATGATCGGGGAGGCGACGCTTGTTCCCCCCACCACGATCCAGCCGCTCTGGCCGTAGGTGTCGTACATGGCCACGCCAGTGCTGGGGTTCGCCACCGCGGAAGTATCGGCCACTTCGCGCATCTTGTTGCATATGGCCGAATTGAACGGCTGCCACCCCGGGTTGGGTTCATAGGCCGAGCACCCGCTCCCAGCACCACTCCAGGCGGTCTGCGACCAGCCGGTCGAGGTCTTGGTCAAAGTCGTTCCGCCTGCGGCGACCACATCAGGTGAAGCCGCAGGGTACTCCACCCCGTAGCCGTTGTCGCCGGAGGAGGCCACGAAGGTCACGCCGGGGTGGGTGTAGTACTTGTCGTAGCCGGTCTCAGTGCTGAATTCGGAGCTTCCGTAGCTGTTGGAGACCACCTGGCCATGCGCGCCGGCGTAGGCGGCGGCCGCCGCCAGGTTCGACATGGAGTTCGACGAGGCCTCCACCACGAGGATCTTGCAGTTCGGGCAGATGGCGGAGACCATGTCGACGTCGAGATCCTCCTCGGTGCCCCAGCCACTGTTGGCACGCGGCAGCTTGGTGCCTCCGTTCTGGTTGACGATCTGGAGGCAGCCGTTCTTGGTGGTGCACGACGGCAGGTTGAAGTAGTTGCGGTAGGTGGCGAGGTTGGAGGCGAGATAGGGGTTGGAATAAGCGTCGACGATCGCTACCGCGATGCCGGAGCCGCTACCCGCGCTCGCGCTGGCCAGGTCGTACGCCGTCTGGAGGTCGGCGGGGTAGTAGCCGCTTGGTGTGGTCGCGCCGCCACCAGGGGGTGAAGGCTTGCGGGCATGCTGTCCGTGCCAAGTGCTTGGGTTCAACAAGACCTGGGAAAAGCAGCGCGCGAACCCTGCTTTGACCGGGCCGCAGACTTTTGCCACTAAAGGCTTTGCCGGCTGGGCGGGGCTGGCGCCGGCGGGTGAGGCGGCAAGGGCCGTCAGAGCGAGGGTGGCCGAGCCGAGAAGGGCAGGCCAGGAGCGTCGGTGCCGCATGGGCTTTCTCCTAGAAATGGTAGCCGCTATCTCCCCGGTGAGGGGGTTCTGGCGAAATGGTAGCACCGCGGCGGGCGCGCGTGATCGAAAGGGGATGGTGACTTGACACCCGGCATACGCAGCAAAGGCGCGCTCGACTGGCAAGCCTGCGCTCTTTTGGAATTCCAAATCGCCGGTGTTAGATTCACAGCTTGTGAAGCTGCGGACCGATGATACCTCTCGCCTGGGGGAATCTGTCGGCAGGGTACCTTTTGGAGTCCTTGGGGATCACGCGCCGCTTCTTCCGGCGCCCGGCTTCCAACACCGCGCGATGCGCATAGCAATCGATAAGCAGACGCTGTGGCCTGCGGATTCGGTAGATTCTTTTTCAACCCAGAGTGAATGAGGTGAGGCTCGTTGAAAGTAGCCATTCCACGAGAGCGACAAGAGGGCGAAGCGAGAGTGGCCGCGACGCCGGACTCGGTGGCCAAGATGGTGGCCAAGGGCCTGGACGTTTGGATAGAGGCCGGGGCAGGCGACTCGGCATATTTCGGAGACGCCGCCTATCGCGAGGCAGGGGCTAAGGTCGCTGCCGACGAGTCGGAGCTTTACCAGGATGCGGGTGTCGTCCTCAAGGTGTCGCCGCCCGGGGACGACGAGATCGCCAAGCTGCCCGACGGGATCACGCTTCTCTCCTTCATGCAGCTTGGACGGAATCCGCAGCTTCCGGAGAAGCTTGCGGCAAAGCGTGCGGTTGGGATCGCTCTAGAGTTGCTCCCCCGCATCAGCCGCGCGCAGTCGATGGACGCCCTCAGCTCCCAGGCCTCTCTTGCGGGATACAAGGCGGTACTGCTGGGTGCGGACCTGCTTACCAGGGTGATGCCGATGCAGATGACCGCTGCGGGCACCTTGGTACCCGCCAAGGTGTTCGTGCTGGGTGCGGGAGTCGCCGGGCTGCAGTCCATCGCCACGGCCAAACGGCTCGGTGCCGTGGTCGAGGCGTTCGACGTCCGGCCGGCGGTGAAGGACGAGATCGAAAGCCTCGGTGCCAAGTTCGTCCAACTGGAGCTTGAGGCCGCGGAGGGCCAGGGTGGCTACGCCGCCGCCCAGACCGAGGAGTACCTGGCGCGCCAGCGCGAGATGCTAACCACGCATATTGCCGCCTCGGACCTGGTGATCACCACCGCTTCGATCCCCCTGGGCAGGGCCCCGACGCTGATCACCACGGCCATGGCCGAGTCCATGAAGCCAGGATCGGTGATAGTGGACCTGGCTGCGGAGACGGGCGGCAACTGCGAGCTGACCAAGCCGGGCGAGGAGATCGTCCACAATGGCGTGACCATCGTCGGCTTCACCAACCTCGCCTCGCGCATGGCCACACACGCCAGCCAGACCTATGCGCGCAACCTTTTCAACCTGCTGGAGCTCATGGTCTCCGAGGGTGAGCTGAAGCTCGATTTCGAGGATGAGATCATCCGGGCCACTTGTATCACCAAGGACGGGGAGGTGCTGTGGAAGCCGCGGAGTTGAGACAGTCCGCCCCTGGGCGAGTGCGCCTGAGATCGAAAAGTTCTGAAATCATAGGAGTTAATCAATGAATAGCGCGATCATCGACTACGTGACGGTATTCGTCCTGAGCGCCTTCGTCGGGATCGAAGTCATCTCGAAGGTTCCGACCATCCTGCACACGCCGCTCATGTCCGGAAGCAACGCGATTCACGGCATTATCCTGGTCGGAGCCATCGCCGTCATGGCCGAGGCGCGGACGCCCTTGGCCGAGGTTCTCGGCTTCATCGCCGTCATCATGGCCACCATCAACGTGGTGGGCGGCTTCGTGGTGACCGATCGGATGCTCGAGATGTTCCGGACGCGTAAGCAGACCGAGGCAAGCAAGTGAACATACTGGCTTCCACGTCCTTCATCTCCCCCAATCTGCTTGCGATCATCTACCTGATCGCGGCGGTCACCTTCATCCTTGGCCTGAAAGGCCTTAGCTCTCCCAAGAGCGCCCGGCGCGGCAATGGCATCGCCGCGGTAGGTATGGCGGTGGCCATCCTCGTTAGCCTGACTCAGATCCACCCGAAGGCGACCCAGGTCATCCTGATCGTCATCGGGGTGGCCGTCGGTGCGATCGTCGGCGCTTTGAGCGCGCGCAAGGTGAAGATGACGGCCATGCCCCAGATGGTGGCGGCCTTCAACGGAGTCGGAGGCGGCGCGGCAGCCACGGTCGCCATCAGCGAGTACCTGCGCCTGGGGGTGGCGGGCCGTGGCGCGGCGGTCACCGCTGTCACCACGGTCCTCTCGGTTGCCATTGGTGCTGTCAGCTTCGCGGGCTCGGTGATTGCATTCGCCAAGCTTCAGGAGATCCTGACCGGCGTACCTATCACTTACAAGGGCCAGCAGGTGGTGAACGGCATCCTCGTGCTGGGCATCCTGGGAATTGCCGTCTACCTGGTCGCCGTGGGTACCGGCACCGCACTGCTCGGTATTCTGCTGATACTTGCACTCATACTCGGCGTGGCGTTCGTCCTGCCGATCGGCGGGGCGGACATGCCGGTGGTGATCTCGCTGCTCAATGCTTTCACCGGCCTGGCCGTCGCGGCCAGCGGCTTCGTGCTGGGCAACACCGTGCTCATCGTGGGCGGCACGCTGGTGGGCGCCTCAGGTACCTTCCTTACCAAGATGATGTCCGACGCAATGGGCCGTTCGCTCGGCAACGTCCTCTTCGCCGCGGTTGGAAAGCCGACCGAGAGCGGTGCGGGCCCGGCCGGAGCTACGGACCAGACTGTACGATCCGGGACTCCGGACGACATTGGCGTGATGCTCGCATACTCCAATCGGGTCATCATCGTTCCGGGGTACGGCCTGGCTGTCGCCCAGGCGCAACACGCTGCCCGGGATCTGGCACGGGCGCTGGAGGCCAAGGGTGTCGAGGTATCCTACGCCATCCATCCGGTGGCCGGCCGCATGCCGGGGCATATGAACGTCCTACTGGCGGAAGCTGACGTGCCGTATGAGCAGCTCAAGGAGATGGACGAGATCAACGACGACTTCCGCAATACCGACGTGACTCTGGTGGTCGGGGCGAACGACGTTGTCAATCCATCGGCGCGTAATGAGGCTTCGAGCCCGATCTACGGCATGCCGATCCTGAACGCCGACCAGTCCAAGACCATCGTCTTCATGAAGCGCTCGATGCGTCCTGGCTTCGCCGGCGTCGACAACCCGCTCATGTACGACCCCAAGACCATCATGCTCTTTGGCGATGCCAAGGACTCGCTGATCAAGCTGGTGGCCGCGGTCAAGGCCGCCTAGAGGTTGCCGGAAGGCCCCCTCCGGCGCTCGTGCCGGAGGGGGCCTTCTTGTCTCGGGCGGGCATCGGCTCCAATTCCGGTACGGCCTGGGTCACCAGGTCAGCGGGGTATAGGATTCGGTTGGTCGGTAATGGTTTTGAGCTGGACGAGTGGTGTAATGGATTTTGAACTGAGCCCGAAGGCGAAGGATCTTCGCGAGCGACTGCTTGCGTTCATGGAAGAATCGGTCTACCCGGCGGAGGCGGTGTACGAGGAGCAGATGCGTTCTGCGGGCGACCCTCATTTCCACCCGCCGGTCATCGAGGAACTGAAGGCGAAGGCGCGTACCAGGGGGCTGTGGAACCTCTTTCTTCCTCACAAGACCGAGTGGACCGACGGCCTGTCCAACCTGGACTATGCGCCGCTGGCCGAGATCACCGGGATGAGCCACTTGGCTCCCGAGGCGCTCAATTGCGCCGCACCCGATACAGGCAACATGGAGATTCTCACCATGTTCGGCAGCGACGAGCAGAAGGCGCAGTGGCTCAGGCCTCTTCTGGAGGGGGAGATCCGCTCCTGCTTTTCGATGACCGAGCCGGAGGTCGCATCCTCCGACGCCACCAACATCCGTTGTTCGATCACCCGTGACGGAGACAGCTACGTGATCAACGGGCGTAAGTGGTGGTCCTCGGGCGCATCCTCCGAGCGTTGCAAGGTGGCGATCGTGATGGGGAAGACCAATCCCGACGCCCCTACCTATCGCCAGCAGTCGATGATCCTTGTCCCGCTGGACACGCCCGGAGTGACGAGGGTGCGAGATCTGACCGTCTTCGGTTACGAGGATCGCGAGGGCCATGGCGAGATCCTCTACGACAACGTCCGCGTTCCCGCTTCGAATCTCCTGGGGGAGGAGGGTGGCGGCTTCGCCATCGCCCAAGCGCGCCTTGGGCCGGGACGGATACACCACTGCATGCGCTCAATCGGTGCCGCGGAGCGGGCGCTACGGCTGATGTGCGAGCGCGCGAGCCAACGGGTGGCCTTTGGCCGCGCCTTGGCTGAGCAAGGGGTGATCCAAAGCTGGATCGCTGACTCGCGCATCGAGATCGATCAGGCACGCCTGCTGACACTGAACGCGGCATGGCTGATGGACACGGTCGGCAATAAGGGTGCCAGGACGGAGATCTCCGAGATCAAGGTGGTGGCGCCAAACGTCGCGCTACGGGTGATAGACCGCGCGATCCAGGTCTTTGGCGGCGCCGGCGTCTCTCAGGACACCCCACTCGCGCGTATGTACGCCGGTCAGCGCACCCTGCGCCTGGCCGATGGCCCTGACGAAGTGCACCGAATGACCATAGCCCGCCGCGAACTACGGAAGTATCAGGGCTGAAGCACCCGGGCCCGAGCTTGGAGGCCTGTTCGGGCCTTTGGGCTCCTTGCTCCCGGCCGCGGGCATGGGCACACAGCTCGATGCCTTGCTCTCGACCCGCTCTATTCGTAGCCGACCGTGGCGGTTGCCGCTCGTTGGATTGCTGACGGCGGAATCAGCCGGTGTAGAGCCATGGCTTGCGCTGGCGCAGATACGGGCGTCGTGCCAGGGTAGCGGTTGCCGCCGGAGCAGTTTGCGGACCGAAGGCAAGACGCCCCACCCACCCAGCTTTGTCGGCGACCGTCTCGTAGAAGGGGTAGGCGAGCATGTCGGGTCCGTACACCCCGGCTTCCTCGAGTGGCATGGGTGCGCCGGAGACGGAGATGGCGATGGCGATGTTGTTCTCGCCCGCTCTCAGCCGGGACCGGTTCACCGTGTCCATCTGAGGGTGGTCATCCGAGGGCGGCAGGGGAATGACACTCGCAGCCCGCGGTTCGGGGCTGCGCGCGCTGGAGGTGTCCGCGCTCACCAGTGCCACGGATGCGCCCTCGACCGCCGCGCGCCGTGTGGGTACCCAGTCGTCCAGCTCGTGGCCGCAGAGGAGTTCGACGCGAAGGCCCGTCGAGGATGCGGCCTTGGCCTGGCTTCGGGTATCGGGCCATGCCGAGCTGGCAATCAGGCGCTCCAGGCCTTGCGGGCCTTCCAGGACTTGGCCGAGCAGCACCTCTTCGTAGCCGAGGCGGCCGGCGATGCTCCTGGCGGCTCGGGCCAGGATGTCGTCGCCCCCGTGGTCGGTGCGGGTGGCGAGAGGGAGAGCCACCAGGAGCGTAGCGCAGCTGGCTGGGCCACGCAGGTTCTCGGCGAGGAGCCTCTCAACGCGAGACAGACCCTCGGCCGAGTACTCGTGGTCGGCCATGCGCATCGCCGCCAGGTCGAAGCGGAGGTCGGGCTGCTCGGCGATGGCGAGCGGCGCGCGCAAGGCAAGGTCGGCGGGTTCGAACGCCTGCAGCGAGAGCTGCAGGGAGGCGGGAATCCCGGCCGTACTCCGCTCGGGGGCACGGGATATTTCGGCCGATACGATTCCGTCGCCGGCATCCAGTGCGGCCAGGAGCTTTCCATCGGGTGAGATGATGCAGCTGCCGCCGGAGAAGTTCACTCCCGCTTCGACTCCGGCCAGGTCCGCCGCCACCAGGTAGCGGCCGGCCTCTCGCGCCCGGCCCAGCCAGACGAAAGACGGCGCCTTTTCCTCGACCCAAGCGGTGGGAAGGCAAAGAAGGTCGTAGTGGCGCTGCCGTGCGGCGATCTCGGGGAACTCCACATCCGCGCAGATCGCGATGGTTGCGACCAGGCCGTCGACCTCGAAGTACGGGCCGAGCTCGTTACCGTCGACCGCCCAGGTGGTGTCGGCCACGAATGGGTGGACCTTTCGGTAACGGGCAAGCAGCCCCTCTGGGCCGACGGCAGCCGCCGCGTTGTGAAGGGTCCGGGTGTTGGGATCGTGCTCCATGTACCCGTAAACGGCGACTGCGCCGTAGCGGGCGCAGAGGGCGCCGATCCGTTGATAGGTCTCGCCCATGACCGGCTGGGCGAATGGAGCGGCTTCCTCGGGTGAGGAGAACAGGTAGCCGGTCGCAAACATCTCCGGCAATACCACCAGGCGGCAGCCGTCCCGCATCAAGGCTTCGGCGCCGGAAAGTGCTCGGGCCATGTTGGACTCGTAGTCGCCTGCGACCTGGCGGAGTTGAACCGCGCCGACCTTCATCGCTCTCCATCTATCCCGGGGGCGCGGCGTTCCACGTCCAAGGTTCTCATTTCAGGCTTGTGCTTGAGGGTCGCTCGAGGCCACCTGGGCATAGCTGAGCGGATCCGCCAAGGCCGGGGCGATGATCCACACCAGCCTGGCTCCAGAGTTGTGAGAGGTGTTGCGCCAGGTGTGGGGTGCCTGCGCATCGAAGGTCACGGCGTCGCCCGGCCCGAGCAGGATGGATCTTCCCGCCACGCGGAATTCGACCTCACCCTCGAGCACGTAGCAGACTTCGCAGTCGCTGGCTATCGAGTAGAGTTCCTCGCCCCCTGAGCCCCCGGGGGCGGCGATGGTCTCTATTACGGTTATCCGCTCTTCGTGCGCCGCCGTGAGCAGCGTGTCGCTCACCGCCTCTCCCGGCATGACCGTCTGAGGCCGGTCGGAGGCGCGGATGAGCGTGATGCGCGGCTCCTTGAAGAGCATCTCCATGGTCAGCCCGACCGCCTCGCAAAGGGCGATCAGGCTGACCACTGATGGGCTGGTGTCGTCCCGCTCCACCCGGGATATGAAACCTTTGGAGAGACCGCTTCGCTCCGCTACCTCGGTCAGGCTCAGCTGACTGGCTTCGCGGGCATGCCGAAGTCGGGTTCCTATCGGGAAGGAGCGGGACGGGCCGCCATTCATCCGAAGGTGGCCTCCAGGAGCCTCTGGCTCTCCGCGACCGCGGTCGCCTCATGGCTCGTGTCCAGGCTTCGTGTGACTATGAAGTAGGTGATTGCTGTTGCTGCCAACCCGACCAGCCAGGAAATGTCCGTGCCCGAAAGCGCCTTTGCGACAGGGCCAGTGTAGCTGAAGCTGCCCAACTGAGGGAGGACCATGAAGGGGATCTCGAAAATGAACCCCACCGCATAGGCGACGAGTCCGCGCCAATTCCACTTGGAGTAGATGCCCTCCGGATCGAAGAGGTGGGTAATGGCGTAGTGGCCGCGGCGCACGAAGAAGAAGTCCATGAGGTTGGTGGCGGTCCACGGGATAAGCAGGTAGAGCATGAGGGTGAGAGCGGTAAAGACCGTGTTCACGGCACTGGTGGTGATGGAGAGCCCGACCAGGTACCACACCACCGTGAGGCCGAGGATCGACACCACTCTGACGGTGCGGGTCGGCTTGAGCTTTTTGAAGGCATCGATGGCCGTGAGCAAGGTGAGCGAGCCGCCATAGGCGTTCATTCCCATGGTCGCGGCCAGCGCCGCGGCTGAGAATAGGGCGGTGACCGATCCGAGGCCGCTGAAAACGTTGTTGCCCGCGGTCTTGAGCCCGACCAGTCCGTCGCTCGCCCCCAGACTGACTGCAAGCCATGCGCCGACGGAGATCAACCAGATGGCGGCCAGCGAGGCGCCGAGGAACACCGAGGCGATGATGGAACGGCTGTCGGTCTCCTCGGGCAGGTAGCGCGAGTAATCCGAGACGTAGGGAGCATAGGTGATGTTGTAGGCCGCAGTTGCGGAAAATTCAGCCATGAACGCCACCATGCTGAAGCCGTAATGGCCCTTGGGGTGGCCGCCGCCGGCATGTCCGGTGACGATGCCGATGGTCACGATGGTGACCAGCGGGAGCGAGATGTAGAGGAGGATGCGGAAGACCCGGTGGACCCAGTCGTGGCCGTAGATGGCCAGGATCGCGGCCAGGACGGCGGATCCGATGGCGATGAGGCCGGCATTCCAGTGGTAGGCGCCCGCCAAGCCCTGGGAGAGCAGAACCTGATCGGTGATGTTGAAGGCCAGGTAGGTGAAGAGCGCCGCGAAGAGGGCCACGATGACTCCGCGGTAGCCGAATTGCGCCCGGGACTGGATCATCTGTGGAAGTCCCAGGCGAGGCCCCTGCGAACCGTGGAAGGCCATGAAGATGGTTCCGGCGGTGATGCCAAGAACGGCCGCGATGATGGTCCACCCGATCGAGAGGCCCAGCGATGGCCCGATGAATCCGATCGGGATGGTGAAGTACTGGAAGTTGCCGAGGAACCACAGGGGCCCTTGGTGCCAGATCTTGCCACGTCTTTCCTTGTTCGGCACCCAGTCGATCGAGCGTACTTCGATCCCTTTGGGTGCCGAAGGAGCCGTTTCGTTCATCTTCCCCTCCGCAGTGGTGTTAGTGTTTCCATATACTAAACAAAGGTTGCACTGATGGTAACAGTGTTCGTACCCATCGAGTGCCGAAAAACGAAGTTTTGCAAAATCGCAGGTAGAGCGGTGCGCATTCCGTAGCTGCTCGGACTGCTACCGTACCGGAGTACGCTGCCGGGCGGCGTAATTGGAAGGGGAGCGAGATGGAATCCGAACAGGGCGGGGAGAAGACGGCTAACGAGATTGTCGGACCACCCGACGCACTGAAGCTCCCGCGCTTCGCAACCTCTGCTACCTTCGCTCGCCTGCCGGCGCTGTCCGAGGTAGGCACAGCTGGAGTGGTGGTGATGGGCATCCCCTTCGACAGCGGTGTCTCCTACCGGCCCGGAGCGCGCTTCGGCCCCTCGGCCATCCGGGCGGCCTCCAAGCTGTTGCGTCCCTACAACCCGGCCTTGGACCTCGAGCCGTTCGGAATGGTGCAGGTCGCTGACGCGGGCGATGTAGGAGTCAACCCGTTCAATATCGAGGAGGCCCTTGCGGCCATGGAGGAGGCCGCCTCGGCGCACGCCGGCAGCGGAGCGCGCATCCTTACCCTCGGAGGTGACCACACCATCGCGCTGGCGCTGCTTCGGGCGGCGGCCGCCCAGCATGGGCCCATCGCCCTGGTCCATTTCGATGCGCACCTTGACACGTGGGACACCTACTTCGGGGCCCCCTTCACCCACGGGACGCCGTTCCGGCGCGCCTTTGAGGAGGGCCTGCTCGCCAAGGACCGCTGCATGCACGTGGGGACTCGCGGTCCGCTCTACTCCTCCCAGGACCTGGTGGAGGATCGCGGCTTCGGATTCAAGGTGATCTCCGCGGACCAGTTTTCCGAGCTTGGCGCCAAGGAGGTGGCGGCGCGCATCTCGGAGCGGGTGGGGGACACTCCGCTCTATGTCTCGATCGATATCGACGTTCTCGACCCCGCATTCGCCCCTGCGACGGGGACTCCCGAGGCCGGGGGCCTATCCTCGCGCGAGCTGTTGCAGACCCTGCGTGGACTGCTGGGCGCGAACCTGGTCGGCGCGGACATCGTCGAAGTTGCCCCTGCGTACGACCACGCTGAGGTCACCTGCATTGCTGCAGCGCACCTGGGTTACGAGCTGATCTCGATAATGGCGCTGGCGCAGGCCAAGCACGCTGAAATAACGCGCTAGTCGGCCGCCAGGAGCTGCTTGGCCTCGTCGATGGTCATGTCCTGGCTTGGAACCACCAGGTCGGATTTGACAATCTCGTTCTCGTCGAGCTTGGTGCCGGAGGTCGCTATGAGGCTTGCCAGTTGCGCGGTGCAGGTCGCGAAGCTCTTGGCCTCGTTGTGCTCGATGGCGGTGTCCATGGCCGAGTCGAGTGCGTCGAGGGCCGGCTTGATGCTGGTGGGCACCCTGAAGAGGCCCTCGCCGGCGATGCGGATCACCATCGTGTCTCCGGAAGGCGCGGCGGCAGCCGGGGCGTCTGGGGCGGCTGGGGCGTCTGGGGCGTCTGGGGCGGCTGGGGCGGCTTCGGCCGGTGCCGGTGCGATCTCGGCGGTGGCCTGTGGCGTCGTGCCGGCATTCAGCTCGGCCTTCATCGCCTCGAGCTCGTAGTCCACCGAAGGCTGGGTCTGTCCCGCCTTCAGCTTGGCCTCGATGTCGTCAGAGGGCCCGCCCATGGTGAGCGAATCGAGAACCCCGGAGTCGGAGAGTTCGCCCACCGCGGCGGCGCGTGCCTGCAGCTGGGTGATCTTGTCCTGGGCACGGTCCATCATCATGTTGACGTCGGTCATATGTTCACTTAGCCCGGAAAGGTTCTCCACTGCCGCGGTGGATGCCTTCGCCGCGGTGTACTGGGCCTTCATGGTCTCGCGTTGGGTGCGGAATACCTCCAGCTTGGCCTGCAGTTTGCGTCCGGTGTCCTCGAGGGACTCCTCCTGGGCGCGGAGCTGGTCGATCTGGGGTGCCAGTGCGTCGACCTGGCCCTTGACGCCCTGGGCACGCTCGAGTGCGGTGCGGGCAAGGTCGTCCTGGCCTTGCTGCAGTGCCTGGCGCGCCTGGCCCTGCAGCTTTTCGTACTGAGACTGGAGCTGCGCCTTCTGCGCCTCAAGGCGCTTCTGGGAGGTGAGGACGTCGGCAATGGAACGGCGGACCTGCTGGAGGTTCTCCATCATCTTCTGGTAGGAGAGATCGAGTGCCTGGGTGGGATCCTCGACCTTGTCCAGCGCCGCGTTGGTCTTCTGCTGGAAGACCTGGGAGAGCCGCTTGAAGACGCTCATCTTTGCATGTTCCCTTCGGGGAGAGTTCGCTCAAGTACCAGAGTAGTGTCCCGGCCCCGCACTTTTCCAGCAAGTGGACTTGACCCTGGCAACGTTCTTGGTGCCGCAGGCGCCCAGCGTGCGTGGCCCGCCTTTCTGGGCACGAGCGCACACCGATAAACTGGAGCGTCGGCGTTCCAAGGACACCTCCTTTGTCGGCGCTGGTGGAGATTCGGCGGCAATGACAACCTTTTCGCTTGTAAACGATCGCAGGCGGGTTCTCAAGGAGAGCCTGCTTCACTTCGACTACACCCTGGTGATCGCCACAATGGCCGTGGCCCTGCTGGGCGTTGTAATGGTCTATACCGCGACCCGGGGAAAGCTGATCGCAGCGGGCTTGAATCCGCACTATTACCTCGAGCGCCAGGCGATCTGGGTCGTGCTCGGCTTTGCCGCCATGATCCTGGTCGTCATGGTGGACTATCGCCATATCCACATGCTCGGCTATGTGATCTATGGCGGCGTGGTGATGGGTCTGCTGGGCGTGCTCACCCCGGTCGGGAAGTCGGCCCTTGGTGCACAGCGCTGGTTCCAGCTCGGTCCGCTGCAGCTGCAGCCCTCCGAGTTTGCCGCGGTTGCAATGATCATCGCAGTCGCTGTCTACCTATCAGGGGAGAGCGGAGAGCTGTCGCTTCGGAAACTAGTCGGAGTGCTCGCTCTGGCCGGAGTACCGATGCTCCTGGTGGTGAAGCAGCCCGACATCGGAACGGCCATCATCCTTGGAGTGGTGCTTATCTCCCAGTTGGTGGTTGCCAGGATTCGCCTGCTGCATCTGGTGGTTCTTTTCGTGCTCGGTGTCTTCGGGATCTACATGGTCATCCACCTCGGAATCCTGAAGAGCTATCAGCTGCAGAGGCTCACCTCCTTCATGAACCCGAAAAGCGCGCTTTCCAGCTCGGGATACAACTTGGCTCAGTCCAAGATCGCCATCGGCGCCGGCGGAGTCTTCGGTAAGGGGCTCTTCCATGGAACGCAGACGAATCTGGCCTATGTGCCCGAGCAACAGACCGACTTCATCTTCACCGCCGTCGGTGAACAGCTCGGATTCGTGGGCGCCGGCATTCTGCTTCTCTTTTTCGGGTACATCTGCTGGCGTGTGTGGCGGGTGGCGGTTAACGCCCGCGACCAGTTCGGGCGTCTGCTTGCCATCGGAGTGCTCGCCTTCCTCGCCTTTTCGATCTTCCAGAACGCCGCAATGACGATGGGCATCATGCCGATCACGGGAATCCCGCTTCCCTTCATGAGTTACGGCGGTTCGGCTGCACTTTCCTTCTTCGGCGCCGTCGGGATAGCCTTGGGCGTAGGGATGCGCAATGCCCGCTACCTGCCCGAGGACCGGAGGGAATTTGTCAGCCAGTAGCAAAGAGCTGGACGGCGAGGACCCGTCGCCGCCGGCGGAGCCCGAAGCGGAGGATCTGACGGCGCAGGCCGGAACGGAAAGGCTGGAGGCATCCGAGGACGACCCGGACGTTGCCGGCTCGACCGCGGATCAGGTGGTTCGGCTTTCCTCGACGCGCCGCTCGCGCGTGGCGGATGTAGGGGTTGCCCTGCCCGAGACCCATGGGCGGGTGGTGATAGCCGAGGTGGACGAGCCCCACCGCACCTTCGCGATCCCCGTCTCGCTCGATCAGGCCTCGATGATCGCCACCCTCTTGCGGGGAATGCCGCGCCGGCGTCCGTTCATGGCCGATGTGGTGGTCGACATCCTCAATCAATTTGCCCTCAGCGTAGCGATGGTCGTGATCACCGGAAGGCAGGGGGACCTCTACTTTGCCGAGTTGACGCTTTTTGACAAGACCGCCCAGCAGCGGGTCGTCCCCGCCAGGCCCTCCGACGCCCTGCTGATCGCGCTGGCCTCCAGCCCTCCTCCGCCGATCATGGTCGACGAGGCGCTCTTCGGAACGGCATAGGCGTCGCCGGACCGCGAGGGATCAGTAGTCTCCCTCGATCACGTTCAGGGGCCGTTCTCCGCCCGCGATCCTGGCCAGGTTCTCTTCCACCAGTTCCCGAGCCTTGGGTATGAAGGCGTCCGTAGCCCCGCCCACGTGCGGGCTGATAAGGCAGTTCGGCTCGGTCCAAAGCGGGTGATCCACCGGGAGCGGCTCGGGGTCGGTAACATCCAGTGCGGCTTGGATCCTGCCGGAGGACACCTCCGCCAGGAGCGCCTCCGTGTCGGCCACTTCGCCGCGAGCCACGTTGACGAATAGCGCACCGTCCTTCAGATTTGCAAGAAACGCCGCGTCGGCCAGGTGCCGCGTCGAGGCGGTCAGGGGAACCACCAGCACCACCACGTCCGCGCGTGCGAGCATGGGGCCGGACTCGTCAAGTCTCAGGGAGTCCCCGCTGCCCGTGCGCGATACCAGGGTGCAGCGCGCGCCAAGGGCGCCGAAGACCCTGGCGATCTCGTGGCCGATGGACCCGGCACCGATGATGGCGGCCTCCTTGGCGTAAAGGCTGGGCCGCCCGGACCTCGCGGACCAGGCCTGGGACCCGGCGCGAATGAAGCCGGTGAGGTTGCGGAGACTCGCCAGAGTCAGGGCCAGTGCAAGCTCGGCGGTGGAGGAGTCGTGGACACCTCTGGCGTTCATCAAGGTCACGCCCGGGGGTATGTAGCCCACGGTGTTGTCGATTCCCGCGGTAAGCAACTGCACGTATTTAAGCTTTGGCATCTCGGCGATGACTTCGAAGATACGGCTGCTGCCCATATAGGCGGGAACGTAGAACTCCGCTTCCCGGGTGTCGGAGTCGAGCTCCTGTCTCTCGGCGTCGAAGACGACGGAGCGGAATCCCTCTGGCAGGTTTATACCGGCTATAGCTCGGGGAAGTAGTACCAGCATCAAGTGCGAGCCTAGAGGTCAAGGGCGTGGCACGGGTATCGGAGGACTGCTAACCTCCTGGCATGCCTGCGCGATTTGAACTGCTCTTGGCCGGGTCCGTCGAGCCGGGCGTAACCTCCAGTGTCTCGCTGGTCCGGGACGGCGAAGCAGTGGTGGTCATCGACCCGGGCATGGTGCACTCACGGGCGGATCTTCGTGAACGCCTTGCGGCGCACGGCTTGACGCCGGAGGAGGTCACAGACGTCGTTGTCACGCACCTCCATCTTGATCACACCATGAACGTCGGCTCCTTCACCAATGCCACCGTCCACGATTTCATGGCAAGTTATAAGGACGATGTGTGGACCAATCACGAGCTGGACCGTTTTCGCGTCTCACCCAACGTCTACGCGATAGCAACACCTGGCCACACGCGGGAGGATATAAGCGTCGTGGTGGTGACCGAAGGCGGCATGGTGGTGTGTTCGCACGCGTGGTGGTCCAGAAGAGGTCCGCGTCTGGATCGCTACGCATTCGACCAGGAGGTGCTCGAGGACTCGCGGGCGCGGGTCCTGGCTATCGGCCCGTCGCTCATAGTTCCAGGGCATGGAGAGCCGTTTGCACCCTCGGAGCTTGAGCTGGCATGACCTCTCAAGCCCTGCCGGGCAGCGGGGGATAGGGTCGCGTGGCCGCGGACACGAGAAAAAGAGGCACCCAAGAGCCCGAGCGGCTGGCCGGGCAAGTGGAGCGCGTAGTCTTCCACAACCAGGACTCGGGCTTCAGCGTGATCAAGGTGAAGGTGCGCGGGGAGCGCGAGCCGGTGACCCTGGTCGGGGCTGCCGCGCAGATCTCCGCCGGCGAAGAGGTCGAGGCGGTTGGGCACTGGCGCGTGGACGCCAACTACGGCAGGCAGTTCCGGGCCGAGAGAATTGTCTCGGTCCCTCCTACAACCGAGGCCGGAATCGAGCGCTACCTGGCTTCCGGCATGGTACGCGGTATCGGGCCGCACTTCGCAAAGGTGCTCGTAGAGACCTTCGGATCAGGGATCTTCGATGTCATCGAGAACTCGCCTGAGCGGCTGGCCACCCTGCGAGGCATCGGTCCCAAGCGCGTCGAACGGATCGTCGCCGGATGGGAGGAGCAGAAGAAGGTCCGCGAGATCATGCTCTTCCTTCACTCCCATGGCATCGGCACCTCCCGGGCGGTCCGCATCCATCGAACATACGGAGCCGAGGCGATCGCGCTCATCTCCGAGAACCCTTACCGCCTGGCCAGGGACATTTCCGGGATTGGCTTCAAGACGGCGGATGAGTTGGCGGCCCGACTGGGGATCGATCCCATGTCGGAGATCAGGGCGCGGGCCGGCATCTCCTGGGTGCTGGCCAAGCTGGCCGACGGTGGCAGCTGCGCCACGCCTAGGCGGCACCTGGTGCGGGAGGCTGCGGCGATGCTCGCGATTCCCGAGCAGCTGGTGGCTGATGCCGTCGAGGCCGAAGTGGCCGATGGCGCGGTGATCCCGGCGGAGCTTAGAGGGGAGGAGTGCCTCTATCTGGCTTCTCTCTACCGGGCCGAGGCGGGTGTTGCCGCCTCCGCCGCGCGCTTGATGGCCGCCGCCCGCCCGCCCTGGCGCGAGGTGGACGCCAAGGCTGCGCTGGCCTGGTTGCTTTCCGAGCGGCGGATCGAGCTTTCCGCAAGCCAGTCCGCGGCCTTGGTCACCGCCCTCAGCTCCAAGGTGCTGGTGATTACGGGCGGTCCCGGGGTGGGCAAGACAACGCTGGTGAACTCGATACTCGCGGTGCTTGAGCAGCGACGCATCCGCATCGCGCTTTGCGCGCCCACCGGACGGGCGGCGCGCAGGATGCAGGAGGCCACGGGCAGGACCGCCAAGACCATTCACCGGCTGCTGGAGTTCGATCCGGCCTCCTTTGACTTCAAGCACAACCGGGACAATCCCCTTCCCTGCGACCTGCTCGTGGCCGACGAGGCGTCGATGATCGACGTGACTCTTGCCAACCGCCTTTTGGCCGCCGTGCCCGACCATGCTGCGCTGCTACTGGTGGGTGACGTGGACCAGCTGCCTTCCGTCGGCCCGGGAAGGGTGCTTGCGGACCTGATCGACTCCGGTATGGTTCCGACCGTCAGGCTGACCGAGGTGTTCCGGCAGGCGCGGGAGTCGTTGATCGTGACCAACGCCCACCTCATCAACGGCGGCTTTATGCCCAAGAAGTCTCCACGGGGCCAGGAGAGTGATTTCTACGTGGTGGCCGCGACCACCCCCGAGGAGATCCAGCAGAGGCTCGTGCGCATGGTGGCCGAGCGCATCCCGGCGCACTTCGGGTTCGACCCGATCTCCGAGGTCCAGGTGCTGACGCCGATGAACCGTGGCGGCCTGGGTGCCCGGGCTCTCAACGACTTGCTTCACGAGCGACTAAACGGAACCGCCAAGCCGAGGCTGAGCAGATATGGCAGCAGCTTCGCCTCAGGTGACAAGGTGATCCAGCTGGTCAACAATTATCAGCGCGATGTCTTCAACGGTGATATGGGGATAGTGGTAGGTGTCGACGAGGAGGCGGGAGAGCTGAAGGTCGACTTCGACTCCCGCACGGTGGAGTACGAGGCGGCGGACCTGGACGAATTGTCCCTGGCCTATGCCATATCCATCCACAAGTCGCAGGGCTCGGAGTATCCGGCGGTTGTCATCCCCCTTGCCATGCAGCACTACGCCATGCTGGAGCGGCGGCTTCTGTACACCGCGGTTACGCGCGCCAAGCGGCTGGTGGTGTTGATCGGGGAAAACCGCGCGGTGGCCATGGCCGTGAAGAACGTGCTGGTTCAGGACCGCCTTACCGGGCTCAAGGAGCGGCTGGTTTCGGCCGGCGCTCGCTGACGGTAGGCCATATTGTCCTCGGCCAGGAATAATCGCCCTGCCGCCCGCGCTTGAAATTCGGGACGCTCGGTGCGATCCCGGAACAAAGGAAACGGGGGAGAGATGGCAGTCACTGTTGGAAGCCGCATACCTGACGTCAAGGTCGTCGCTGTCGAGGGCGGGTCGACCAAGGAAGTCAGTACAGGCGAGTACCTGGGAAGCGGCAAGGTGGTGCTGTTCGGAGTTCCAGGGGCTTTCACTCCCACCTGCTCCGATTACCACCTGCCGGGCTTCGTGATCAGGGCCGAGGAGATCAAGGCCAAGGGCGTGGACAAGATCGCATGCGTGGCCGTGAACGACGCCTTCGTGATGAAGGCCTGGGCGGCTTCTCAGAACATCCAGGATGAGGTCACCCTGCTTGCCGACGGCAATGGTGACTTCGCCAAGGCCGCAGGGCTCGAACTCGACGGTTCGGGGTTCGGCATGGGCCTGCGTAATCAGCGCTATGCGATGATCATCGAGGATGGCGTGGCCACCTTCGTAGCCGTCGAGCCGGGTGGCGGCCTGAGCGTGAGTTCGGCCGAGTCGGTGTTGGCG
>JAJYNL010000062.1 GCA_021786375.1 Actinomycetes bacterium
GGCCGGCGCGCTCGGCGGAGGACGCCGCCCATCCGCGCACGAAGACCGGCAGCTCGTCAGGATTGGGGAGCTGGCTCTTGTGCTCGAGCAGCGCGGCGATCTTCTTGTCGAAGTGCTCGGTCACGTCGCTCACATAGTTGAACTGTGATGAGGCCATCATCAGGACCTGGGGGACGACATGGGGTTCGAACCCCTCGGCCATCAGCTCCGGGTAGGCGAAGGGGTTGCGCGCATCGGGATAGACGGCCCTCAGGGCCGCCTCGCCGGTATTCATATGATCCGGATGCGAGGCGCCGATCCGGTCCCAGTTGCGCTCGGGTGACTGGCAGACCAGGGTGTCGGGCCTGACCCGGCGAATCACGCGCGAGATGTCGCGGCGCAGCTCGTAACTGACCTCGACCAGCCCGTCCCCGTAGCGGAGGAACTCGATGGATGAGACGCCGTAGACCTCCGCGGCAGCGGTCTGCTCGCGCTCGCGGATGGCGGGCATCTCCGCCCGGGGCACCTCGAGGTCGAAGCCACCCCTGTCTCCGCTGGTTGCCAGGCAATAGTGGACCTCGACACCCTCGGAGATCCACTTGGCTATCGTCCCGCCCGCGCCGAAGTCGGCGTCGTCGGGGTGCGCCACAACAACCAGGACGCGCGAAGGGGCTGCAAGTTCCATCGGATCCATATCGTGCACCTCTAACTCTCAGCTTCGCGGCAAACAAGCCAACAGCCCCGGAGGTGGATTTGTTTCGCTCCCGGGGTCGCCGATTGCGGCCGGAGCTTTCCAGACTACCCAGCCTGGAGGTGGGCTAGCCTTGGGCCAAAGAGCCGTACGAGCTGGAGGAAGCCAATGGCGGATAGCCCCAAGGCCGGGGATGTGGCCCCCGGCTTCACCTTGAAGGACCAGAACGGGCAGGAGGTCAGCCTGTCGGACTACGCCGGCAAGCGGGTGGTCTTGTACTTCTACCCCAAGGACTTCACTCCGGGCTGCACCACCGAGGCCTGCGACTTCAGGGACCTCATCCAGGCCCGTTCGCTGAAGGCCGACGCGGTCATCGGCATATCGGCCGATCCCCCGGCCAAACACGCCGACTTTGCGCGTGAGTACTCGCTCCCCTTCCCCCTGCTCTCGGATTCCGACCATGAGGTGATGACCGCCTACGGGGCCTACGGCGAAAAGCAGAACTACGGCAAGACGGTCATCGGCGTTATCCGCTCCACCTTCGTGATCGGGCCGGATGGCAAGGTCGAGCAGGCCTTTACCGGAGTCAAGGCCAAGGGCCACGCCGCCCGCATCGCCGCCGGGCTCGCCTAGCCTCGCGAACCGAGACGGACCGGCGTGGGTGGGATTAGGGCTTTCCACGGACGCCCGGCACTGCCATTAGGCTGCAGTCAATGCACTTAGCCGCGGATGTCCTGTCCCCTCCGGTGCGTCTACACACCCTTCTGCTCGGCTTTCCGACGGACTGGCTGACGCTTCTCGCCGACGCCATCGAGCTTGCCCTGGCCATTGCCTACCTGGTCGGGGTCGCACGCCTGAAGCGACGGGGGCGCAGCTGGCCGGCGGGCCGCACGGCCGCCTTCCTCTGCGGCGACGCCGTCGTCTTCATCGCCACCGGAAGCGGCTTCGCCAGCTATGACGACTCCGTCTTCACGATGCACGTGATCCAGCACCTGCTGCTCATGAACGCGGCGCCCATCCTGCTGGCGCTGTCGGGCTCGATGACGCTGTTGCTCCAGGCGGCCAACCGCCGCACCCAGACCATCGCCATCAAGTTCCTGCACTCGCGCTACCTGCGCTTCTTCACCCTGCCCATCATCGCATGGCTGTTGAACTGGGTGACCATGTATGTCTACTTCCTCACCCCCGTCTACAAGCTCTCCATCGAGCATCCCCTCTTCCACGACTACACCCACCTGCACTTCCTGATAGCCGGATTCTTCTTCTGGGGGGCTCTGATCGCTATCGACCCGCTGCCGCACAAGATGGGCTTCCCGGCCAAACTGGCCTACCTGCTCTCCGGAATCCCCTTCGGCTCTTTCCTGGGGATCGCCATCATGCAGATGCACACCTCCATCGACCCGGCGGTCCACACCCTGGCCGACACGCACATGGGCGGCTCGGTTCTCTGGGCCTTCGGGGAGATCTTCACCCTGGCCGCGCTCGGTGTGATATTCCTGCAGTGGGCCAAGGCGGAGGAGCGCGCGGCCGCGCGCATGGATCGTCAGCTCTACGGCTGACCGCGCCGGAGCTTTCCCCGGTGCCGATTTGTTTCCCGGTGGTAACATAACCCGGAGAAGGCGGGGCCGACGGTGGCCCCGAACCGATCAGATCGGATAGCCAAGAGATGGAAGAAGCCGTAATCGTTGCCACTGCGCGCACCCCGATCGGCCGTGCGTACAAGGGCTCCCTTATCAACTACCGTGCCGACGACCTGGCAGGATTCATCGTCGATGACCTGCTCAAGAAGGCCCCGGCACTGGATCGCTCGGAGATCGACGACGTGATCATCGGCGCCGCCAACCACGTCGGCGAGCAGTCCTTCAACCTGGGCCGCAATGTCGCCGCACTGGCCGGGATTCCCGACACCGTGCCCGGGACCACGGTCAACCGCTTCTGCGCCTCCTCCCTGCAGTCGATCCGCATGGCCTTCCACGCCATCGCCGTCGGCGAGGGGACCGCCTTCGTTGCGGGCGGCGCCGAGAGCGTCAGCCGCACCATGGGCGTGGGCTTCCGCACCGAAGACCTCAACCCCCGCTTTACCGACCACAGCAGGCCGGACTTCATCAACGAGATGTACATCGCCATGGGCATGACCGCGGAGAACGTGGCCGAGATGTACGACGTCTCCCGCCAGGACATGGACGCCTTCGCCAAGCTCTCCCAGGACAGGGCGGTGGAAGCTCAGGCCAACGGCTTCTTCGAGCGCGAAATCACCCCGGTAACACTTCCCGACGGGACCGTGGCCTCCAAGGACGACGGCCCGCGCGCCGGCACCACGCTGGAGCGCCTGGCCGAGCTGAAGCCCGCCTTCAAGGAGGGGGGCAAGGTCACCGCAGGGAACGCCTGCCCGCTCAACGACGGGGCGGCGGCAGTGCTGGTAATGTCCCGCTCAAAGGCGGAGGCCCTTGGCTTGAAGCCGATCGCCCGCATCGTCGCGTCCGCGGTGACGGGACTGGCACCCGAGATAATGGGCGTGGGGCCGATCGAGGCGGTGCGCAAGGTGCTGGGCATGGCAAAGATGTCCATCGGCGACATAGACGTAGTGGAGTTGAACGAAGCCTTCGCCGCCCAGGTCCTGCCGGTCTGCCGCGAGCTGGGCATCTCCATCGAGGACCAGCTCAACCCCCACGGTGGAGCCATTGCGCTCGGCCACCCCTTCGGCATGACCGGTGCGCGCATCATGACCACCCTGCTCAACGACCTCACCACCATGGACAAGACCATCGGGCTGGAGACGATGTGCGTCGGAGGCGGACAGGGGATGGCCATGATCGTGGAGCGCCTCAACTAATCTTGGCCACAGTACCAGGTCCGGGCCCATCGGCACCGGGCCTGAGCATGGTTCCCAGCCTTCCCCCGCGAGCAGAAGCCCCGGGGGAAGGCATGTTCACGAAGTGGTGAAAATGGCCGAGAACCCCGACAAGTCCACTCCCGAGTCCGAGGAGCCGGTGGCCACCAGGCTGATACTGGTCCGGCACGGCAAGACCGCGACCACCGGACAGGTCCTTCCCGGCCGCGCGCACGGCCTCCTGCTCGCCGAGGAAGGGCGCAGCCAGGCTGAAGAGGTCGCCAAGGAGCTGGCCTTCATCGAAAAGATCGCCGCCATCTACTCCTCCCCCCTGGAACGGGCAATGGAGACCGCCGCGCCCTTGGCCGCCGCCCGCCAAATGGTACCTCACGTCGACGAGCGCCTGTACGAGTGCGACTTCGGCTCATGGACAGGGCGAAGACTGGACGAGCTGACCAAGCTGCCCGAATGGCGGTTGATCCAGCACTCCCCTTCCAAGTTCACCTTCCCCGAGGGGGAGTCGTTCCGCTCCATGAGCACGCGCATGGTCGACTTCCTGGAATGGGTGCACGCAACCCACCGGGGCGAGACCGTGGTGGCCTTCTCCCACGCCGACCCAATCAAAGCCCTGGTGGCACACTGCCTGGGCATGCACCTCGACTCCTTCCAGCGCATCGTCATCTCCACCGCCGGCATAACCGGCATCTCCATCACCGACGGTGCCAACTACGCTTTGTTTGTCAACTCAACTCCGAAGCCAAACCTGAAAGTCTCCTGACTTGTCCCTAGAGATGAACTTCGAACTGCCCGAAGCGGTGGCTCTTGGCGCGATCGGCGAACCCGGCAATCGCGTCTTCGTCATCCAGATTCGCACCGCCTTGGATGCCATCACCCTGAAGCTGGAGAAGACCCAGGTGGCCGGGCTGGTTCGCTACATCGCTCTCATTCTCGGCGACCTGGACAAGCTCGGCCACCTACCCAAGGCGGCCGCAGTGGTCCCGCCGCTCGAGCCGCTCTTCGTCGTGGGCGAGATCGCCGTGGCCTACTCTGAGGACGAGGACTCCGTCACCCTGACCTTGACCGAGCTGGCCGAGGACGAGGAGGCCGCCTCCAAGGTGACGGTGGAGATTACCAAGGAGCTGGCCGGCACGCTGGCCATCCAGGGCACGGAGCTGGTCGAAGCCGGCCGTCCCACCTGCCCGCTCTGCGGCTTCCCGATCGAACCGGAGGGGCATCCGTGTCCGCGAACGAACGGCTATCGCGCCCCCAAGCCGTAGAGCTGCTCAGCCGCGGCGAGATCGAGGTTGTCGGGCGCATGCCCGAAAGCTCCAACGCCACACTGTACGCCAAGCTCACCCTCGAGGATCTCGTGTGCGCCGCGATATACAAGCCCGCCCGTGGGGAGAGGCCGTTGTGGGACTTCCCGCCCGGCCTGCACCGACGCGAGGTGGCGGCCTGGATGCTCTCCGAAGCCCTGGGATGGGAGCTGATCCCGCCCACCATCCTGCGCATGGAGGCGCCCTACGGAGAGGGGTCCTTCCAGCTCTTCATCGACGCCGACTTCTCCGAGCACTACTTCTCCTTGGCCGACCGCCCCGAGCTGGCCAGGCACTTCATCCGCCTGGCCGCCTTCGACCTGATCGCCAACAACACCGACCGCAAGTCCGGCCACGTCGTCATCGATGCGGACGGCCACATCTGGGGCATCGACAACGGCCTCACCTTCCACACCGAGCCAAAGCTCCGCACGGTGATATGGGAGTTCGGCGGCACTTCGCTGAGTGACGAGGAGCTCGCGGCGGTGGAGCGGGTGGCCTCCGAGGCGGAGTCGGTGTTCGAGGGCCTCTTGGACCCGGCCGAGATCGAGGCCTTCAGGGCGCGGGCGCGCTACCTGGTGCGCAAGCGGAAGCTGCCCTCGCTCAACCCCGACCTGCGCCCCTACCCCTGGCCGCTGGTCTGAGCGCCATGGCCGAAGAGATCACCGAAATCCATAGCCTGGCCGAGGCCTGCGGCGCGGATCCCTACCTGCTCTGGGCGGCACAGGGCTTTGCGCCCGGCGTGCGGGCCTGGTCCGTCCAAGGCGCGGTGGCGGTGGCCTCTCCCCGGGTGTGCGCGCGTGACCGCGTCGTTCTAAGCGGAGAGCCAGAGGGCGCGGCGCAGCTCGCCGCGCTCGCCCTGGAGGAGATGGGATCCGGATTCAGGCCCCAGGGTGACGCGACGCTGGTACGAGCGGTCCTGGCGAGGCTGCCCTGGCTGCGCTTGGTGGAGGAATTCGGCTGGATGCAAACACGAGCAGTGCCCGGCGACGCCGCAAGCGGAGCGGAATGGATCCCCCGGACCGGCTGGGCCGAGGTGGCCGAGCTGCTCGCCCGAGCCAATCCGAGCAGCTACGCACAGGTGGGAATGGACGGCGTGAGCCGCTGGGCCGGGAGCCGGACGGCTGGTGCGCTCGCGGCAGTGGCCGCCGACGCCTGGTCCAGCGCAGCGGTCGGCTTCATCGCAGGGGTGGGCGCCGCACCCGCTCTTCGCGGAAGGGGATTTGGGCGCCAGGTGTGCGCCCGGGTCGCCTCAGACCTGCTTGCAACACGGCCTCTGGCCGCGCTCCTGGTGGATGCGGACAACGCCGCCGCGATCGCCCTCTATCGGGGGCTCGGGTTCGAGTGGCGGTCCGTGGCATCCTGCCAGGCGCGGCGCACCTAAGACGCCACTTCGCCCGGAGGCTCGACGGGCCGTGCCCGGCGACACCCGGCCTTCGGGCTAAAGCCCCAGCATCTCCCTGAGCCGCGCGCCACTGAAGACCGCCGAGCCCTCCGGCGCACGTGCCGCGTCGCGCTCGAACTCGGTCAGCAGGCGGTCCAGGTCCTCCCTGAGAGTCGGATCGTCGGCCGCCTGACGAGGAGTTCGGCCGCGCAAGGCCGGAATCTCCTGATCCAGCCACTTCACCTCGGCGTCGCGAACGAAC
>JAJYNL010000111.1 GCA_021786375.1 Actinomycetes bacterium
GCTAGAGTCCGCCCGTCAGCGCTTCTCGATTCCTGACCGGTCTGGCGACCTGTTTGGTGAGGCACGCCGCCACACCGGCGAGGTGGTTGGGTGCGGCGCGGCGGTAGGCGCCGGGCGTCATACCCACTAGCTCGGTGAAGCGAGCGCTGAAGGTGCTGATCGAGGAGTAGCCAACGGCGTAGCACACCTCGGTGACGCTAAGGTCGCCACGCTGCAGGAGCGCCATGGCCCGTTCCACACGCCGGGTCATGAGGTAGCTGTACGGCAATTCACCGTAGGCCTGGCGAAAGCGCCGGCTCAGATGCCCGGCCGACATGTTGGCACCCCGCGCCAGGGCCTCAACGTCGAGCGGCCTGGCGCACTCGCGGTCGATCCGGTCGCGCACTTTGCGCAGCCAGACCAGGTCAACGAGCGATCTGCCGGTCTCGGAGCGATCGGTGGGTTCGGCCTGTGCTTTGGCGATACCCGCCCGGGGTCTCGGGCCCGCGCTTATCGGGATTGGGCCCGGCCCGTCACGCAGATGCTCGCAGCGCAGCAGTCTCTTGTCGGGGCAGCTGAGTGTGTGGTCAAGCCTGTCTTCCAGTGCCGCCAGTGCCAGGATTCTCTCTTTCACCTCGGCCAACGCCGTTTCGAGCTGCTCCTCCGGGTCGGCTGAAGCATCGGCGGCGAGGAGGCCTCCGATCTCCTTGAGCGCAAAGCCGCCCCGGCGCGCCAGCAGGATGACGTCCAGCCGCTTCAGGGTTGAGGCCGAGTAGCGGCGGCGCGACCCTGGCCGCTCGCTGTTGGCGATGAGACCCTTGCGCTCGTAGAAGTGCAAAGTCGAGGGGGAGATGCCGGTCAGAGCGCAGACTTCACCGATGTCGATCAGCTCGGGCACGAAGTTCAACTTTAGTTGAGCTTTGCCGGTTTTCCTGGGCTCCTGCGCAATGCGGTTGTGCCGGGAGGGCTACCGGATCCCGCCCGGTTCGAAGCGGCGGGTGCCATCCGGTCGAGCCGGGCGCCAAGCGATATTCGGGATCGGGTCCCGACACTCGTTCCAGGTACGGGCTCTCGCGCTTTGCTGCCTGGTCGGAGCCATAGAATCTGATGTGCGACGAAGGGGCTGTGAATTGCTTATCTGCTACCTGGGGCCCGAGGGAACCTCTGATCTGCGGGCCATATCCCTGCTACGGACGGTGGGGGAGTCCGATCCCTTGCCCATGAGTTCCATCTCGGACGTCATCGAGACCGTCAACTACACCCCCGGCTGTCTCGGGATAATTCCGCTCGAGAACTCGACCGATGGTGAGATCAGTACCAACCTCGACAAGCTGATCTTCGAATACGACTCGGTTTACATCCGTGAGGAGGTGGTGCTGAGCGAGCGCATCGACGCCTTTTGCGTGGACCCGGAGGCTCCGCACACCCAGGTCCTCTCACATCCGCAGATCCTCGACCTCTGCAGTCTCTACATCAAGCAGCAGGGGCTGACTATCCGCCATACGCTTTCCACCGCCGAGGCCTGCCGAATCGTGGCCCAGTCGGGCGACCCGACGCTCGTCGCACTGGCGCCGCCTGTTGTGGGCGAGGCTCGCGGCCTGGTCCCGGTATCGAACGCGGTCATGGACGTCCCGGACATACGTACCCGCTACGCCCTGGTGGGCCGCGAGGTCGCTGCCCCCACCGGCGACGACCGTAGCGCGATCGTGATCACCCCGGCCACCGACCGGGTCGGTTTCCTAGCGGCGGTTACACGCCTTTTCGCGGAGCACGGCATCAACATGAACCAGATCCTCTCACGCCCGCTCAGTGCGAAGCTTGGCAACTATTGCTTCGTGGTCATCTTCGAGGGCCATGTCACCTATCCCGCCGTGAACGGACTCCTCGAGGCGCTGGTCGGTCTGGACGCCTCCGTAAAGCTTCTCGGCTCCTACCCGCGCTGGCGGGGCACCGAGGTCTCGACCCCGTCTTCCAGCCTCCCACGTGGTGGCGTGGACGCCCAGAGCAGCGCCGCCCAACGGGCCGCGCTGCTCTCACCGCCGCAGGCCGAGCCGTTCGCGCTGCGGTCGTGACCCCTCAAGAGGCCATCGCCGCCCCGGTTGGAGAGAATCCGGGAGCAGGCCGGACGTGAGGCTCGAGCGTTTCTCGTCGGTGGGAGTCGTAGGCATGGGCCAGATCGGCGCCTCGCTCGCGCTTGGCTTGCGCCACCAGGTTCGCGTGGTTGGATTTGACTTGGATCCGCGAGCTGCCGAGGCTGCCGCGTTGCAGGGAATACCCCAAGGCGGATCGGTGGAGGAGCTGCTCGGGGCGACCAGCCTCTGTGTATTTGCGATTCCCGCGGGAGCACTGAAGAGTCAGCTTTCCCGCCTTCAGGCGAAGCGCTTCACGCCGGCGGCGGTGCTGGCGGATGTCTGCTCGACCAAACTTGACATCGACGAAGCGGTCACGTCATACTCCCGCGCCGTGGGCGGGTTTCGCTACGTCGGACTCCATCCCCTGGCCGGCAACGAGCGCCGAGGGATCGCGGGAGCTGAGGCCGAACTCTTTCGGGACCGCACCATTGCGGTTTCGACCGGTGAGGCGACCGACGCCGAGGCGTCGCTCGCGGTGGCCGCTCTGCTCTCGTCGGGGCTTGGCGCCCGGGAGCTTTTCGTGAACCCCGCCCTGCACGACCGGATCACCAACTTCACCATCCAGCTTCCGCATGTATTCGCCTATCTGACCTCATCCTTCTCGAACGCGGTCGACGATTCCTCGCTGCTCACGCTCTTGTCGGGGAACTCCTATGGAGATGTCACCCGGGTGGCCAGGAGCTCGCCCGAGGTCGTGGCGAGCTTCCTTTTCGCCAACCGCGAGATTCTGCTCGAGTCCCTCGCCCAGGTCGAGGGAAGGATCGGCGCTTTACGCGACGCTTTGCGCGCCAGCGAGGCGCGAACGGGGGAGCTGCTGGCAGGCTTCGCGCCTCGCCACCGCGAGCTGGACCTACAGGCCTACGCCAAGAGTTTCGCCGGGGTCGGGCAGCTGGAAGCCCAAAGCGTGGCCGCCGAACTCGAGGAGGGGCGCATCCTGGCCACCTCCTTCGTCATCGAGGCGGACAGGCTGCAGGTATCCGGTTTCCAGCCCATTGGAGCGAGCGGCTAGTACTCCAGCTGGAGGGCGCTGCGCGCTACCATGTTGGGGGTCAGGTGTTTAGCGATCATCTCCAGGTGAGCGGGGTTGCCCGCGTAGGCGAGATAGTCCTCCCTGCTCTGGAAGTCGACGCTTACCGCATAGTCGAAGTTGCCCTCGCGCAGCTTCAGGTCGGCCCCATGCACCGCGTGTACCAGGCCCTGGTACCCGCTCAGGAACTCTTCCACCGCGGCGGCTATCTCAGCAAGTGCGGCCTCGCTGAGACCGGGGCGGAACTTGAAGAGGGCGAGGTGTCGTACCATGGATGCTCCTTGTGGAAAGTTGACTGCGGCTATAAGAGGCTATCAAGTGCGGCGCGCCGGTGGATGCCCGATGGCTCGCCATCAGAGCAGTGAGCGTACCGCTCCTCCGTCGATCACCAGGGACTGCCCCGTCATGTACCAGGCGTGGCGAGAGGCGACGAAGGCGGCCACTTTGCCGAAGCTCTCGGGATCACCCAGGGCTTTGGCCGGCACCAGTGCCTCTGCGCGTGCCTGTGCATCCTCGCCGGAGAGCTGGATCAGGCGTTCGGTCCGGTGCAGGCCGGGCAGCAGGGAGTTGACCGTCACGCCGTAGGCCGCAACCTCTGCAGCCAGGGTCTTCAAGTACGCGGTCAGGCCGGTGCGTGCCGTATTGGAGAGAATCAGGTCCGGGCTGGGCTGCTTGACATACAGCGAGGTTATGGCGATGATGCGTCCGAAGCCGGTGGCCCTCATCTCGCCGACCACCCCGTTGCACAGGGCGACCATGGAGAGGAGGTTCTGCTCGATGGCGGCCCGGTAGTCGTCGATGGTGACCGCTGCATAACCGCCTGGTCGGGGACCCCCGGAGTTGGCCACCAGGATGTCAGGGGCGCCGAAGTCACGGCGAACTTCCCCGAGCAAGGCTGCGGCTCCTTCGGGCGAGGCGAGGTCGGCCTGGAAGGCCGCGCTGCCGGGGGGTAGCTCGGCCACGGCGCGCCCCAGTTTCTCGGCCGAGCGGGAGGCGATCGCCACCCTTACGCCTTCCGCGGCGAGCGCCTTCGCGGTTGCCAGGCCAAGGCCGGAGGAGCCTCCGGTGACCAGAGCGGACTTGTCGGAGATCTGGAGGTCCATAGCTTGGAAGGTTATAGTGCATCCACGCCCGTGGCGGCTCGTGCCGGGTGCCCGGCTAGGGTAGGCACCCTTCGGCCATGCCCAGCTCCGCCAGGCCGCGCAGGTCGCCCGAGCCGTAGGTGATGGGTGAGGACTCGTCCACAGGGTACATGATCTGGCTGGTCCAAGTGGTGTGGCCAAGCCCGATGACGTGCCCAAGTTCGTGGAGGACGAGATGTATCTCGTCGTTCTCGGTGAGCGGATAGCTGGAGGAGATCGCCGCCTGGCCGCTCACGTACTGGAACTGTCCGGCGGTGGAGTTGTAGATGTAGACCGAGCCGCCCATGCCTACCACGGTCCCGCCACTGTTGGTCTGGGGGAGATAGTTGGTCTGGCCGTTGGCTTCCCACGCCACCAGGATGGGGTTGGGGCTGCCGTTGACGTAAGCCGGTCGGGTGGAGGTGGGAAGTTCGGTGGTGGTCCCGTCGAAGGCGAACTGGATGCCGGTCGCCTGGGAGATCTCCTGGAAGGCGTTCTGCACCAGTTGCAGGCCGTAGCTGGGGGCCTCGCTCACATTTACCACGTAGTGAATGGTGGAACAAGGGTTGTACCGGACGGGCAACGCCGAGTTGGGCTGGGTGACCAGGAATCCATACGGGCCGCTCGACGGGGCGCTCTGATCCGTGGGGGTGCCCGTCGAGGGGAAGGTGACGTTGTTGTCCGGCGTCAATCCAAAGGTGTTCCAGGTCGCTCCGGTGAAGGGTACAAGTGAGGCGCTGGAGTTCGCACTGACTGCGGGTGCAACCTGAGCCGTCGTCGGGTTGAGCAGATAGCTCGAGCCGTCACTGCCGGCCTCGTAGTAGGTGTTGGTTCCGTTGGCCGCCATGCCCACGATCCTGGAGGTCGCCTGGCCGCTCTCGGAGCCCTCAAAGGAAGCGTCTCCGAAGGTGAAGATGCCTCCGTCGGCCGCGACCATCCAGTAGCCCTTGCCGTCGCCTGTCGCCGCCATGCCCACGATGGGCTGATTGAGCCGGGTACCGCCCATTGATCCAAGGAAGGGCGCGTCTCCGAAGGTGAAGATGCCTCCGTCGGCCGCGACCATCCAGTAGCCCTTGCCGTCGCCTGTCGCCGCCATGCCCACCACGGGCTGATTGAGCCGCGTACCGCCCATGGAGCCGTAGAAGGCCGCGCTTCCGAAGGAGAAAATGCCCCCGTCGGCGGCGACCATCCAATATCCATGGCCGTGCGGCGTAGCCGCCATGCCCACGATCGGCTTGTTGAGCCGCGTACCGCCCATGGAGCCGTAGAAGGTGGCGTCTCCGAAGGTGAAGATGCCGCCGTCGGCCGCCACCAGCCAGTAGCCTTTGCCGTCCGGCGTAGACGCCATTCCGACGATCGGCTGATTGAGCCGGGTACCGCCCATGGAGCCGTAGTATGCGGCATCCCCGAAGGTGAAGACACCCCCGTCGGAGGCCACCAGCCAGTAGCCCTTGCCGCCCGGGGTAGCCGCCATGCCCACGATCGGCTTGTTGAGAGCGAGGGGGCCGTTCAGAGTGCCGGCCTGGCGTGGGGCGTTGTAGGTGTCGGCGGTGGTTCCGGCCACCTTGGGCGTCGTGCCTGCGGCCGAAGTGGAAGTGGCGAAGGCCAGGCTGCTCGCTGAAGCGATGAGTATCGCGGCAGATGCAACCTGGGCCACCCGCCGCCGCCCGAGGCCACCGCCCACCAAGGCCGACTGCCGATCCTTCCAGGCCATCAAGCGCCTCCCCGATGCTCTAAAGCTGCTTCGCCGCCTGGGTAAAACAACGGAGAGAAATGGGTGCGACTTTAGGAACTCGGCGACCCAGAGTGACGAACATCACGCGAAACCGTACACATTAGGTTCAAGTAGGAGCAAATAGAGCCATGGCTCACGCTATTAGTGACATTCCAGCCGGGCTGGGAAACCACCGAGGGCTCCTGGATTCCAGGAGCCCTCGGTGGGTTGAAAGGGGTTGCCAACCGTTGTCACACCCCCGATCAATGATGTTCAACGATGAACTTGGCCGAGTGGCCGAGACCCAGCACATACATCCCCAGACCGCCTATCGCTGGCACCGGCAAGGCAAGCTGCCGGTGCCAGCCCGACGGGTGGGCGGGCTCATCATGGTTGGGGATCTGTCCGGTGACGATGCACGTCCCATCGGGAGGACCGTCGTCTACGCCCGGGTCTCCTCGGCCGAGCAGAAGGCCGA
>JAJYNL010000101.1 GCA_021786375.1 Actinomycetes bacterium
TCACAGGGTCCTCGGATGATCGTGGCCGTGAAGCTGTCTTGCGTGGGCAAAGGCGAACGGCGTGAGCCGCCAGAGCGCGTGGCGCCGGTTCCACGCCGGCGTGGCGCCGGTGCCTGCCCACCAGTTGGCGACGGGGACGATCCTGGTCGAGGAGCCGCCGGCTGTCCGGGCCGGCGTGGCGCTCTACGCCAGGGTGTCCTCGGGTGATCAGCGTGCCGATCTGGACCGCCAGGTGGCCGGGCTCACAATGCAAGCGACAGCGGATGGACTGGCTCCGACGAAGGTCGTGGCCTAGGTCGGCTCCGGACTGGGCGGCCAGCGCATAACGTTGCTCGGGCTGCTAGGCGATCCAGGAGTCGGCACCATCGTGGTGGAGCACCGGGACCGCCTGGCCCGTTTCGGCGTCGAGTACCTCGAAGCCGCCCTGGCCGCCCAGGGCCGGCGTGTAGTTGTCCTTGACGACGCCGAGGTCGCCAACGATCTGGTTCGAGACATGGTAGAAGTGCTCACCGGCTTCTGCGCCCGACTGTACGGCCGCCGCTCGGCTAAGCGCCGTGCCACCAAGGCCGACCGGCGGTATCCATCCTCCAAGACCTGCTCTCGGTGCAAGACAGTGAAAGCCAAGCTGTCGTTGTCGAAGCGCACCTACCGCTGCGAGCGCTGTGGTCTGGTCACAGACCGGGACCTCAACGCCGCGGTGAACCTGGCCTCCCTCGTGGAGTCCCCAACAAGCATCGGTATCGCCAGTGGGGCGGGAACCGGCCGGGGCCAGCTCCCGGTGAACGCGCAGGGAGAGGAGAGGTTCATGGGCTCGCCCAGGTGCTCCTCGACGAACTGTGAAGACGGCAGCACTGCTCCGCAGGGGCAGAGGACCGTCACCGCCACCCGGCAACAGGTGGCTCCGAAACCCGTCCTCGTCGGAAGTGACAGATGAGACAGATTTCGGAACGGTTGCGCCTCAACCCTTACGGTGCGAATCGAGAAATGCCGCTCCGATCGCCCCCGCCAATGGCCCGTAGGGGACCGGTTCGATTGGCAGGTCGTGGCGAAGGCGGGAGTAGGGCATCACCGCTCGGTACTGCTCGCGCAGAATGTCGTAGAAGTGCTCCAGCGAGGCTGAAACCCCTCCTCCTATCAGCACCTTGGCATGATCGCCGATCTCCACCAGGTTCGAGATCCCCAAAGCGAGGTAGTAGGCAAACTCAGTGATGATCGCCTCCGCCGCCTCCAGTTCCCGCAACGCTTCCACCACCACCTTGGCGCTGGGTGGCTCTGCAGGCCGAACGGGGTCGGTAAGCTCAGGAAGCCTGCCCATGGCGAATTCCCGCTCGACACGGCGCGTAAGGGCACGTCCGGATGCGTAGGCCTCCAGGCAGCCTCGCTTTCCGCAGCCGCACTCCTCCCCGCCGGCTACAACGACCATGTGGCCGATTTCCCCGGCGAAGCCGTGTGCCCCGCGCTCGAGCCTCCCGTCCCGAACGATGGCTCCCCCGACGCCGGTTCCCAGCGACACCAGCAGGAACGAGCTTTCTCCCGCATGGATCGCCGCCACGGCCGAGCAGTTGACATCGTTATCGATGTGAGCGCCCCATGACCCGGCGGCACGCAGCTCGTCCAGAAGCGCGGATCCGCTCATCCCCGCGACGTGCGTGGCCCCGTGCAGGCGTTCCTGGAGGTCCACCAGCGCCGGCACGCCCATGCCCAGAAAGGCCACGTCGCCGGTCTCTGCTCCCACGTCCCCGAGCAGGCGATCCAGCAGATCGAGGACGGCTGAGGCCACCCAGGTGCCGTGCGAGGGGCTTGGTACCGTGCGGCAGGCGGCGACCTCCCCGTCGGAACCCGCCAGCACTCCTGTTAGCTTGGTCCCGCCCAGGTCGAAGCCGGCCCGGAGACCATCCACTAACGCTGACCGATGCCGTTCGCGCTATGTGATTCCACCCGGTCCTTCAGGTCCTTGAGGGCGCTGTGGACGATTTTGGACTCGGCGCGACGCTTTACAAAGCCGGGAATCGGAACCAGCAATTCGACTTCCAGGGTGTAGACCACCTCGGTGCGGCCATCGTCAAGAGGCCGGAACTCGTAGGAGCCGTCCAGCTTGGAAGTCAGATCCGCTGACTCCTGCACCCACGACAGCGAGAGGCCCTCGCTCTGGGGATAGCTGTACACCAGCGTGTAGGAGGCGCTCCGGCCAAATGCGGCCGCGCGAAAGGCCACGCGGGTGGCGCGGCCGTTGGCGTCGCTCTCCAGGATCTCGACGCTTTTCACGTCGCCGGCCCACTCCGGATATCGGCCGAAGTCGGTGACCGCCGCAAAGCACTCGGCCGGACTCGCCGCCACCATTGCGGATTCAACGGTCTTTTCCATCACCAACACCTCGAACTCCGACCCGACACGCGGGCACTCCTGGCCGGGCATGCGAGCACGCTGCCCGCGGCGCGGCTCCAACCACTAGCAATTTAACCGAAATCGGCTCGAAAAGCGCCCGCACCCACGCGAGTTCACCCTGAAACAGCGAACTGGACGGTCGCCGGGGGTCTACATCAGGCCGAAATGGCGCCCGTAACGCAGAGCGAGGGTCTGGTAGTCGAACTCCTGAGCGGCCCGAGCCCGGGCTGCTGCGCCCATCCGCGCCAGACGGCTCCGATCATCCGCGAGTTCCAGGATTCGCCTCGCCACTGCGTATGGATCGCGCGGGTCCGCCACCACGTAGCCCGTGACGCCATCTTCGACCGCCTCGGCCGATCCCCCCGACCTGCCTGCGAGCTGGGCCACTCCGCAGGAGGCGGCTTCCAGGAAGACGATCCCGAAGCCTTCTTGCTCGAACCCCATCCACCGGTTCCGGCACATCATGGCAAACAAGTCCGCGGCTTGGTACAAGGCAAGCATGGTCTCGACCGGTACTTGCCCCAGGAACTCCGCGTTCGAGCCGGCCCTGGCGGCCACCCGCTCCAGGCGGGCCCGGTCCCGGCCTGCCCCAGCGATCAGCAGCCGAAGGCCGGGAAGTTCCCTACTGGCAAGCGCCTGCGCCCGGATCAACACGTCCATCCCCTTGCGCGGAACAAGGCGCGATAGCGAGGCCAGTAGGAACTCCCCTTCTCCCACGCCCACGGCTTGGCGAGCCGCGACCCTTTGAAGCGGGTCAGGCGGCACAAAGAAGGAGGAATCCACGCCCGGCGGTACCACCGACGTCGGCCCCAGCGGAACCGAGGTACGCCGCGCCAGCGCCTCCATGGAGTCCAAGGTGTACCCACCTCCCGCGACCAATCCAGCTGATGCCCGGAGAACGCCCGCCATGAGTGTGCGCAGAATCGGCAGGGATGCCGGGATCACCGCCTCCGCCCCGTGGACGAGCAAGGTCGGCCGCACCGGCAACCGCCGAGCAATAAGTCCGAGTGGCAGCGCAGGGTCGAGGGCGACGCTCTCGGGCTTCATGGCCAAAAGGGCCGCACGGAGCTGCTTTGCGAGACGCGGCGTGGGCGCCATGAAAGAGGTACCTGTTCTGAGCACCTGAAAGTCTTGAGCCGCGTCAAACTCGAGATCCCCCGGATAGCTGGTGGTTATAACAGCCACTTCATCGGCAGGCAGGCGCTTGTAAAGCTCGTGAAGGTAGCTTTGAATACCACCGATTTTGGGGGGAAAGTCGTTTGTCACCAAGACGTGACGCCGCGGCGTCCACAGGTCTGGCCTGAGCAGTGTGGGCGGGTTGGATCTCATCGGCTCATACATCGTATCCAGGGGCGGGGAAGCTCAACCGATCACCGCTCGGCCCAGGCGGCCGAGGGAGTCCAATGCCGTGGCGGCCAGAACCGGATCCGCGTTGCCCACCCAAGCCCAGAGCAGTGTACGTGCGGCCTCCAGCGCCGGCTCGGCCCTAACGTTGCCTAGCGCGGCCAAGGCGTTACGCCGCAGCACCGAGGGGTCTCGCTGGGGCAGGTAGAGGTGGGCGAACCGTCCGAGCAAGCCGGCGTCGTCCATCGCAAGGATGGCGGAAAGCTCTTCAACCTGCTGAACGGGGTCCGCAAAGTCTTCCGACAGCTTCCGGTTGTAAGGGCAGACCTCCTGGCAAATATCGCAGCCGTAGACCCGCACCCCCATCCGCGAGGCGATATCGTGCTCCAGCATCCCCGGCTTCTGAAGCTGCCAGGATATGCAGCGTCCCGCATCGATGGCTCCGCCCGGCAGGATCGCCCCGGTCGGGCACGCATTCATGCACGACGTGCACTGGCCACAGCCCGTAAGGCGCAGGCGCGGACGGGTTGGAGCCAGCGCGGCGTCGGTGATCACATTGCCTAGGACCACCATCGAGCCGTGCGACACCACGGCAAAAAGCGAGTTCTTCAGATACCAACCCCCGCCTCCACGAACGGCGGGCTCTTTGTCGACCAGCGCGTTGGAGTCTGCAACCACTCGGGCCTGGTATCCGGAGGCCTCCAACACTTCAGCCAGGCCACCTAGGCGCTTCCTTAGCTCGGCGTAGCTGTCGCGCCGCGCATAGCGTGCCACCACCGAAGGCGCCTGGCCCCGTGAAGCAGGGCCATACGGCCAAGCGGCGGATATCACCGACCTAGCCTCGCTAAGTGTGGAGGCCGGATCGGAGGAGCGTGCGGGGTTGCGGTAGGTGAACTGCATTGTGTCGCGCAAACCAGCCATTTCCCGCTCCGCCAGTGCGACAGCCACATTGCGGTACGGCCTGGCCCTCGAGATCGAGAGCGCCACCAGACCCTCGGCTCGGGCACGCTCGGCGAGCTCGCCCTCGAGGCGGCTCTGCCGGTTCACGGCTCCCTGGCCGTCATGCCGCCATCATGGTGCCTGGCCCGGCCGGCGGGCCTGGATCGCAGTCCGGCAGCCTTCAACCGTTCCAGTAGCTCCCGGGGCTCGGCACGGCCGGCACCGATCGCTTCCGCCACCGGTATCAGGTAATCGGGAATGTCGTAATGGTCGCCTTGGAAGGCACGCTCCGGAAAACCGAGCTTGGAGGCAAAGTAATGCAGCTCCGCCAGCGAGCTGTCGGAGATCATATGTGCGTGCTTCACCCCACGGAAGGTCCAGATCGGCGAATCGATCCAGATGGCCATCGCGGCCTCAGTCGTACTTCTCGGTTCGCACGGCCTCCGGCTCCAGACCGAGGTCGACGAGCGTGCGCTCTGCGTCCTCCACCATCTCAGGCGGCCCGCAAATGTAAGCGAGCCTGGCGCCGCTCTCCCTCGCCACCTCGGCGACCATCTCCTTGTCGATCCGGCGGTGATAGCGGGCGCGCGAGTCGTGCGGGTCGCGAGTGTAGCTGTAGGAGACCAGGAGCCAGTCGTGCTCCGCCTCGAGAGAGGTCAGATCATCGCGGTAAATCACGTACTCGTGGCTCTTGGAGGAGTAGAGCAGGTGCATCGGATGGTTGGTGCCGACCGCGGCCTGGTATCGGATCATGGACATGAGAGGCACCACACCCGAGCCGGCACCGATAAGCAGCACCGGGCCACCCATCTCCTCGGTCCAGGTGAAATTCCCGTAGGGCCCGCGGACCTCGAGCTCGTCCCCGGGCGCGACTCCACGCACCAGGACCGGCGAGACCAGCCCGCCGGGCATCTCGCGAATTCCCACGTCGATCAGGGAAAAGTTCGGCTTGGGCGATGAGCCAATGGAGTATGCGCGCTGGATCGGCCTAGGCCTGCCCTCCATCGGTATGCGGATGTTGTAGTACTGGCCGGGGAGGAACTCGCTTGGGTCGGGCAGTGAGATCCGCAGGGTGTTGGTCTCGGGAGTCTCCACGATGATCTCGGCCACGACCCCTTTCTGCCATTCCTTGGGCTTCGAACGGCCACGACCCTTCTGCAGCGTCACGGCCATCTCGCTGGTCATTAGCGCACCTTCCCAACTCCGCAGCGGAACTCGCACCCGTGGCTCCCGGCCATGGCCTCGGGTGCGCAGTGCGCCTCCGTGGCCAAATGGGGGTCCGGCGGGAAAAACACTACCTGGACAGTGTTAATTCTATTCGGCGGGAAAAGATTCCTGAGGCTAAACCATGAGAGGCTAGGCCCGTTTTCCGCACCGTCGTGGCGTAAGTCCGGGGTGCACGCTGGCAATTCGACTTGATTACGCTGGGGTTCTCCCATCTGGGGCAGCTCTGCCGGCGCCTGTGGTGTTGTGCCAACGATCAGAATTACAGGCTTGTCATTCGGCCTTTTGGCGTGGTATCGTTGTGCCAATGTATCTACGGGTCAAGCGGGTCCGCCGCGGCGAGCAGGTGTACGAGTACGTCCAGCTGGTAGAGGGCCGCCGAGAGGGGGGCAAGGTACGCCAGCGTGTTGTGGCAACGCTCGGGCGTCTCGACGAGCTGAAAGCCTCCGGCCAGCTGGACCGCTTCG
>JAJYNL010000008.1 GCA_021786375.1 Actinomycetes bacterium
GGCTTCGGCCACCGGCCCGGCTTCGGCCACCGGCCCGGCTTCGGCCACCGGCCCGGCTTCGGCCACCGGCCCGGCTTCGGCCACCGGCCCGGCTTCGGCCACCGGCCCGGCTTCGGCCACCGGCCCTATGGTCATATCTGAAGCCGTCTGGGGTGTGTCGGTGGGCGAGGTCGACACCTCGCCGACTGCTGTTTGGGTTTCGCGGGCGGGCTCCTCCGTCTTCGCACGCTTTCCCCAGCCGAAGATCCCCATCGTTCCCGCCTTTGTCGATTGAGTTTGGAGCCCTGGGCGCCCACCCCGGATGCCCAAGCCTATCCCTAGTTCTAGTTCCCTTCTATGGTCTGAACAATCCGGCCCCCGTGCGCGTCTACCTGCACAGATGTCGAAAATGAGTTTTCACAAGCTATCGGCTATGTTTGGAAGTATGGCAACTCCCAATGTCTCTCACTCCGTGGTTATACGTGCCGAGCTGAGTCACCGCCCAGGTGTTCTGGGTCGCCTGACGACCGCAATCGGCGATGCAGGGGGAAACATTCTCGGGCTGGACCTCATCGAGGTAACGGGGGAGACGATCGTACGCGACATTACCGTCTTGGCGGTGGACGAGGCCCACGTCGACCAAATCCGCACAGTCGCTGAGGAGGTTCCGGGCGTCCACATCAAGAGCGTCTTGGACCGAACCTTCCGTCTCCACCTCCATGGCAAGATCGAAGTCTGCGGAAAGACGCCCATCCAGAACCGCGACGATCTTTCGATGGCTTACACACCAGGCGTAGCCCGTGTCTGTCTTGAGATTGCCAGAAAGCCCGTTGAGGTGCACAACTACACCATCAAGGCAAATTCGGTGGCCGTAGTCACGGATGGTACCGCCGTCCTTGGGCTCGGAAATATCGGCCCTTACGCAGCACTACCCGTCATGGAGGGGAAAGCTCAGCTTTTCAAGCAGTTCGCCGGCGTGGATGCCTTTCCCGTCTGCCTCAATGTGCAAAACACGGAACAGCTGATTCAGGCGGTGGAGGCTCTGGAGCCAGCCTTTGGCGGCATCAATCTCGAGGACATCGCCGCGCCGCGGTGTTTTGAAGTGGAGGAGGAACTGAAGAGGCGCCTTGATATCCCGGTCTTCCACGACGATCAGCATGGGACGGCGGTCGTCACCCTCGCCGCCCTTCGGAACGCCATGACGGTCATCGACAAAAAGCTGACCGAGCTGACCATCGTGATTGCTGGTGCCGGAGCCGCCGGAGTAGCGATTACCAAAATCCTTGCCAATGCGGGTGTGCCGAATATCGTGGTCACGGACCGGCAGGGAGCGATTTACGATGGCCGTCCTGGCTTGTCGGGCATGAAGGAGTGGGTTGCGGGTAACACAAACCCCGGTAGGCGCCACGGCTCACTGTCAGATGTTCTGGTGGGAGCCGACGTCTTTGTAGGTGTTTCCGGCCCGGGGCTGCTGACTCGTGACGATGTCGCCCGAATGGGCAGCAGGCCCGTCGTTTTTGCGCTGGCGAACCCTGAGCCTGAGATCCTCCCCGACGAGATCGAGGACCTGGCGGCAGTTGTGGCAACCGGGCGCAGCGACTATCCGAACCAGATCAACAACGTGTTGTGCTTCCCGGGAATCTTCCGCGGCGCCCTCGACGCAAGCGCTATGGCGATTACGGAGTCGATGAAGTTGGCGGCAGCAAATGCGATCGCTTCCGCGGTCGCACCCGACCAGCTCTCGCCGCACTATATAATCCCGTCGCTCTTTAACAAGAACGTGGCTTCTATGGTTGCGCAGGCTGTTGCTGATGCGGCACGTGCCGAAGGGGTCGTGCGCCAGGATCCACGCATCGTCTGAGAAGGCAAAGAGCTCGTAGTCTGCTACGGGCTCTTTTGTATTTAATGGTGGTCGGGACCGGTTTCGATCCGGTGACCCCACGCTTTTCAGGCGTGTGCTCTACCAACTGAGCTACCCGACCAAGGCGGTAAGACCACCAGCGGACCTGACGGGATTTGAACCCGCGACCTCCGGCTTGACAGGCCGGCGTGCACTCCGAGCTGCACCACAGGTCCCAGTACCTCGTCACTAATCAGGCAACGAGGAAACACTAGCTTAGCGAGTCAGCTGGCGTCTGCACACCGCGGGGAACAAATTGGCTACGCACCATGAGCTGATCACTGAGTCGTTTGCTTGTTCAATCGAGTCCGGCGCTCCGGCGCTCCGGCGCGCACGCGGACGATCTCGATATGTCTTGGAAGGATCACCGGGGCATACCAGCTTGGTCACGAAGGGCGTCAAGCGTCGAGTTTGGCCCCTCGGGTGCCTTACTGGATTCGATATTCGAAGACCTGCGCCTATTTGTACGTTTGAACCTCGTACAAGACGTACCCTTCGTCCGCCGCTTGACTTGACTCATCGGCGGGCCGGCAACAATCTGAGGCCGGCGCGATACCACGGTGCGCCATAGGCACTGCATGGGCGTCTTTCCAAGCGATCCGGTTAGGGCCCGTATTTTGGGTCCCCGTTGCTGCTTCGTGCCGGTGTTCGGATCCTATCGGGCTGCTCAGGTGGGGATTCCGCGGCCGGTGTGCGCACACTTCTTCAGAGTCTTGTTCTCGGGAATCCAAATCCGCCGTGAGCCCTGTTTTTGACGGAATCCCCCGCGGCTTCCTGTGGGTAGTCGTAAACTCGTCACAAGTGTCAGCCACAATGAGGGAATGCGAGTGCGCACCAGATCACGTAAAGTAGCCCGACGCGCCAGCCATCTCGGGGCAAAAGGCATTCTGGGCATAGCGGCTGTGACCTTGGCCTGGCTTGGGTTGCTGCCGATTTCGGCGATCGCAGCGACATCCAACCCTTATAGCGGTACCGGCTACGACGTCTCCTATCCCAATTGCACCGCGAGTCAACCCCCGTCGGGGGCCACCTTCGCCCTGATCGGTGTCGGCGGGGGCCGTGCCTTCACTTCGAATTCCTGCGCCGGGTCGGAATTGAAGAGTGCCGCCGGACTCCCCGTGTCGCTTTACTACAACACCGGGTATGCGGGGTCTTTTGCGCGCCAGATCGACGGGACGTGCCTCAGCGACGTCTCCAATGCGGGCGTTTTCTCCAAACTAAGTGGTCACAAGCTCTCCCAGGCACAGCAGGCTTGGGAGATAGGTTGCAGCGAGGCTTCCTATGCGGCTACCTACGCCGCCTCCTCGCTCGGGGTGTCTAATCCTCCCGTGTCGTGGTGGGCCGATGTCGAAACCGGCAATAGCTGGTCCACGAACACCAGCCTCAACCAGTTCGCCCTCGACGGCATGAGCTATTTCATGTCCAACAATGGCAATGGCGTCGGGGGTTTTTACTCCTCGCCGTCTATGTGGGCAAAGATCGCCGGCAACTCGAGCTGGAACACTACTCCGGCTATGTCTGGCAGCTGGGTGGCCGGCTTGCAGCCGCCCTGCTCGACCAGTCCTGTCTTGGGTGGAGCCCCTACCTGGCTGGTCCAGAGCGGCAGCATCGGGGGTCTTGACCAGGACACCGCTTGTTCTTGACCAGGACACCGTTTGTTAGGGCTTGCAGCCAGAACCTCTGAATAGGATCTGTGCACGCTTCCTGATGGGGTGTACACGCCCGGAAGGTGGGCCCCAAGAGGGTCGCAGTCTGCCTGTGCAGGAAGTGGACTTCTGAGATTGGCGCGCCCCTGACGGTTTGAACTCTCGTGATGCCTTGAGGCGAGAAGTGCCTGAGGACACTCTTCGCCGGTTTCAAAATGCGTCGCCGGCAGCGCGGCGGCATTCGACCGGCCTAAAAGATGGGCGCGCGTCCGGCCGTGACCGGCCACGCTCCGTGCACCCCCAACGGGATTCGAACCCGTGTTACCGCCGTGAAAGGGCGACGTCCTAGGCCACTAGACGATGGGGGCTGGCTACCAGGCATCGCCGATCAAACCGCAAGCTCTCAGGGCTTGGCAAGGTGCCAGATCGCTCCGTCGGGCGTGTCTTGAATGACGATTCCTAGCTTGTCGAGTTTATCGCGAATGGCGTCGGCGTCGCCCCATCGACGTTCCGCCCTTGCTCCGGCTCGAAGCTCCATGAGCGTTTCCATCAGTGGCCCGATCCGTTCCTCGGCGCTGACGAGCCCCTCACGGACGATCGGCTCGAGACGGCTCACCATGGAGCGAAGAGCCGCTCGGCCCTTCTCCATCTCGTCGGACTGCAGAGTGTCGGCCGACCAGGCGGCGAGTTCCTCTTCCAGGTCAAGAATGGTTTCAAGCGCCGTATGCGAGTCGAGTGATTTCAGGGCGGCATCGAAACGCGCTTGGTGCGACTCTATGCTCGCCAGGAGCGGCGATTCCGCCTTCTTCTCCCCGGATACTTCGCTTCTTGCCTGCTCTGGCTTGGCCGCCACGTGCATTTCGCCCACGGTGGCAAGCGCGGAGCGGAATTCTTCGAATGTCAGCCGTTCGCCTGCCTGATAGACGGCACGCCCCGAGCCTTGAAGAAGGGTCACGGTACCAAGGCCGACAAAGCGCACGCTGCCTTGTTCCAGGTCGATGATGATCCCGGTGTGCTCGTCGATTCCGATCACTGCGCATCCCTGGTCGAGCTGCGACATGAGCAAGTCCAGGCGTTCCTGCCCCATGTAGCAGAAACGGGTGTCGTGATTCTGCCCCTCGGCATTGTTGAAGTGCGGAATCACCAGTGCCTTGAGCCCGATTGCGGAGAGGACGTCCAAGCCTTTGCGAAGTTGGACGGGCTCTCCCACCTTGTAGATCTCGTAGACGGGGATCGAGTGGTGGCCGAGAGTGAGGACAGCGGCGGACGAGAATGCGACCACCCCACCAGTGGTCAACTTTTTGGAAAGAATGGAAGCCAAAGGCAGGTCGGACCATTGGCGCAACGCATAAGTCGGGCTGCCCGGGCCGGCAAAGACGTAGTCCGCGTCACGGAGTTGATTGGCGAATGACTCCAGCTGCAGGGATGAAGCCCTGGAGGCCTCCCGCATCGAGGCAAGGTCGACCTTTACTCCGATAGAAGTCTTGAAGTAGTCGATGGCCTTCTGGGCAATGTCATCGGCATTGCCCTGGAAGCCGAAGGGCGTGTCCAGGATGACGGCTTTGGCCGGGTTGGGCAGCACGGAGAAAATCTCGCGATGCGATTTGACCATGGTGGGACTGGTCTCACCCGATCCCATGAGCATGAGGATTCTTGCCATGATCAGGCCGCCTCTCCGATCTTGCTCTCGAAAGCAAGGAGAAGGTCGGCGACCCGCTCGGGATACTGGGCATGCAGGTCATGGTCTCCGTCGACAAAGATCTCAGTTTGCAGGCCGACCTTTTGGACAAGCGCGTTGAGCCGCTCGCGCCGCTCGCCTGACTCCACCTCGTCGTGCTTGATCGCCAGGAGCGCAAAAATAGGAACTCCAAGGTTGGAAAGGACCGCGGCCGGCGTGTACTTATAGAGTTCGTGAAGGATCTGCATGTGCTGCTCGCGGCCGAGCTTCGCCCGGGCGGTTCCATCCGCCAGCTCCTCGAGATTGCCGAGCGTCGCACTCAGGGCCTCTTCGCTCCAATCCTTGTGCGCAGAGCGGATGTGGTCGGCAAGCCGTGAGAAGGAGAAGCGGGAGAGTTTGGGTGGCGCCAGTACCGAGGCGCACTCGTCCCAGGTGCGGAAGTGCTCTTTCAAATCGAAGACACCCCCGTCGACCAGTACGACGCCCGCGACACTTTGAGGTTGCGCCTGAGCAAACAGCGCCACGACAGCCGCCCCCCATGACTGGCCCACGACGATGGATGGATCCGGGTGCTGTTGGCTGGCCGCCAAGGACAACACCTTGGTAAGGTCCTCCACCAGCTGAGGGTGCGTGAAGCCCCAGTCCGGCTTGGAGCTGAGCCCGTGGCCCCGCTGATCGATTGCCAGACTGGATCTGCCTGCTCGCTCCAATTGATAGCCGACACCGTCCCACAGCAGAGCATTGGAGGCCAGTCCGTGCACGAGCAGGAAGTCCGGCGGCATTTTGCCGCGCACGACCCCCGAGATGGCAACCCCGTTCCCAACGTCGAAAAGCTGTCGTTTCACGGTGGAGGAAACAATCGCGCCGGCTGAGGCATTCCGTAACCCGCCTTCCCTGGTTAGCTTGTGTCCGCTATGCGGTTCAAGAGATGGGCAACCGCAAGGCTCCGACCGAGCGGTCTCGGAAAGGGAGTTCCGTCACGCAAGCTGGTCGCGAACTCCTTTACCATCAGTTCGTATGGGTTCGAGGGCCGGGAGGAGATCAACTGCTCCCGGCCTTGCCGGTTGATCCGGATTTCGGTGTCAGAAGTGCCGGGGGTGAATGGGTTGGCCATCTCCGCGGTGCCGTGTGCCCCGCGTACCTCAAGCCGCTGCCGCTCCGGCCGCACGAAGGACGCAACCACTCGTGCTCTGGGGCCACGGTCGAAGCTCAGCTCAACAGCAGTCTCGACGTCGATGTCCCCTTGCACTTTGCGCTCCACTCGCTCGATCTGGGGGGTTGCGCCGGCAAGTTCCACGATCGGGTCAAGGAGGTAAACGCCCACGTCCAGAAGCGCTCCGCCACCCATTGATCCCTTCCAGCGATAATTTTCGCCAGGCGCCAGCTCGAAGGTGAACTCCGCTTCGATCTCCTGCAGAGGTCCGATGCCTCCATCCTGGATGTAGGAGCGGAAGCGCCGGTCGCGGAGGTGGAATTGGGTCATATAGGCCTCGCCTACGAGGACCTGGTTGGCCAAGGCGCAATCGGCGATAGCCGAGACTTCGTTGGCATCAAGGGCAAGGGGCTTCTCGCAGAGGGTGGGGACGCCTGCTTCGACAGCCATGCGCACCACCGGCAGATGCAGGGAGTTGGGGAGGGCGACATAAACGGCATCCACTTCACCGGAGCCGATGAGCGAGGCGTAGTCGGCGAAGCGCCGAGCGCCCGCCCTTTCCGCCGGCAACCCCGAGCCTCCCGACAGCGTGGCGTAGGCGGCGAGCCTCGCATTAGGGTCCGCAAGGATGGCCGGTATAACGGCCGCATTGGCGACGAATGAGGCAGCTCCGATAACGCCCCAGCGCACGGGTTCTCGCTTGGTTCTGTCATAGTTTGGCATGGTGCTCACGGTTCTCGCTCAGGGCTTGAGCCGCCTCGAGGACCTCGATTACCGGACGCACCGACTCGGGGGTGACGGCCAGCGGCTCGCCGTAGTGGAGATGAGCGGAAAGATTGGCGTGAAAAGCGAAGGCGGGCGTGCGTACGGGTGGAATCAGCAGGGAGTGCGTACGCCCGTGGCCCTCGTATATGGTTGCCGAGAGCTCGACCGGTGCCTCAGCATGGTGGAACTCACGCATGCGGAAACCGAAGGGGAACTCCACCTCGGCCTGGCGCACTGGAGCGTAGCGCCCGGTGGCGGTGCCACGGGTCCCCTGCACATAGAACTTGGGCTTGCGCTCGCCGGCCACATCGGACTGCACGAAGGTGGCTTCGCGCCCGTCGCCAAAGACCATCCGGATGCTGATCTGGTCGACATTGGTGACATCGTGCCAGACGCGCTTGTGGTCAGTTACGAAGATCTCGGTCGGACGATCCCGGTAGAGCTGAAGGATCCAGTCGATATGGTGGGATCCCCAGTCGTAGGCGGCACCACCCGAGACCGATTCGTCGGAGTGCCAGGCGCGACAGGGGTGCTCGAAGGATCCCACGAAGGTTTCTATGTTGAAGATCTCGCCCAGCGCACCGTCCTGGATCAGCCTTGCCAGGGCCAGGTAGTCGGCGTCGAACCGACGATTCTGGTGCACGGTCAGCACCCGCTCCCGCCGTTGGGCGATATCGATTAACTCGTCGGCCTCGGCAACGGTAAGTGCCATGGGCTTTTCCAGTACAACGTGCTTGCCCGCCTCCAGGGCCTCGAGCGCGAGCTGGTAGTGGCTGTTGGGTGGAGTCGCGATGATAACCATGTCGACCTCGGAATCGCCAAAGAGCGATCCGGCGTCGGAGTGCGCGGCAATGTCCGGGAATTGCGCCAGAGCGGACTCGCGCCTGCCCGAACTTGGCTCGGCGATGGCGGCCAGGCGAAGGCCGGGTGTGGCCTGGCAACCCGCCCCGTGGTAATGGCCCATCCCTCCATAGGGGCCGTATCCGACAATCCCTATGGTGATGTTGCAGTTGACTGCAAGTGGGCCCAGCGCGAGGCGGCGAGCGAAACGGGCAAGCTCGGCGTCGGCCAAGAATGCCCGTGCCGAAAAGCCGATCATGTGGATGCCGTCGCAGGAGAGCGCCACGTTACGGTCCTTGAAGCCGACCGAGACGACTGCCGACACGTCGCAGGCTCGTCCGCTGGTTTCGAGCTCGACCAAGGTGGAGCGCACAGCGAATTCGGCTGGGATGCCCAGGCTCGGTTCGGGGTTGACGAACCATTCCCCTTCACCCAGGTAGGTGCCCCTGACTCCCGCCGAGGCGCCGACCATGCGTGAGAGGTCTTGCGTGGACGAGGGGACAAATGCCAGGACGGAATCCAGCTTGTGCAGGGCCTCCATTTCAGAAGCGGCAAGCGCCGTGGCATCGGCCACGACCACCAAATCGGCATCCGCGCCGATGGCCGAGGACGTATCGGCTAAGACTTCGACGGCCCTTGCGCCCCTAAAGGCAGCCCGCCATGCGGCCGGGCTTCCGTGCCCCACGGAATCGACGACTGCGATCCGGGTGTCAGGCAATAGACGCGGTCGCGCCATGGTCGAACCCTCCTTGCTTGGCCCTGGCTGCACACCATCTTTGGTCACGGCCGGGTTGAGCCCGCTAGATGTCTCGCTTTGGTGTCCTGAATCGACGACCGGCGCAATTGCGAGGCGATAATGCAATCTCCTCAGGCGCCCGGCGCCTAGCTTTGCTCGCCTTTCCCCAACTGTCCCGAAAGAAATGCCAACAGGGATCCCTGCAGCCAGGTTAGGTAATCGAAGATCACGAAATCCTGGAAACGCGGGTCATCCTCTCCTGGCCGGTCCATTTCCTCGTACACGTCCAAGGCGGTTCCGATGAGAAGGCGGATGTCGTTGATGGCGCCGACCCAAACGACAAGGTCCTGGTGCGTAAGCACGGGCTTGTTCACCGTGTCGGCAAGGCCTTCCAGGATGCGCCGGTGTTCCTCCGCCAGCGAATCTGAGCCCACATCCTCGATCTCTTTCTGGGCCGTATGGTCAAAGGGATATGTCGGCGGAAAGAGGCGCGTAACGTAGGGGCTGTGCGCGGCAATGGCCTCCACGACAACTCCTGGGAGCATGCCCAGCAGTTCCTTTTCCTCGTCGGTGAGGAGATTTTCGAAGCGATCGCCTTCGATCTGCTTCAGCGGGCCCCTTATTTCAGTCACAGGACTTGAAACACCGCTCAGTCCGATTCTCTTTCCAGAGTTGCCCAGAGTCCCTTTTCGTGCAGCCTGCTTGCGTCCATCTCCGCTTTTTCGCGGGGGCCGTGCGACACGATGGCGCGGCCATTGTTGTGTACCTCCATCGTGAGCGCGGTCGCCTTGGAGGTTGAATAGCCGAACAGCGTCTCAAGAACCCATATCACGTAGGAGATGAGATTGATGGGATCGTTCCAGAGGACGACTCTCCAGGGCGAGTCAAGACTTTCGGCGGATCCTGTGACGATTTTTTCCTCGGTGGATGTACCGGTAGGCAACTTGGCGACTTCTCCTCGATGGGCAAGGAATTAGGAGTGGCGATTCCATGCTACGCCGCCGCTCAAGACCCGACGCTCGCTGGAGCGTCTCGGGATCCGGGGACTCAGGCCTGACCGGATACGCCCCTATCGGCTAGTTCGGTTTCTACGTGCTCGTCAACCGCGGGAGCGGATCCGACCGGAACTCGCCGCTCGAATAGGTTGAGATTGTGCCAGACCATGGCCACCCACACCGCTGTTGCGCCAACGATATGGAACTCGACCAGAAGGGCCGGAAGGTTGGTGAAGTACTGCGTGTACCCGATGAAACCCTGGGCGGCCATCAGCCACAGCAGCACGCGAGCCCGCTTCATTACCGGCTCCGGCGCGCGCCCCTGATGTAGCAAGAAGATGCTGGCCAGAGTCAGGCCGATCAGGAAGAGGACGAAGTCGGCGTGCAGCTCCGCAACTGCCCTCAGCGGAAAGGGAAGCCGGACCGCGAGCGGGCTGCCCGAGTGGGGGCCCGACCCGGTGACGGCGGTTCCGACGAAGAGCACTGCTGCAAGGGCCACCCACATGAGCCGGCTAAGCCAGACCGCTTCCTTGCTGACCAGCCGTACTGATTCGGTCCCTTCGCTCGATGCCCGGTAGTAGAGGACTACAGCGTCGAGCACCACGACGAGTGAGAGCAGGAAGTGCGCCATCACGAACGGCGGCGCCAGCTTTTCCAGAACCGTAATTCCCCCGAGGATCACCTGGGCAACAAGGCCGCCGACCATGCCCATGCTGAGCCAGGCGAGATCGCGGCGGAACGGCTTGCGGAAGAAGGCGGCCGCTGTGGCGACCATCACTGCAATGGTGAGGAAGATGGTGATCACCCGGTTGGTGAACTCCACCATCGGATGGAAGGAGTATTGGGCTACAAGCTGGTTGCCTTGGCAGTCAGGCCACGTCGGGCAGCCGAGACCGGATTGAGTCAGCCTTACGGCGCCACCGGTGATGATGATGAGCGAAAGCCCGATTAGGGCGAAGTAAGCCAAGCGACGATAGAGCCGGGGGCTGACTTCCCATTTCGAGATCCATGTCCACAGCCGACGGAGCACTCTTCAAGGATAAACGATGGCGCCCGCCAACGGTACGCGTCCCGACCTACTCGAAGCGGAAGAGCCGCGTGGCCAGCAGTGGAGCGATGATTGCCCACACCAGCAGCACGATCCACGAGCCGGTCAGCGAGCCGGCACCGCCGGTCGAGGCGACGAAGAGGATGTGTGCGCTCGCGTAGGCGGGCAGGAGCCGGGCAACGTCGGCAATCGGTCCGGGAAGCGAAGTAACAGGGAAGATCATGCCGCCCAGCACGAGCAGCACCAGGAAGAGCCCGTTCGCAGCTCCGATCACCGCTTCGGACTTGAGCCGGCCGGCCAGAATCAGGCCGATTCCGGCGAATGCCGCGCTGGAAAGAACAATGGCGCCTACGAACGCGAGAGCGTTGCCGGTTGGCTTCCATCCCAAAGCCAGCCCCACTACTGCCAGCAGTACGACTTGGACCAGTTCGATGACGGCGATCGAGGTTATCTTGGCCCCTAGCAGCGCTCCACGGGAGAGTGGAGTGGTGCCGAGGCGCTTGAGAACTCCGTAGGAGCGCTCCACGCCGGTGGCGATGCCCAGGGAGACCATGCCGGTGGCCATGACGGCCAGCGCGATGGTGCCAGGAACCAGGAATGCAACCGGCTTGAGCACCCCATGAGGCAGCGGCAGCACCTTGATGAGGGAGAATGCGACTAGGAACAGCAGTGGTATGCCGAAAGTGACCAGCAAGGACTCGTATTGCGTCATTGACAGGCGGATCTCCGCCTTTGCCTGAGCCTGATAAGGGTGTGCAGCCAACTTTCCTCTTCCTGGGCCTAAGCGAGCGGGCAGGTTCGAACCCGCTCAGGCTTCTCCGTTTGTGATCTCGAGGAATACGTCCTCGAGGGATCCCCGCCCGGCATTCATCTCGACGAGGTCGATGCTTTGCTCGGCGAGAAGCGACGTGATGGTGCCGACAATGCTTGCCGGCGCCTCTTCCCCCAATCTGTAACTGTTGTCTCCCAGGTCGGTTACTTTTAGGCCAAGACGTTGGGAGAAGGAGACCACATCGATCGCGCTCGCTGTCCGGAAGACCACTGTCTGCTTCCCGAAGCGCTCCCTCAGTTCGGTCGGCGTTCCCTCCGCGATGATCCGGCCCTCGTCGATCACCGCGATCGAGTCGGCCAGGCGCTCGGCTTCGTTCAGCTCGTGGGTTGTGAGAAGCACGGCAACTCCGGCACGGGCCATTTCGGCCACAGCGTTGCGGATCTGCTGCTTGCCGGCGGCGTCGACCCCGGCGGTGGGCTCGTCCAGGAAGAGCACATCCGGTCGGCCGACGAGTGCAAGCGCCAGAGCCAGGCGCTGCTTCTCGCCGCCGGAGAGGAAGCGGTACGGCGTCTCTTGCGCAGAGCCCAGCTCGGCCAACTTTAATAGTTCGTCCACGGGCACGGGGTCGTCGTAGAAGCCGGCGTAAAGGTCTAGCGCCTGACGGGGGTTCATGCGGGGGTAGATACCGCCTACCTGCAGCATCACCCCGATCTTTTTCACGACCTCACGATGATGGCGCGCGGGATCCAATCCAAGTACCCGCACGGTTCCCTTGGCAATCCTGCGGTACCCTTCAATTGCCTCGATGGTGGATGTCTTGCCTGCGCCGTTGCGCCCCAGTACGCAGAGAATCCGCCCGGGCTCAACGGCCAGGCTTACGCCCCGGACCGCTTCGCGGTCTCCGTAGCGGACCCAGAGGTCATTTACTTCGATAGATGGCACGCGTTAAGAAGCTAGCCTTTCCTTTCGATGATCGACATTCGTGGCCTGCGTGAATACCCCGCACTGGTGAAAGAACTGCTTGGCCGGCGTGGGGTGGAGGACTCGGTCGTCGAAGAGCTTGCAGAAGTCGACTCCGCCTTTCGGGATGCGGTCTCCGCCCGCGACGAGCTACGCTCGCGCGTGAACGACACCTCGCGCCGTGTGGCCGAGGCGTACCGTAACAAGGAGCCGGTGGAGGCCGAGCGGTTGAAGGAGGAGAGCCGGCGCCTCGGCGTCGACCTCGACAGAATCACGGCGGAAGCAGCCGAACTCGAGAAGCGGCGCAGGGAAATCTGGCTGGTGATTCCCAACCTCCCCTCCGAAGAGGCTCCGGTTGGTGCCGGCGAAGCGGACAACGTGGTAGTTCGCTATTGGTCCTCCGAAGTTGGATCGAGCGATGTGGCCCCGAACCTCGAGTACCCGGACTTCAAACGCGTCCCGCATTGGGACATAGGGGCCGAACTGGACATTATCGACCTGGAGCGCGGAGCGAAGCTTTCCGGCAGCATGTTCCCCCTCTATAAGGGCCTCGGATCCAGGCTGATCCGGGCGCTCACGTCCTTTGCCCTTGACGAGCACTCGGACGCCTTCCTGGAGATCCGGCCACCTACGTTTGTCAAGCGCGAAACGATGGTCTCTACAGGGCATTTGCCCAAATTTGCCGACGACGCTTATCAGATGGAGCGCGACGACCTCTGGGCCATACCGACCGCGGAAGTGCCTCTGACCTCCATGGCGCGCGACGAGATCCTCGAAGCGGATCAACTCCCACTCAAGATGACGGCTGCAACGCCGTGCTTCAGGCGTGAGGCGGGCTCAGCAGGCAGGGATACGCGCGGGCTTCTCCGGCTGCACGAGTTCGACAAGGTCGAGTTGATGGTTTATTCCACGCCTGCTCAGGCACCCGAGATGCACGCCGAGATTCTCCGGCGTGCTGAGGGACTTCTACGCCGGCTTGGCTTGACCTACCGGGTGCTCGACCTTTGCACCGGCGATTTGGGAGCCTCATCGCGGCGAACCTTTGACCTGGAGGTCTACGCCCCGGGCGTGGATCGCTGGCTCGAGGTATCCTCGGTCTCCTGGTTCGGCGACTACCAGGCCAGGCGTGCCAACGTCAGGTATCGCACCGAGCCTGGCGGAAGCATCGAGTTCGTGCATACGCTCAATGGTTCCGCGTTGGCATGGGCACGCGTTATCGCGGCACTGCTCGAGACGGGCCGCGAGGCCGACGGCTCCGTCACTCTTCCGGCGGTGCTCACGCCGTATCTCCGGGGCGTGACAAGAATCCAGCGTCCCGACTCCGAAATTTGAGCTGGGCGCCCGGAAGCGTTAGTTTCTATTGAGTGAGTACAGCGCAGGTATTGTTCGCGATCGCGCTAGCGGCGGTCACCCTCATAGTGGTGGTGTTCGCGGTGTTCGTGATATCCACCACCATGTGGGGCAACCGGTGGGTGAGGAGGTCTCCCAGGTGAGCCCGGAGTCCACTGTTTACAAGGGGAAGACCGGCCAGTGGGCCTTCGTGCTCCATCGAATCACCGGCTTTCTTGTCCTTATGTTCATCCTCCTGCACATCGTCGATGTGTCGATGCTCAACTTCCCGAGGATCTACAACGAGATACATGCGCTTTACGGCAACGTCCTGATGCGCCTGTTCGAGGTTGGCCTATTGTTTGGGCTGGTCTATCACGCGCTGAACGGTCTGAGGGTGATCATGATCGACTTCTTCCCCGGGTCGATCAAGAACGAGAAGTCGGTTTTTTACGGCATCTTCTCCCTGACCATCCTCTTGACCATCATCGGCGGGGTCATCATCCTGCGGCCCTTCTTTACGGGGAGCGTTCACTAGATGTCTATCCTCGAAAGATCCGCCTCGCGTCCGGGGTCGACCCCCAACAGGCGGTCCCGCCAGAACTTCGAGACCTGGTCGTGGTTCTTCATGAGGATCTCGGGCCTGGTCCTGTTCTTCTTGGCCTTGATCCACTTCTCTCTCACGCACATCTTCAACGACGTCACCACGACGACCGTGTCGTTTGTTGCCAAGCGGTGGGCCAATCCGTTCTGGCGCGTGTTCGACTGGCTGCTCCTGGCACTCGGCCTCCTTCATGGAACCAATGGCCTGCGCTTCATCATGGATGACTACGTGCGCAATCCACGCAAGCGGGCCGCCATCAAGGCGGTCATGTATTCGCTGGCTGTCGCTCTTTTCATTCTCGGCACAATCACGATCGTGACGTTCAGAGGAAATTTCAGCGGCTAGACCGACCGAAGCCGCGGCACGTTAGCATTCTCTAGGGCAGCGGGAGCCTCCGTCGTCAGCCGTGGCGTATTCGTCGGTGGACATTTGAGGAGCTGGGATGGGATTTGGCCACGCGGCGCGTCGTCTTGGCCTGGCGCTCTTGCTTACTATTGCCGTGCTGGCCATTGGGTGTAGGGTGAACGCGCCCGTCGTGCCTACCCGCACCTTTGCCCTGTCACCCATCTCGACGACTTTGAGCCCAAGCTATGACATGGTTGCCGCCGACGGGGGAATCTTCACCTTCGGGAACGCGGGCTTCTGGGGCTCCATGGGTGGCACCACTCTGAACAAGCCGATCGTCGGCATGGCCGCCACCCCAGACGGCCAAGGATACTGGCTGGTTGCCGCCGACGGGGGAATCTTCACCTTCGGGAACGCGGGCTTCTGGGGCTCCATGGGTGGCACCACTCTGAACAAGCCGATCGTCGGCATGGCCGCCACCCCAGACGGCCAAGGATACTGGCTGGTTGCCGCCGACGGGGGAATCTTCACCTTCGGGAACGCACCCTTCTACGGCTCCATGGGTGGCACCACTCTGAACAAGCCGGTCGTCGGTATGGCCGCCGACCCCGTCACCGGCGGCTACTGGCTGGTCGCCTCCGACGGCGGCGTCTTTTCTTTCAACGCACCCTTCTACGGCTCCATGGGTGGCACCACTCTGAACAAGCCCGTGGTAGGTATAGCCCAGACCTATTCCATGAACCCCTATTCGACCGGCATGTACGGGGCGGATATTTCTTGGCCTCAGTGTCCGGACTCGCCGCTGAATCCGATCACGCAGTTCCCGGCCAATAATGGAGTCGGTGTGGTCGGTGCTACCTCGGTTTCAGCACGCGTGCCAGTAGGAAGTGCGTTTCCGACCTGGAGCGAAGCATTTGCGACGAATCCCTGCCTCGGCTCGGAGTTCAAGATGGCCCAGGCTGCAGGTGCTCATGTCTCCCTGTACACGGTGCTGTGGTCGCCTTCGGCGCCGAGTTCCGGCGATACTCAGCTTTTCTCCGGTCCGGAGGGGACGTGTGCGAGCACTGCGCCGCTGACTTCCACCGCCGCCCTCGACTGCCAGGCCTATGACTGGGGCTACAACATCGCGCTGGCCGCCCTCGGCTACTCCTCCGCGCAAGGTGCCTACTCCAACCTTTGGTGGCTCGACGTTGAGCTGCCTGGCAACGGAAACGTACTGTTTGGTACCGACACCACTGCCAACGACAACGTCATATCCGGCGCTGTCTACGCCCTGAAGACCCTTGGCTACCAGGTCGGCATTTATTCAAGCAAGTACCAGTTCGCTTCGATCGCCGGATCGGGTTACTCTCCCGGAGCCCCGATCTGGATCGCAACTGCAAACACGGTTTCCAGCCTGCCCTCCTACTGCACGTCCTCGAGCTCCTTCTTTGGCGGCGGAACCCCGTGGCTGATCCAGGGAGCAGCGATCCCGATCACGCCGAACGCGAGCTCTTATGTCGATCCGGACTACGCCTGCTAGAAGTCAGCTTGGTGTAGCCGCCCTGTGCTGCCTCCGGTAGCAGTCCCGGCAGAGGCCGATGATGGAAAAGTGGTGGGCGCGCGTGTAGAAGCCGAGCCGTGCCTCTAATTCCATCTCCAGGCGCTCGGTGAGATCCCGAGGTGCTTCGATGATCTTGCCGCAACTTTCGCACACCAGGTGCTGGTGGACGTTCTCTTCGAGGTGGTAGATGGCCCGTCCATGCCCGAGATGCACATGTTCGACCACGCCCAGCTTTTCCAGCGCTTCCAGCGTGCGATAGACGGTCGAGAGGTGAATGTCGGGGCTGCCGGCCTGGATGCGCTCGAAGATCTCCTCGGCGGAGACATGGCTCTCGGAGTCAACTATTGCGGTGATCACCGCCAGTCGTGACGGGGTTACCCGCCCTCCATGGGAGTGAATTGCCTCGATGGTGCGCTCCAGCACTCCATTTTGGCCCGCGCCTTTGCTGCTCATGGTCTTTCCGTGCGTGACTCGAACCTATATCCGAGTCCGCGAACCGTGGTTATATAGGCGGGGTTCGAGGGGTCGGGCTCTATCTTCGAGCGGAGCCGCTTTATGTGCACGTCGAGGGTCTTGGTGTCGCTCGTGTGGAAAGGACCCCAAACCCGGTCGACGATCATGTCACGCGTCATTACCCGGTTAGGGTTCGACATGAGGAGCTCCAGTAGCTCGAACTCCTTCAGGGGGAGCGGCACCGGCTTGTCGTTCACCCTTAGCTCGTGGCGAGCCGTGTCGAGGGTGACCGACCCGATGCGAAGCATCTCCGAGTTGGTGGTCGACGCCGATTCCGGCTGCATTTCCGAGTTGGCCGGCGCTCGGCGGAGCACGGCACGGATTCGCGCAGTGAGCTCGCGCATCGAGAACGGCTTGACGACGTAGTCGTCAGCGCCGACTTCGAGCCCGACCACCGTGTCCACCTCCGAGCCGCGCGCAGTCACCATTATGATCGGGACCTGGCTCTGTGTGCGGATCTCCTTGCAAACGTCGATGCCCGAGAGTTTTGGCAGCATCAGATCCAGGAGAATTACGTCGGGAGACGACTCCTTCCAGACCTCGATAGCCTCGCGGCCGTCTCGGGCCACCAGGACTGTCATGCCCTCCTTGACAAGGCCAAGGGTCAGGGCGTCTATGAAGGACTCCTCGTCTTCGGCCACCAGCACGGTGGTCTCTGTCTTGCTCACTGGCCGTCTCCATCGCTGCTCGGAAGAAGGATCCTAAAGGTGGTGCCTGCGCCTTCGCGAGACTCCACCTCTACCGCGCCGTTGTGGTTGTTGACCGCGTGGCGCACGATCGAAAGCCCCAGCCCGGTGCCTCCCGTCTGGCGAGAGCGGGCTTGGTCGACTCTATAGAACCGCTCGAAGATTCGTTCGAGATCCTTTTGAGGGATTCCGATCCCGTGATCGGCCACGCTGATCTCGATCCGTCCATCCTCGGCTCGGCGCAAGCCGACGCGAACCCACGAGTCCTTGTCGGAGTATTTGATCGCATTGTCGATCAGATTGGCGATGGCCGAGCGCATCTGTCGCCGGTCGGCCTCGATTACAAACCCCGAGTCTTCGATAGCGAAACCGAGTTCGACCCTTGCGGTATCGGCTGCGGAGGCCATCTGCTCCACCACCTCGTGGCAAAGATCTGCTAGGTCCGTCGGCTCCTTGTGCGATGCCCCTTCGGATTCGATCCTGCTCAGATCAAGCAGGTCATCAATAACCTTGGCCACCCTGAAGGTTTCGTTCTGTATGCGGTTCGCAAGCCGCTGCCTGACGGCCGGGTCGTCCTCATAGGCCAACGTCTCCGCGAGCAGGCCGAGAGCTCCAATGGGAGTTCTGAGTTCGTGGCTCACGTTTGCCACGAAGTCGCGGCGAATGGCGTCAAGCTGATTGCGAACCGTTAGATCCTCCACGACGGTGACGACCGCGGTTGCATCGCGAGCGGGTTTCGTGTGGATCACGAAGTCGCGCCGAGGTGGTCCGAAAATCGAGAACGTGTGCTTCTTGAAGCGGCCCCCGAGTGCGTCGGCGACGGCCTCTTCTATGGCGCGCATGAGCCCAGCCTCCTCGTGCCGTGCCATCCCAAGGTCGCGCGCGGTGGCGTTCTCGAAGATCGGCTCACCGCTCGTCCTGTCGTGGATGAACACCGCCTGGGAGATCGCGTCCAGCGCACTACCGAGGCACTGCGCGTAGGTGCCGGAGTCTTGTTCCGGAAGGGAGGATCCCGTTTGAGGTATCGAGCTTTCTGGCATCATGGGCATCGTCTTCTAGGGCGGCTACCAACGAGACTACAACCTGACGCCGCCGTGTCGCTGATGGAAGTGAGCCGCCAGTACCGGAGTACGACGAAAAATAGCTAAATAGATTGGAACATTCCGAAATATGGTATGGTGAGTCCATGCTTTCGCCGTTCAACTTCTTTGCCCCGGGGATCGTGCTCGATGTGAGCGTCACCCCCGATATGAATGCGCTACCTGGAGGTGCCGCTTTACAGTCGATCGCGAATGGCGCGGCCGCATGGGCGCTGGTGATATCGCTGCTGGGACTACTTATCGGAGCGGCGATCTGGGCAATCGGAGCCCATTCCAGCAACTATCAACAGACCTATACCGGGAAGCGCACCCTAATCGCATCGGCGCTCGCCGCGGTGCTGGTTGGTGCGGCACCGGCTCTGATCAACTTCTTCTTCCACCTGGGCCAATCGGTCCACTGAGTCCAAAGCGCGATACGGACCATGACAGCTGCGCTCTCTTCGGCCCTGGCCGGCGTCTTCTCGCTGTTCCTGGGGCACTCGCTCCTCGGTGCCGACCGCTACCTCGCGTCGCGCCTTGGGTCCGTCGCCAGTGGCGCAGGAGATCCTGCGGTGCTTTCAGGATGGTTCTCGTCCGCGATCATACGCTTGTTGCCGGGAGTTGAGCTGGTGGCACTGATCGCCACCCTCGTGTCCGCCGGCATGGCGGCCTTCGCGCATGGAGATCCTATGGGCGCCGTGCGCTCCCTGGTGGTGGCGATTCCCGCTGTGGGGATCTTTTCGGGAGTGGAGATCGGAGTGGTCGCACTCCTTGTAACGGCCAGCGACAGCCTGGCGGCCTTCATCTTTCGTGCTTTCGCCGCCTCCGCAGGCCATGGTGCCTCACTGGGAGCGCCGCTTTCGGGAGTTCAGGTTCCGATGCTGGTCGGCATCCTGCTGTTCGGCGCGTATCTGGTTCTCGCGCTGCTTCTTTGGCTGGAGATTGCGCTGCGGTCGGCCGCGATCTATATGCTCTGCGCGCTGCTTCCCTTCCTCGCGGCGCTGGCTATCTACAGGGGCGCACGGGTCGTTCTCTTCCGATCGCTGGCGGCTTTGGGTGCTCTGCTTGTGATGAAAGTCCTCATCGGAATGGGTCTTGGTCTCAGCCTGGCGATCGCCTCCGCATCGGTGGCCGATCCAGGTCAGATGGTAATGGCCATCTCCTGCCTCTTGGTGAGCGCGCTTTCCCCTCTGGCACTCGTTCGTCTCTTCTCACTGGAATACTTCCCCGGCCACGATATGGAGCGTGGCGCGCGTCTTGCGGTGCGCGCAGCATCGACTGCCTCCACATTTCTCGGCTCACTGGGCTCCTTTCCCGGCGAGGCGATAGACGCCGCGCCGGGCATAGCGGCGATCCCGTTTGCCGAGGGCGACCCGACCTGGGAAGGAAACACCAACCCCGGGTGGGGGGACACCGGCCAAGGAGGCACCTTTGGCGGGGAATGAGCGGCAGATGGGGTCGGCAAAATCATTCCATTCTTCCTTCAGGACCGGTCTCTGGGGAATGGAACGGCTGGAACTCGGTGTCGCAATCGGCGCACTGGCCATCGCCGGCTCGATCCTGGGAATGCATTTGGGGCCCGGCGAGGGGCTGTTCGGAGCGACGGCGGTCGCCCTGCTCGGACTCGCTCTAGGGGCTGTGCGGATCCAGGAGGTCTCCGCGGCGAGTCTCATCGGGCGCATGGCTGCCTTTGCCTTGCACAGCCAGGCTCGGACCAGTCTCGCGAGTTCTGTCGGAGCGTGCGAAGCACTCGCATACGAGGTTGCTTTGAACCGTTCTCCTTACCTGGAGGGTGGCGCAGGCAGGCAGGAGCTGGCGCGTCTGCTGAGCGGTGTTCTTGATTCGCTGGCGCGCTCGGAATCCCCGACAGCCTTGGCGGCTTTCAGCACTTCCAGGGTTCGGCCGGGCTCCCCCCGCGAGCGGCAACGCCCCTCGTTGGGAGTTGGGGATTCCTATGCGGCGGAGCTCGCGGAGCTCGAGGAGGGGTTGCTGGCCAGGGAGCACGGCCCCGAGAGCTTCCTGGTTCTGCTTCCGGCAACGCCATCCGCCGGTGTCGACGCGCTTGCCGGTGCTCGGAGCAACGCACCCGAACTTTTCGCCCGACGTCTGCCGGCGGATGGCGGCAAGCTTTCCGCAAGTCTTCCTCGAGACGGAAGGTTGCGTGAGCGCTTCTCAAGTCTTGGTGCAGCGGGCGAAAAGCTGGTCATCTACAGCGTGGCGCGATGGCCGCACAGCGCTGGGCCCGGCGTGTTCGCCCGCCTCTTGCTCAACTCTCCCACGCGATTCGTGGTGGCGGTGCTTTTCGAGCCCGCGGCCCCGGAGCGACTTGCCCGAGTGGTCAGGACGCGGAGGACCAGGCTCGAGGCTGACGGACGGCTCGGAGCAGAGATGGGCTATATGCGTGGGGCGCAGCGGCAGCTTCTCCGTGCCGCGCTGGGTGAGGCCGAGGGCCAGGTTCTGGCTGGGCGTGCAGGAGTTGTGATGTCCGCGCTGGTGATTGCTTGGCATCCGCCTGGAGATCGTGAGAACCTGCCTGCCACTTTCGCGATGAGCGGTATCACGTTGCGCAGAGAATTCGGCCGCCAAGCCGAGGCGCTCGGTGCAATTCTCCGGATGGCGGGGCGATGATACCGCCGCCGCGCATGCCTGCTCGTCGGGTTCTGGAGGCGACATCGACCGCTGCAACGCTCATGCCCGGCTATGGCGAGGCGGACCATTCGAAGCTCCGCCCCTTGCTGGGGGCGTCGCGTTTTGGTGGCGCCTTCGGTTACAACCCCTTTACGCTCTACGCGGCGAATGCCGTTTCCAGCCCAAACGCCCTCGTTCTGGGCAAGATAGGCAACGGGAAGTCGGCGCTGGTGAAGGCTTACCTTGCCCGCATGCTGGCTTATGGATATCCTGCGCTGGTGATCGACCCAAAGGGCGAGTACCGGGCGCTCGCCGAGCGCTTCGGTGAGGGCGCGGTGACGCTGATGCGGGGCGGCGAGGGTGTCAATCCATTCGTCCCTCCATCGATTGGGGACTCGGCCTCGGCCCTCGAGTTCAACTGCGAAATGGCCGAACGTGCGATCGAGGCACTGACCGGACATCCTGTTTCCGCACTCGAAGGTGCGTCGGTGCGCAGCGTGCTCGGTGCGCTGGGGGACAAGGTGGGATTCCTCGCGCTTCGCCGCGGGCTTGCTGACCTGGACGAGCGTGGTGGCCCCCTCGAGTGGCTGGGCGATTACCAAAAAGGGAGTCTCGCCGAGGCGGTGGTCGCTCTGGATCGGCTTCTCCAGTCGGGCCTGGTCTCGGCTGGAGAGCGGGCGGGCTCGCTGGCTTCCAGGCTGGGCAGGGGCATTGTTGCAGTCGATCTATCCGCAGCTTTCGGGAGTTCTCTCTACAGCCTCGCTGCCACAATGGTTCTCGCCTCGGTGCGCGCACTCCAGCTGCGACCGGGCTCGCCACGGCTCGTAGTCGCTGTGGACGAGATTTGGGCGCTGGGGGAGGAGCCTGAGGCTGCGCGCTGGCTGCGAAGCTATTGGAAACTATCCCGTGCGCTGGGAATCGCGAACCTGGGAGTCACGCATCGACTTTCGGATCTGCGCCACGGTGCAGGAGCCGGCTCGGCTGGATTGCTGCAGGATTCGGAGACCATCGTGACCTTCGCGATGGAAACGGGCGACGCCGAGGCGATATGCCACGAGCGCGGACTCGCACCCGAGCTCGCCCGCACAATCGCTCGGCTTCCCAAGGGAAGCGCCCTGTGGCAGTTCGGCAAAAGTGTATGCGTGGTGGATCACATCTTGACGCGAACCGAGCGGCAGATTTGCGACACCGACGCGCGGTTGCGCGGCGACGGGCCGGAACTCGCTGCCCTTGGGGAGAATCCGCTTTGAATCCCGGCGCGGAAGCAGCTGTCATAGCGGGTGTCGCGGCGCTTGGTTATGTAGCCATCCAAGGGGGTGAACGCAAGGGAAGGGACGGCGCCCCGGGCCGACCGGCTAGGCGCCGGCGCTCAGGGTTCGGGCACGGCGGCTTTGCCGGAGCCGGATACGCTCTGGAGTTCCGCCACGCTCCGGCCGGGGTGGTGCTCGGAACCGCCAGCCGGTTGCCCGTCCGACTCCATCGGCGTGATTCGGCGGTTGTCTTCGGACCGACGCAATCCTTCAAGACCAGCTCGCTCGTGGTTCCGGCCATTCGCTCCTTCCCGGGCGCGATCGTTGCGACCAGCGTGAAAGAGGACATTCTCTCTGCAGCCCACGAAGGGCGCGATCCTGATTCGGTGCTCGTATTCGACCCTTTCGGCGTCGGCGAGAACGGCAACTGTTTTTGGAACCCGCTTGTGCCCGGCATGGGCGACGCCGAGGCAAGGCACCTGGCATCGGTGATTTGCCAGCGCCCTTCGGGCGGTCTGGAAGACGCGGAGTTCTGGATGGCGCTGGCTGCCAAGATGCTTTACCCGCTCCTTTTGGCCTCCTCGTTTCTGGGAGCGGATCTCGGCAAAGTTCGCGACTGGGTTGAGGCGAGGGACTTCCGTGAGGCGTCCGAGGAGTTGATTGCGAGGGGGAGCAACGAGGCCATGTCCGCGCTGGCCTCCTCTCTCGACCGGGAGGAACGTCAGCTTTCCAGCGTCCTCACCACCCTGGAGCGCCTGCTCGAGCCTTTCGTGGCCGGTATTGTCGCGCCCAGCGGGCGCAATGCGCGCCTCTTTTCGGCCGAGCCGGGCTGCGTGCTATGTCTTCTGGCTCCACCGAACCGCCAGTCGGAGGCCGGGCCTCTCTTCGCGGCGGTTTTGCGTCTTCTCCTGGACGACGCCTTCGCCACTCCACCGCGCTCAGGGTTGCTCCTGGCGCTGGACGAGGCCGCCAATTGCGCGCCTATACCCAACCTGGATGAGATCGTCTCGGTGATTGCCGCCTTCGGTATCCAGTCGTTGACCGTCTTCCACGACTTTGCCCAGGTGCGGGCCCGCTACGGCGAGCGGGCGGCGACGCTTGTCAACAATCATCGCGCCAAGCTTTTTCTGAGCGGCATTTCCGACCCCGAGACCCTGGCGCTGGCCGAGACGCTGTGTGGTTCCACGACGGCAGGTGCCCTGGAAGAGGCCCTGATGCCACGCGGTGGACTCCGATCGCTCGCACCGGGGCGTGGACTGCTCGTCTACGGCCATCGGCGCCCCGTACTGCTGCGCTTGAACCCCGGCCGAGGCAGCTCCGGACGGTACAGTATTCGAGCCTTGTTGCCGATACCTAAAAAGTGATGTTTGCCGAACTAGTCGAGGTGCTCGACGCCGAAAAGGTCATCTTGGAAGAGCTGGTCCTCGGAGTCGAGGCGGAGATCCGCTTCTTGACCGGTGAGCGATTCGATCTTCTTGCCCAAGCCAATCGAGAGCTGCAGCGCATCTCCCGGAGGTTGAAGGATGCCGAGCTTTACCGCGCTCTCGCGACCGGTGAGCTCGAGAGCCACCTGGGGCTCGAGCCGATGGCGGCACTGGCTGCCATCGCCGAGAAGGCGCCCGAGCCATGGCGCGAGCTGCTCTCCCTAAGGCGCGATGAGCTCGTGGACCTTACCAAGCGTCTCGAGCGCTCCACCACGTTGCTGGCGCGACGGATTTCAGACAAGATCGGTGAACTGGAAGAGCCCGTCAAGAGCGCGGAAAAGCCGCAATCCGCAGAAGGACATGTGACTACGGAGGCATGATGACCGACGATCGAGACGTTGCCGCTATGGCTGGGGCCCACGGTTCTCCGCACGCGGCCGGCGAGGCTTCTCCGATCCCGCGTGAACGCCAAGCCGCGCTTCTGCACTGCGGCATGGCGATGCTGGTCTGTTCCGGCCTGCCCCAGCCGTCACTTGCCGAGTTCCTTCGGTGACTCGTGGCGTACCCTGGCGCCCGCCTGGTTGTGTCTAGGCGGCCCGCCCATTCGGAGTGCGCCCTCGCCGAAGTGCCCCCGAAACCGCCTCCTGCCAGCTGACTCTTGACCCGATCCTGAGGATCGAGGCCCGATATATTCGGGCTGCCACGAGGGCAAGAGAGTAGGTTGCCGCCACAGAGATGAGACCGGAAGCCACCGCCTCGGCACCTGATACCTTTCCGACCGCGTACATCGCGGGGACCAGGAAGGGCGATAGGCCAGGAACCAGGGCCAGGGCCTTCAGCAAAGGGTCGGGGAAGCTCCCGCCCAAGCCGAACAGGGCGATGATATACCCTGCGAGCATGGGGAGGGCCACTGGGAAGCTGGCCGCCTGGGCATCCTCGGTTCGTGAGACGGTCGAGCCGACCGCCGCGAAGAGGGTGCAATAGAAGGCATAGCCGAGGATGAACCACAGGGGCGCCAGCCAAAGCACCCCTCCAGAGAGGTTCGCGGAGGGGCTGGAGCCAATCGCGTAGAGACCAGCCGTCATGGCGGCGACCAGAGCCGTAGCGTGGATTACGGCCACCGCGCCTATACCCGCGACCTTTCCCACCAGGAGCTCACGGGGCGTAACCGCCGAGAGCAGCACCTCTATCACGCGGCTCGACTTCTCCTCGATAATCCCGAGCATCACCCAGGCTCCGTACTGGCTGAGCAGTATGTACATCAGCACCGCAGCGATCGCGGCTGCCTTTGTGTTCGAAGAAGATGCCTTGCCTGCAGGGGTGAGTCCGACTACCGGCGGGGCGTTCGGGTGGGTGATCAACTGCAGCTGGCTCGAATTCAACCCCGCGGCCTGCAGGGCTAGTACCGAGCCGAGTTCCTGGGCCGCACGCTGGGCGAAGAGCGTAGCTTGATCTTGTGCGGCGATCCGCTTCACAAAGAAGCCCTGGCTCTGGTCGTAGGCGGCGATCGCCGCCCCGGAAGTCACCGCCGCCTTGGCGGCTTCAAGCGTTCGATAGGTGCGAAAGTCGATCCGTAGCCCCACTGCCGTGGCGGCCGAGGTGAGTGTGTGGCGCTCGATGGCTGTCACCGGGCTGGTAATGGCCACCGTCTTCACAGTGTTCCGGGATGCCAGGACGTGTGGAAGCACGACGTAGGCGATCGCCGCCACCATCGTGACCGCTGTCGCTACTCTGAAGCCGCGTGAGGCGGTGCGCTGGCGGATCTCTCGCAAGGCAATAAGGGCGATCCTGTCCATTAGGCGCCTTCCTGCTGGGTGTCGGGAGCGGCGACAGCCTGCCTGAACACCTCAACCAACGAGCGCCGCACGTGGTCGAAGCGCATAACGGTCCCGGCCTTCATCGCCGCCTCGAGCACCCGTTGTGCCGCATTCTCGTCCCGAACCTCGATCCGTTGCCCGCCAGCGTCGGCACCGATGCGCGAGATCCCGTCCACACCATCCAAATACGCACCTGCGGGATCCTCCTTGACGCTCACGACGAGGAGTTTCTCGCTCTCGGTCAGCGCGTCGACCCGGCCGGAGAGGACGATGCGCCCGAGGTTGGCTATCGCGACGCTTTGGCAGAAGTCCTCGACCAGCTCGAGCTGGTGGGAGGAGAAGAGCACGGTCGCCCCTTGGAGGGCGTAGTCCTCCAGCATCTCTTTGACTATGTCGATGGACAAGGGGTCCAGGCTCGAGAAGGGCTCGTCCAGGACCAGCACATCTGGACTGTGGATGAGAGCCGCTGCGACTTGCGCGCGCTGGCTGTTGCCGAGCGAGAGCGACTCGATCTTCGCCCCGGGCCCGCCGCTTATCTCAAGCTTTTCGATGAGGGCGAGAGCCCTTTTCTTGGATTCTGCCGCGGAGACGTCGTGCAATCTGGCCAGGTAGACCAGGTGGTCGAGAACAGTCATCTTCGGGTAGAGCCCCCGTTCCTCGGGCATATAGCCGAAACGCTGGCGCTCGGTGGGGCCGATGCCCTTCTCCTGGTAGAGGACCTCACCCGAATCCAATTCGACCAGGCCGAAGATCGAGCGCATCGCTGTCGTCTTTCCGGCGCCGTTCGGGCCGAGGAAGCCGAAGACCTCACCCGCTGGCACCGAGAAGCTCATGTGATCCAATGCCCTCTTGCCGGCGTAGGTCTTGACCAGCTGTCGGAACTCGAGCACCAGGTGAAAACTACTCCTCGAGCGAGGAGAGCTCCGCTTCGACCTCGGCTATCTCCGCCTCCAGCCGCTCGAGCACGGCCTCCTGGAAAGCGGATGCCTCGACCCGCGCATTCGTCTCCACCCCTGGCTCCGGCGGCTGCTCCGGCTGCATCAGATCATCCCCCGGATACCGGTGGCAATATGGCGATCTCGCTGTCGGCGCCAACCGGGTCAGACCCGGAACACGGCTCTCCGTCCAGCCATATGCGGCAGTGAGGCATGAGAGCCTTGAACGCCTCGCCCGCTTCGGTGGCAACCGCGGAAACTGCCGAGTCGACAGTAGAGGCCTCGACGCGCACTTCAGAGCGTCCAACCATCTCTCTCAGTTGCGCAAAGAGCTTGACCACGGCCATTGAGACCAACCTAATGGGACGGGCCAGGCTGCACCACGCCGACCTGCTTCTTCAGCCCTCCGGATTATCGGGGGTGCGATTGGGCGTGGTGGCAAAGTGCACCGTCGCATCCTTCCACCGCCTGGCGCCCGACCATGGTGCCGGTACGGCATCGACGTTGTAGCAGAGCCGGTAGAGCACCTGCTCGTAGTTGACCCGCCAGCCCTGGAAGTGCCGAAAGGCGTCGGCACCATCACGCTCTATGGGGAATCCCGCATTCCTGATACGCGTCACCGCCGCGTCGAAGTCCGAGCGGGTAACGGAGATCGGCTCGGTAGGGAGTGGATCAGGGTCGAAGGGGATGCGTAGGGACTGGGCGATGTCGCGCAGAGCCTGGAATCCTGCCTGGACACAGAGCCGGGCCTGCATAGGCGCCTGTTCGGGCGCCAGCGCGAGGTGCATGGACGCGGCGTCGAGAACCGCCAAAAGGGATACGATCCAGGAGTTTCCGTTGCCGGGTGAGCGGTATCTGAGCAGGATTGGGTAGCTCGTGTGGGTCTCGGCTACCTCGGCGGCCCAACGCTCCCAGCTGTGGTAGATGTCGGAAAGGTCTGCCACGTAGTTCCCCATCGCGGCTCTGCGGAGTATCTCGGGCCCCCAGGCGGGCTGACCGGCTTCGGCCTTCAGCAGCGTCACCTCGGTTTCGCGATGGTTGTATGCGGCGTACAGAGTCGGAAGGTAAGCGATCTGCAATGCCACGACGATCATCCCGGTGAAGGCGGTGACGACGTCGACGGCGGTCGCGTAAGCGCCGGGGCTGTGGATGATTCCGAGTGTCACCAGCGAGGAACCCGCCTCTTCCAAAGCGGAGGGCAGCCCGGAGGTCGCGGGGTACAGCAAGAGCGCGGCACAGGCCAGGAACGAAAGCGCCCAGGCTCCGAGAATTACGAACAGCACGGCGGCGGGCTGGGCGGCAAGCATGGCGTTGCGCCGCGCGTACGTCCTGACCCTCAGGGTGACAAGGATGAATGCGGCTCCGACGAGCTGGTCGGTAACCTTGGTCATGCGAGTGATCGTGCCGCCGGGAACCACGAGCGAGCGGAGCACGCTGGAGATGGTCAACCCGAATAGCACGATGCCCAGAAGCGCAGCGGCGATCTTCACCTGCGGTTCCCTTCCGTTCGGCTGCTAAAGACGTTAACAGAAGCGACCGCGGTGGCGGACCCCTCAGGCGCATATCCGGAGTGACTGAAGGCCGGCCGAAGGCCCGGCTCGTCGGTGGTTTTATTTAGGCGGAGCCTCCCCACCCTATTAGCCTGGTTTGGGCACTTTTCCAGGAGGTTCGTTGCGCAACAAAGTGGAGGCCGGCGGCGCTATAGGTATCAAGCGTGGCCAGGCCCTTGTCTTTGCCGCCACCGCGGGATTCACCGTGGCGAGCACGTATTATTTCCAGCCACTGTTCCCGGTGGTCGGAGCCTCCCTACACGTTCCCGCGTCCAGCGCCTCTTGGATATCCACGGTTCTGCAGCTGGGCTATGCTCTCGGCCTCTTTCTGGTGGTGCCGCTCGGGGACTACTTCGACCGCAGGAGGCTTGTCCCGCTCCTGATGCTCCTGTCGGCCGTGGGCTTGGTGGGAATTTCGGTTTCGGGTTCGTTGGGAGAGCTCCTGGCCTGGTGCGCCGTCGTAGGGGTGACATCCGCGGTCGCCCAGGTGGTGGTGGGGATGGTGGCCACAATCGCGACTCCTTCGCAGCGTGGAGCCGCCATCGGCAATGTTATGACCGGGCTGCTGCTTGGAATCCTGCTGGCGCGCACCGTCTCGGGCCTGGTCGCCCAGTACGCGAGCTGGAGGCTGGTCTTCATTGGTTCGGCCATCGTGGTCGCCTTGCTTGCCTGGTTCTCCGCGGCCGCCATCCCTCGGATTCCCAGAGGCCACCAGGGAACCTATCGGCAACTACTCGCATCGCTCGGACGCACCTTCGTGGAGGAGCAGGTGGTTAGGAGGGCGGCTTTGATAGGCGCGCTCAATTTTGCCTGCTTCTCCATCTTCTGGAACACCTCGTCCCTGCACCTTTCGGCGCCTCCACTCGGACTCGACGCAGCCAGTATCGGGTTGTTCGGCCTGGTTGGAGTGGCCGGGGCCCTGGCGGCGCGCCTTGCCGGGGGCCTGGCGGACCGAGGCCGGCAGTGGGTCACCTCACTCATCATGAACACCCTCATCGTCCTATCGTTTCTCATCCTCCTGGCCTGGCCGGACAACTTGTGGACTGTCATCGCGGCTGTTGTCGTGCTCGATTTCGGGGTCCAGGGTTCGCACATCTCCAATCAGTCCATGATTTTTTCCATCAGACCTGAGGCTCGCAGCCGTATTACCGGTATCTATATGACCGCATACTTTCTCGGCGGTTCGCTCGGCTCTTTCTTTTCAACCCTCGCCTATCGCGACGCCGGTTATCGGGCGGTAGTGGAGGGAGCGATAGTTTTCGCCGTGCTTGCAGTCGGGTCGCGGATGTTGCGGATGCGCTCGACTGGATAGCCTGGGCGCCGGCCCTGGGACGGTGCTACCGTGGCCAGGAAGGCGGCCGGCGGGATCGGAGCGACGATGCGCAACCACGCGGGGTGGGGCGAGATCGAGCATGCACTGGGAGCCGTCGAGCGCGAGTCCCTGGCATCGCTCTTGAAGATCGCGCTTGGTGCGCGCCCGACCTATCGCGAGGCGAGCCCTCTTTCGGCGGCGCGGATGCCGCCCTCCAGGCTGAGCCACCTTCCAACTCCCCTGGCGGCCATCGCCGCCGACGACCCGCTTGCGAGGGCGCTGCACAGCTACGGCCGCTCCTTCCCGGAGCTGGTGCGCGCCCGCACAGGGGACTTTTCCGACGCCGTGGACTGCGTCCTCTTTCCCGGGAGCGAGGCCGAAGTGGCCGAGGTTCTCGACTTCGCCGCGCGCTCGGGAGCCGTCGTGGTGCCTTACGGAGGTGGCTCGAGCGTGGTCGGCGGCATTGGCCCGGTGCCGCGGCACGAATACCAGCTGGTGCTCGCGCTCGACACCGCTCGTCTATCCGGCGTGGCGGATCTCGATGTCCTCAGCCAGACCGCTCGACTGGGAGCGGGGCTTCTCGGCCCGGCACTTGAAGACGCGCTGCGCCCGCACGGGCTCACGCTCCGGCACTTCCCACAGAGCTTCGAATTCTCGTCCCTGGGGGGCTGGATTGCCACTCGGTCTGGGGGTCATTACGCGGTAGGCACCACTCATATCGAGGACTTCGTGGCCGCTGTGACCGCGGTTGCTCCGAGCGGTGTCCTGAGGACGTATCCCCTTCCGGCCTCGGGTGCCGGACCGGCGCTCGAGCGCCTGTTCGCCGGTAGCGAAGGTGCGTTCGGCGTGATCACCGAGGCGACGATGAAGCTGGCGCCCCGGCCTGAGTATCGAGCCTCCGCCTCGGTCGTCTTCGCAACGCTGGAGGCCGCATTGGCGGGATTGGCCGCCTTGGTGAGGTCGCGCCTCAATCCGTCAAACTGCAGAGTCCTGGACGAGAACGAATCTTTGCGTTCGGGCATGACGCCCAAGGTGCGGATGCTGCTGGCATTCGAGTCGCCCAACGTTTCGGTCGACGGGCTCCTGGCTGTGGGACTCGCGCTGCTTGCCGACCATGGAGGGATGCGCGAGGACGATACGGGTGGTGGAGGGAGAAACCTAGCCGGGGAGCGCTGGAGGTCCTCTTTTATCCGCGCCCCCTACTTCGCGGATGCCATCATTGGGATGGGCCTCGTGGTTGAAACCTTCGAAACCGCAGTCAGCTATGCGGGGTTCGGGACGCTGGACCGGGAGGTGCGCGCGGCGATTGCCCGGGTGCTGGCCGCCCGGGGAGCGCGAGCAATGGTTTCGTGCCGGGTAACACACGCCTATAGTGACGGCCTCGCCCCCTACTACACCGTCGTCGCCACTCCGGGCTCGGTGTCTCCCGTCGCATTCTGGACGGAGCTGAAGGAGGCGGTCACCCAGTCATTTGTCGATAGCGGGGGAGCGGTGACGCATCATCACGGAGTGGGACGTTACCATCGGGCCGCCTTCGAGGAGAGCATTGGAGAGCGAGGGAGAGCAGCCCTATGGGTGCTGAGGCGCCACTTCGATCCGCAAGGGGTTATGAATCCCGGAGTCCTCCTCGGATAACCTGGTGGCCGGAGCGACCCGACTCTTGTGACTAACGAGGAACTGACGAGTGGACGAAGCAGCTTTTTTCAAGCAGTTGGACGGGAGATCGTTTCTGGCGGAACCCTCCACCGTCGGGCCATGGGCGCCGGATGCCCAGCACGGCGGCCCTCCTTGTGCATTGATCGCCTCGGCCATCGAGGAGGCGTCGGCGGCTCCTGGGACCGAGCTTTCCAATCTGTCCGTCGAGTTCCTGAAGCCCGTACCACTTGGAAAGCTCGATGTTGATGTCCGGGCGGTCAGGTCGGGGTACAAGGTGGCGCTCTACGAGGCGGAGCTTGGAAATGAAGACGGTCCCTGCCTGCTTGCGCGGGCATGGCGCACGCGACGAGAAGAGGGCCGGGCTCCGGAGGTTTCGCTGGCCGAGCCGATGGGACGTGACCCTGCGGGCCTTCCTTCGGCCGACCTCTACCAGTTCCCTTACATCGCCCAGGTCGACTGGCGTTTCGAAGAGGGGGCCTTCGCCGATCCCGGTCCGGCCGTGGTGCATGCACGCCCACGGATTCCCTTGGTGCAGGGCCGGGCGATGACCGGTCTCGAGGCACTCCTGGTCATGGTCGATTCCGCCAATGGTTTTTCGCAGGAGCTACCTATGGACCGCTACATCTATGTTCCGGTCTCCTTGCTTGTCAGCCTCGTCGCGCATCCCGACCCTGGCGGGTTCATCACCTTCGACTCGCATACCCGCATCTCCTCGAGCGGGATGGGTATCACCGAGACGACGATCTCTCAGGCAGGGAAGTTCGTGGGCTCAGCAATGCACACTCTCTACGTGGAGCCCAGGAAGCAGCCTTAGCTTGGATCCACCGACCCGGCCCGTCAAGAAGGAGCTCATGAATTAGAAAAGTGCCCCCTGAGCTGGTAGAATAGCAGTTATTACACAGCCGCTAACTACCAATCAGAAAGGCACTTCCTGTGAGTCGATTCTATCTTCGCCAAAGAGCCGTAGAA
>JAJYNL010000079.1 GCA_021786375.1 Actinomycetes bacterium
CGCATCGGGGGGTGGCATCGTGGGATGTCCGAGAAATGACAAGGACCCCCTCGCTCTTCTCTTAGCGTGAGCGCGAAGGGGTCCTCCGAGATGTCCGGAGACACCGATGCTCATCGTAGTGAACGATCCTGCCCATGTCGAGCGGGAGTTGCGCGCCGGATGTGGACCGAGGTGGCGCAATTTCGAGAGGTCGTAGCGTCGCAGCCCACCAGCAGTGCGCTCGGCCGGCTCTATGTGTCCTTCTTTTTCCCAGCGACGCAGAATGTCCGGGTGCACCCCGATCTCTTGTCCTGCGATCCCTGTCGGCACCAGGCGAACCATCACGATCAGGGTAGCGCGTGGGTGTAACGCAAATAACTACCCCGTACACCTATGTGGGAGCTAACAGTTCCGATCGCCCGGCCGCGGGTTATGCGGCATGGACCCTCCGGCGTAGGCTGGGAATATGATCGCTCCACCCAAGATTGCGATGGTCGGCGCCGGGATCGAAGGAGCCGGCGCCGCCTTCTACATGGCCACCAGACACGGCCTGACGCCCACCATCTTCGACCCGGAACCCTTTTCCGGCGCTTCCCAGGTGGCGGCGGGAATGCTCGCACCCGTCGCCGAGGCGGTCTATGGCGAGGAACGGCTGCTGGATATGATGCTCGAGGCCGCCCGTGAATGGTCACGCCTGGACGAGGCTTTGCGGGCGGCGGGCCTCGAGAGCGGCTACCGCGGAGGCGGATCGCTGCTGGTGGCCTCCGGGCCCAACGACGTTGCCGAGATCGAGCGCACCCACGCCTACTACCTGCGGCTCGGCCTGGCAGTGAAAAAGCTGCGAGCCGCCCAGGCCCGCGAACTGGAGCCGGCTCTTTCCCCCGCCACAGGCCCCGCCATCTATACCGAAATCGACAACCAGGTCGACAACCGAGTCGCGCACAGGAGCCTCTTGACCGGGGCGCTCAAAGCGGGAGCCACGCTTATCGAGAGGCGCGTGGCCGAGGTCTCCAGGCGCAAAGGGGGTTGGGTCCTCTTCGACGACCAGGGCGCGGAGCACCACTTCGACAAGGTGGTGATAGCCGCCGGGGTTCGCAGTGGTGAGATCGGAGGCCTGCCCGGCTACATGAGCAAGGCACTGAGGCCGATCCGAGGCCAGGTATTGCGCCTGCGCGCGGCCCCAGGCAGCGGGCCGTCGCTCGTGGTCCGCTCCCTCTGGGATGGAAGGCTGGTCTACGTGGTACCACGCCTAAACGGCGAGATCGTGATCGGCGCCACGGCGGAGGAGGTCGGCTTCGATCCGACCCGCAAGGCGCGCAGCACCTACGAACTGCTTCGCGACACCTTCAAGGTTCTGCCCGGGCTGGGCGAGGCCGATCTGGCTGAGGTCAACGTGGGCTTCCGGCCGGGAACCTCCGACAACTTTCCCATCCTGGGGGAGGCCGAGGACGGGCTCTACCTGGACACCGGCCACTTCCGTCACGGGATCCTGCTCGCCTCCATCACCGGGCGCTGGATCGCCGAGGCCATAGCCACCGGGCGGACCCCGGAGGGGATGTCCCTCTTCGGCCCGGCGCGCCTGGAGGCCCGCCAATGAGCGCCGCGACGGGAATCATGGTGAACGGCAAGCCGGCACAGGTGGAGGAGGGTTCCACCCTTGCAGGCCTGGCGGAGACGCTCGGGCTGCCGGACCGCGGGGTCGCCGTCGCCCTGGACGGGGAGATCGTCCCCCGCTCGCAATGGGCCGTTACCCTCATAACCGATGGTTCCGCGGTCGAGGTGGTCTCGATCGCGGCCGGCGGATGAGCGCCGCCGAGCGCCGGCCGGCAAACCGTGGAGAGGAAGAGATGGAACATCGGTATCCACCACTCGTGGTCGCGGGGCACCAGTTCGCATCGCGGCTGATAACCGGGACAGGGGCAATGACGTCGCTGGCCATGCTGCGGGAATCGCTGATCGCCTCGGGGACTTCGCTTACCACCGTGGCCATACGGCGCTTCGACCCACGCGCCTCGGTCGGCCTGTTCGATCTTCTGCAGGAACTCAAGCTGGAAGTGCTTCCCAACACCGCCGGCTGCTACAGCGCTCGCGAGGCGGTGACCACCGCACGCCTCGCAGCCGAGGCACTGGGCACGAAGTTGGTCAAGGTGGAGGTTATCGCCGACGACACGTCGCTGCTCCCCGACCCCATCGAGACGCTGCGCGCCACCGAGGAGCTAGCCGATGCAGGCTTCTGCGTGATGGCGTATTTGAGCGACGACCCGATAGTGGCCAGGCATGCTGAAGGGGCAGGGGCGTCGGCGGTAATGCCGCTCGGCTCCCCCATCGGCAGCGGCCTGGGCATCCTCAACCCATACAACATCCGACTGATCGCCGAGACCTCACACGTCCCGGTCATTCTTGACGCCGGGGTGGGCACGGCCTCCGACGCCGCGCAAGCCATGGAACTCGGATGCGCCGGCGTCCTGGTGGCTTCGGCCGTCAACCGGGCGGAGGATCCGCCGGCGATGGCGGCAGCCATCGCCGGCGCCGTCGAGGCGGGATACCTCGCCCACAGGGCCGGGCGCATTCCCCGGCGTGCACAGGCAGTTGCGAGTAGCCCCAGCGAGGGCCTCGCAGAGCTGCTTTGAGAAAAACTCCCGCGGGCGATGTAACATTTTCGCCTCGTCCGTCGTTACCGCAATTGGCGGGTCGCGTCTGCCCAGGCACAGCTGAAAGCCGATGACGTCCCCATGCTGAACCGGCGACGAGGAGGTAGTTGGCCAATGGCGATTCCGAGGACTCCCCCGGTTGCTTTGACCATCGCCGGATCGGACTCCGGAGGCGGAGCCGGAATCCAGGCCGACATCAAATCCTTCGCCGCCAACGGCGTCTTCGGTACGACAGCCATCACCGCCATCACCGCTCAGAACACCAAAGGCGTCTCGGCAATATCGCTGACCAGCCCGGAAATGCTGGTGGCCCAGATAGAGGCGGTCCTTGACGACTTCCAGGTGCGAGCGGTCAAAACCGGCATGCTGGGCTCGGCTGAGTTGGCCGATGTAGTCGAGTCGTTCGCGTTAAAGGGCGAGCTTCCGCTCCTGGTCGTCGATCCGGTCATGATTTCCGCAAGCGGTGACAGGCTCAGTGAGCAGGAGGTCGTTGCAGCATATCGCGACCGGTTGGCCAAAGTGGCCCTGGTGATAACGCCCAATGTGTTCGAGGCCCAGGTCCTGACCGGAATGCAGATCGAGGATCTCCAAGACATGGTCGCCTCCGCCAAGATCCTGCACAGCTTCGGCAGCCAGTACGTTTACCTGAAGGGCGGGCACCTGGAGGGCTCGGACTCGATCGATGTGCTTTTCGACGGCAGTAACCTCTCCTACCTGCGCGCCCGCCGGATCAACACTCCCAACGTGCACGGCACGGGCTGCACCTTCTCATCGGCCTTGGCCGCCCACCTGGCCCGGGGTAGAACCGTGGAAGAGGCGGCACAGGCGGCAAAGATTTACACCAGCCGGGCTATCGCCGGCTCCGCCGGCTGGGGCCTGGGCCACGGCCCCGGCCCCTTGGACCACCTCAACTGGGCCGAGAAACAGCACTGAGGGCAATCAGGCCGTGCGATGCAACCGCAGCGCAGAGACCCCGCGGTTGGGGCGCACAGCGATCAGGTACGCGGCGGTGGCAATCGAGAGCGAGGTCATTGCCACCAGGATGGCCGCTGCACTGAAGGTCGTCCCCAGTAGGCCGAGCGCCAGGCCCACCACCGCGAAGCCGATGGAGTAGGAGCCGTAGAGGGCTCCGAAGCCCTCGGCCTTCTGCACCTTGGAGACCAGCGACTGGATAGCGAGTGCGCGCGTGGTGTTGAGGGGTGCCACGAAGCTGCCTGCCAGCAGGGTCCCCACCGCCATTGCCGCCACGGACGGAAGCATGGACACCAGCGACACTCCAACAGCCAGTCCGAGCAGCAGCAGGGCCAGACGTCGTCGGAGGGAGATGCGGTTAATCAGGCCCGGGCGCTTGGCCACGGCCACGCCACCGATCACACTGCCGACCGAGAGGAGGCCGACGATCAGCCCGGAGTAGCCCAATGCCAGGTGCTTCTCCACCAGTATCGAGGGGACCGCGACAATGAAGCCTCCCTCGGCGATTCCCATCGCGGAGGAGGCGACAAAAACCCAGGCGCGCTCTCGGGAAAGCCACACGCTGCCCTTGGCCTCGGAGCGCTCCGCGTCCGCCTCGGGCTCAGCCGGAGCCTTCTCCAGAGATCGGCCCGGTAGAGCGCCCAGGAGACCCAGGCCAGCGGCGCCGACGAAGACAACCGAGAAGGCCGCAAATGCGGGTCCGCCAACCACGATGGAGGCGGAGACCAGCATCGGCGCGACAAAGAAGAACACCTCCATCAGCGAGGTGTCCAGTGCCACCAGCCGCTCCATTGTCAGCTTCCCCGGGCCGGGACAATGCCCGCCTACGATCAGGTGCCGGGCGATTCCGAAAAGGCCGGCCCCCAGGCCGCCGATCGGGACCGCCATCACCAGGAGCGCCACCAAGACGATCCCTCTGGAGAAGTGCGGGGCCAAGAGCCCGAATAAGGCCCAAAGCACCGTAAGCGGCACCATGAGGCGGGTTAGGGCTCGGCGGGTCTCGAGCCTGTCACCAAGACGGGCGAGCGGGGCGGAGAAGAAGATCTCGCCCATGGTGAACGCGGCAACCAGCAGCGACCCGACGGCAAGCGCACGTCGGCTGTGCCCCTCGGCAAGCACCAGGGCCAGAGGTGCCATGGCGGCAGGCATGCGGGCCATATTCGCCAGGCCCAGGTCGGCAGCGGAGACGCTTCTAAGTACGGTCGACATCTTTGAGCCAAGGTAGCTTCTCGGGCTCATACTTATCACAGCCTTCGGCAAAGAGTGAGGTTCCAAACGGAGCCCCGCGACCCCGGAACGGGGTCACCTCCTTGCAGAGGGAACGGCGGTTCAGCGTTAGGCTCCGAGCTCCAGCATAGTGGGCGGATTAGCCCCCATCGTCCCGGATTCCTCCTGCACAAGGGTGACAAGGTGCTCGTGGCAGGTCATGAAGATCACCTGCTTGTGCACCGCCATACGCAGGAGCAGCCGCACGACCTGCCTCGCGCGCTCGCGGTCGTGATTCACCAGCACGTCATCAAGCAGCAGCGGCATTCCCAACGCTCCTTGAGGGGTGTCGAGCAAGCTGACCTCGGCCACCGCGAAGCGCGTAGCCAGGTAGGCAAGGTCGAGGGTGCCACGGCTCAGGGACTCCAGCTTCAGCTCCACCCCGTCGGCACGCCTCACCCAAGGCTCGGCCGCAGCCAGCTCCAGCATCGGATAGCGCCCGTTGGTGAGTTCCGCGAACAACTCCGAGGCCGCTTCGGCCACCCCACGCGAGCGCTCCTGGCCAAAGCGGGAGATCCCCTCGCGCAGCATTTTCTCGGCAATGGCGAAAGCCGCCCAATCTCCAAATGTGCGGGCGATGTCCGCCCGCAGGGCTTCGGCCCGCGCGTTTGCCTCGGCCATCCTGGAATCCACTCCCAGGTCTCGGATCTTCTGATCCAAGCCACCCAGCTCCTGATTGGAGGAGCTAAGGCTGGCTGCGAGCTCCGCGGCGCGCTCCTCGACAGCGCGCCGCATCTCTTCCAGCTCGGCCCCGGCCTCGACGGCGGCCACCAATTCCCGGCCGGAAGTGGTCTCCTCCAGCGCCGCCCGCATCGCCGCCTCCTCCTCGCCGATACCCTGCAGCTCCCGCTCGAGCCCCAGCCGCGTGCTGCGCCGCGTGAGATATTCGCGCCAGGCTCCCCGATCGGCTATGCCGTAGAGTTCGTGGATCTCGGCAACCTTCTCCCTCGCCGCCTCGACCCCCGTCGCCAACAGCTCCGCCTCCAGCCCCTCAACCGCGGCTGCGGCGCTCCTGGCATCGGCCATGCGGTCCAGAAGCCGATCGAGCAGCTCAATCGGGTCCCCATCGGCCGAGATGCCCGCCTCCACGGCAAGTTTCCTTACATCCGCTGCGAACGAACCGATCTCCGAGCGGGCCGTCTGGGCCGAGGCACGCGCGGCATCGAGCGAGGTGAGCTGCCAGCGCAGGTCCCCGAGTATCGAAGGGAGAGCTTCGGGGTTGCCCCCGAGCAGCGTCGCCGGATCCGCCAAGCCGGAGCAAAGCTCTGTCAGTCTCGCCTCAGCCTCCTGCGACCTCGCTCCAAGCTCCGCCAGGCGGAGGCCGATCTCCGCCAGCGCCTGTTGGTGGCTGCGGCAATCGGCGGCGACTTCTCTGAGCCGTCCTGCGTTCTCGTTGACGCCGGTCAGCTCCATCTGGGCCACCGCGAAGTCGGCGAAGGACGGAAGCCTGAGTGAGAGTGCGGCCTCCAGCTCACGGCGGTTGGCCAGCAACTCCTCCAGGTTCGATCCCGCTCCGCGCTGAGCCCCTGCCCCTGGGCGTGAACGCAAGAGGGCAACCACGGCGACGATCGCCACCACCAGGGCTGCTCCCGCCAACGCCAAGGCACCGGTTCCACCCTTGCCCACCAGTATGGCCACCGCGGCAAAGAGCAGCAGGGCGATCGCGATCCCTCCCAGCATCCTGGGGCCGGCCGCTCCCGCTCGCGCCACGTAAACCTCCGCTTCCCTTCTGGTCGCGGAGATCTCCCGATCGAGCCGGGCGCCGTCGCCCGCCACGCGCCTGGCCGCATCCACCTCCTCCGCCAGCTGCTCGTAGGCCTCGTCTCGAGCCGGCTCGGAGAGCGCGGACACGGCCGGTGAAACGAATCCGCCCATCCTGCCAAGAGCCTGGGAATAGGACTGGCGCGACCGGGTCAAGGACTCGGCGTGCATCTCCTGCTCCCCCTCCAGGGTCCCGGCCTCGCCCCGCGTACGGGACACGACCGCCGCCAGGCGCACGGCTTCGCTCAATGCGGCCAGCTCATTCCCGCCAATCGGCTCGCTCCGAGTAACACCCAAGGCGGCCTGCAACTCCGCGGCACGCTCCTCCGCACTGGCTGTCTGGCGTTCGGCGCGCTCCAGATCCCCAGTCGCCCGATCCACGCCTTCACGGCGACGGTCCAGTGCCGATATCCTCTGCTCAAGCTCGGAGATACTGCCCGCCGGATCGACCTTGGCGCGATACTCCCGGGCCTGCTCCAGGCGCTCCAGCACCTTGGCACGCAACTCCTCGGCGGTCGCCAGGGCATCAAAGGCCTCGGAGACGTCGGACTCCGCATCCACAGGCACCTCGACGTCGGTGCTTAGGGGAACCAGGATCCTCTGGCGCTCCGATCGCCTTTCGAGCACTCCGGCCAGCTGCTCCGCCAATGCGAGCTCACGCGACCGGGCATCCAGATCCCTAAGCTCCCCCTCGATAGACATGATCACCTGACGGGTGGCCTCCCGCTGCGCTACGAGGGATTCGTAGCGATTCGCATCGAGCTCCGCAACACGCAGGTCGCTGCGGACCTCCTCCAACTCCTTCAGCATCGCGTTGATGGAGCCGGGCTCGGCGGCTCGCGCAGGCCAGAGCCCGTTCGCCTTGGCCTTGAACTGGTCTGCCAACTCGGTGGGGCTCTTCCCTCCCCCGGTGACGGAGGCCTCCTGGATGCGGCGCGCCACGTCGGAGTTCTTGGCGTTGGAGGCGATCATCTGCTCGAGTCCGATGGAGTAGAAGTCCGAAAAAACGCCCGCCGTGAGCCCACCCAGCAGGCGAACTAGCCAAGCGTCGCCCTGATCCGCCGGAGGCAGTTCCGAACGGTAGCGAGAGCCGGCAATTCCCAGCTCCTCCTCGATCAGCAACCTCCGCTTTGGCCTGGCGCCCCTCCCGCGCTCGAGGCCCCTCTCGATAAAGAGCTTGCGCCCCCCGACCCGCAGAACCGCGGAACCTTGCGGCTCGGAGGCTTCCAGATAGGAGGGGATCTCGCCAAAAAGCACGAAAGAGACCAGCGCACGCAGGGTGGACTTGCCGGCCTCATTGCGCCCGCGCACCAGGTTGAAGCCATCGCCGAAACTCAGTCGTACGCCACGCAGCCCCCCGATTCGCCGGGCGTCCAGCTCCTCCAGGAAGATCCCGCCGGTTGGTTCGGTGCTCATCGGCCCTCCTTCGGCTCGGTGCCGACCAGGGGCCCGATTGCCAGGCGACAGGCCCGTTCCGCCACCTCGGCCAGTTTTGCCGGGCCCAGCAGGCCTTCAGCGGCAATCTCGCGCAGGGCGTTGACGGCCGCCGTATTTAGCGCCCGGCCCCGCAGGCCGCCGGCAAGTATGGGAAGGTCCACCTCGAGCGGCTGCGCCTCCAACGCCGTCCGGGCAAGCAGACCGGCCAGATCGGGGCGGTTCGAAACCTCCGCCAGGTCGAATCGCCCCTCTACCTTGGACTCGAGGGACTCGACAAAGACCCTTGGCCGCTCGAGCCCTTCCACCCGGTCGCGCAGTGCGCGAGCGGCCTCCTCCAGGAACTCCGGCTCGGGATCGAAATCGAAGGCGCTGCCCGTTAGAGTTACGCGCACCACCAGCCCGGAGAGATCCCCAAGGGCTCCCTGCACGGCCATCACTCTGTCCGCCATGGCCTCCACCAGTGCGGTCTCGCCTCCTTCGGGTACCTCCACCTCGACACGCTCGAAACGCACGGTGGCCAACTCCACGAAGTCGGCACTAAGTCCGTCGGTTGCCGAATGGCGTACCAGCATCGCGCCCTTGGGTCCCAGCTCGCTCTCCTTCATACTTCGCCCTTGCAGCGTTCCGGAGTAGACCACCATTGGCCTCTCGCAAAGCACTGCCTGACGATGGATGTGACCGAGCGCAAAGTAGTCGTACCCCAGCCTGGTGAGATCATCCAAGGACGCCGGCGCGTAGGAATCGTGATTGGGGTTGCCGCCCACATTGGCATGCAGGACGGCGACCGAGAAGGCGGCAGGGTCGGCGGGCGGAAAGCGGAGCGCCAAGTTCTCCGTCTCCCGGCGCTGGCGGTACGAGACACCCGCCACTTCCACCTGTCGCCCGGAGCGGGTGAGAAAGGAAACCTTCTCGGGATCTCCGGGTGCGAATAGATGCAGGTTGTCCGGGAGCTCACCTGGGCGGAACCAGCTCTCGTCCACCGGGTCGTGATTGCCAAGCGCGACGAGCACCCGCAGGCCGTGCGCGCCGGCTTTGCGCACCTCGTCCAGGAAGGCCACCTTGGCCCTAACCCCCACCTTCGCCCCGTCGTAGAGATCCCCGGAAACGACCATGAAGTCGGCTTCGCGCTCGCGCGCGAGCGCGAAGAGCCGCCCCATCGACTCCAGCGAGGCTCGCACGGCGAGCTCGCCGAATTCGCTTCCCAGCCGCCCGGAGAGCCCGATGAAGGGCGAATCAAGATGCAGGTCGGCAGCGTGCACGAATAGGCAGTCAGGCGATATCAAGCAGAGACTCCTCGGAGACGCGGGGCTCCCCCTCGGGCTCCCCCGCCAAGATGTTATCTTCGCCCTGTGACACACATACTGGTTAGGTCCCCGGCAAGGGGTTGGGCCTGACCCTCATTGTGCGACTGGCTTCGTGCCTTGATGTTGATCTGTCGACCCAACTCAGCGCCGGGAACGTGCACCAGCCGGCCGGACGGACGGACGGACGTGACCTGATAGGAGCCTTGACAAACACCATGTGTGTCCCGTCCGCCGAAACGCCGGCGGGGCAAGTCCGATCTCGTCGATGCCGGGTCGGCGGCACGGTCGGCCCTGAACGACGAGGCCACGGTGGTGCCCAAGGACCACGCTGACATCGTCGAATCAATCCGGGTGCTGCGCATCGCCTACTGCTCGGCGCGCGATACCAGGACCCGCATGGCCCTGCAGATCCGCTACCTCATCGTCATCGCTCCCGCGGCGCTACGTGAGTCGCTGCCCGCCAGACCTGCCGATCGCCTGGCCAGGTGCGCGAAGTTCCGCCCGGGGGAGTGTCCGTGATCCCCACGAGGCCATCCGGCTGGCCCTCAAGACCCTGTCGCGGCGCCACCAGGACCTGAGCCAGGAGATGGCCGAGCTGCATGAGATCCTCGGCGAGCTGACCAAAGAGGCCAACCCCGTCCTGCGCGCTGCCCAAGGGGTGGGGGTCGAGGTGGCCTCGATCCTGCTCGTCGCCGCGGGATCCAACCGTGAGCGCCTGGGCGACGAGTCGGCCTTCGCCTCGATGTGCGCGGTCTCGCCCATTCAGGCCTCGTCGGGCCGGACAAAGCGTCATCCCCTCAACCGTTCGGGGAACCGAGGGGCCGACAACGCCCTGTGGCGCCTTGCCATGCTACGCATGAGCACCGACGAGTAGACCAAGACCTACCTCGCCCGACGAACGGCCGAGGGCAAGACCAAACGTGACGTCACGCGCTGTCTCAAGCGTCACCTCGCCCGCGAGGTCTTCTTCCTGCCGCAGAACCCGGCCTACGAGGACCTCGGGCCCCGGCTTCCTCAACCCGAATAGAAGCGCACGTCTCCCTGCAGACCGTCTCGGACGACCTCGGCGTCTGGCCCGCCAAGATCTCACGCCTCGAGCATGGGCTGGATCACGACGAGGAATTCATCGCCACCTACCGGGCCCGGCTCAACGAACATTTAGCGGCTTGACAAACATAGGAGCTTCGACAGCGCGTGACCGTGTTCGCTCACTCAAGGCCGGCGTGGCACAGAGCTGATATCCTTCTTGGGAATGGCCCCACGCGCACCTCACCGGCCCGTACCTGATTGACCGAGACCCTCCTCTCCTTCCGCGCGCCGGGGCCGCTCGAAGCGGCCTCAGCGGTAGAGCGGCTCGCCCAGGCATCGGGCAAGGCGCCACTGGAAATCTTCGCCGGACCGCACCGCGAGGAGCGGATCCTCTACGACACGCTGGACTGGTCCCTTTATGCCAAGGGCTGGCAGCTCCAGGGGGCGCTCGTCGACAACGGCCCTCTCCACTTGATGCTTTCCAACTCCCGAGGCACCTCCTTCAGCGGGTCGGCCCAGGGGGCGGGCGCCTGCCTGGCCACCGAAGCCATTGAGCCGATCGGGCTGGCGGAGCGGATATCCGCGCTGGCGGGCCCGAGGGCGCTCTTCTCCCTGGCCAGAGCTGACCTGGTTGTGGCCACGCTGGGGCATCGAGATTCGCACGGCCGGGTGGACGCAAGGCTGGAACTCGCCCACAGCCCACAAGCGCTCGAGACCTGGCTTCGTATACACAGCGACTCGGGCGACCCGAAACTGGCGCGCGAGCTGAGCAGAGCCGCCAAGTCGTGCATCCGCCATCTCTGGGAAGTCGATCCCTCGCTCGACTACTTTGACACTCCACTTTCACTCAGCCGGCGAAGCCGGGGGGACTTTTCCACCAAGGCCGCGGTGGCCCCGCGCGAGGGGGAGCCGCTCGCCGCCACGCTAGCCGCCTTCCTGGGCGCCACCTGGCTGAATTTCAACCGGGCCTGGGAGGCCACCCAGCTCAAATGCGACGACGAGTCACTTCACGACTTGCGAGTGATCCTTCGCAGCACGCGGGCCGTCCTGGAGCCGGTGGCCCGGGAGAAGGGGTCCGGGATTCTCCGAGAGCTGCTGGCCGAGATCCGATCCACCGCCCAGGCAACCAACGAGGCTCGCGATGCCGACGTGGTGGTGGCCGAGCTCAAGCGGCGATTCCCGGACACCGGGCTGGCCGCACACCTTGATGAAGTGGGTGCAGGGATACACGACCGTGTCGAGACAGCGATCGCGACCGGCTTCCCCGCACTTGAACGCCTATGGCAGGGAACCACCGCCCACCTGCTGGCGACCGCGCATGGAGCCCTCTATGCCGCCACGCCCCAGCGACGCGCGCTTACCCAGGAGAGCCTGACCTTCCTGCGCCGGGCCGGCCGCGTACAGCGCGAGTACTGCCGGGAACTGGTGGGGGAGCTTTCCACGCTGCCCGACCCCACCCACGAGCAGTTGCATGAGCTACGCAAGCAGTTCAAGCGGCTGAGGTACATCCTGGAGAGCTTCGACATCGAGCGCTCCCGCTCCGAGTTGCGCGACATCGCCGACTCTAAGACCCTGCAGACCCAGCTCGGCTCCTTTCAGGATGCCGAGGTGATGCTGCAGTTCGTCAATTCGTTCCTCGATGCCAAGCGGGACGAAGTAGGCGAAGCGCTTGCCAACCGGCTGCTGTCCTCAGCCGTGGCGGCCCGTGAGGAGGCCAAACAGCGCTCATTGGCGGTACTGGGAGACCTCGCCCGCCGCCCTGGTTGGCGCAGACGCAAGGGGCGGGGCGGCCCGGCTCCGGGCGGCGATCAGGAAAGGCGGTAGCCGATGCGGACATTGGCGTTCTTCAACCAGAAGGGTGGGGTGGGCAAGACCTCGCTCGCGGTCAACTACGCCCACCACGCCTCCAAAGCCGGCCGCCGCACCTTGCTCTGGGATCTTGACCCGCAGGCGAGCGCCACCTACATAATGCGCGTGGACGATGCGTTTGCCCCTCGCGCCAAGCGGTTGCTGGACAAGAAGATCGACCTCGAGGATCTGGCTGTACGCTCCAACTTCGAGGGGCTGCTGGTGGTGCCGGCCTCCAATCATCTGCGCCTGCTGGCAGAGAAGATCTTCGTGGAAGGCACCAGCGACAAGGTGATCAACCGAGCCGCGCAAAGCGCCAGGGCCTCCTTTGACCTACTGGTCATCGACGCTCCGCCCACCCTTAACTCGCTCTCGGATGCGGTTCTCTCGGCGATAGACCTCCTCTGCGTGCCGATCCAGCCCAGCCCGTTGGCCATGCACTCGTTGGAAAACCTGCTGGAGCATCTCCGCGAGCTAAAGCTCGCCGATCGCACCGTGGCCGTCTACAACATGGTGGACATGCGGCGCGTGGCCCACCGAGCGGCCGTAGGCGGGCCCAAGCAGTCGGGAGGCGTCGAAATCCTCTCCGCATACGTCCCCTACTCGGCCGATATGGAGAAGATGGCGCTGGAGCGGAATCCGATTTACGAACTCTCCGCACGCACCCACATCGTTCCGGCGATGGAAATGCTTTTCGACGAGCTTGACGCGCGACTTAGGGCGGTCCGCTCGCGGGGCGCTAAGAAGCGCTGAAAGCGCCTCGCGCCGAACCATGACGCCGCGGGCTGCGCCCCGGTCAATTGGCCTTGTCGGCTCGCCAGAGCGACCTGGCGATGATCTTCGACTGGTCCGCCCGGTGCGCATACTTGTCGGCGATGTCCCTCACCTCTTCCAGGAGTCCCAGTGAGAGAGTCGTCGGCTCCAGGCCCAGCTCGAGGAATTGGTTATGTGTGACCACCAGATCGTTCTCGTCCGCCTCGACGCGTGGATTGGGCAGGTTGGCGATCTCGGCGCCGGTCAAGTCGGAGATCAGTTTGGCAAGGTCGCGGACCCGGTGCGTTTCGGTCACCTGATTGAAAATTTGCGGCCGCTCACCCGGAGCCGGCGGGTTGTCGGCTGCGATCTCGATGCAGCGAACCGTGTCCCGTATGTGAATGAAGGCGCGCGTCTGGCCACCGCTCCCGTGCACGGTCAGCGGGTGGCCGATAGTCGCCTGCATCAGGAAGCGGTTGAGCACCGTGCCGTAGTCACCGTCATAGTCGAAGCGGTTGATCAAACTCTCGTCGCGCCGAGTCTGCTCTGTCTGGGTGCCCCAGACGATGCCCTGGTGCAGGTCGGTCACACGCACCGCGTCGTTCTTGGCGTAGTAGGCCAGCATGAGCTGATCCAGCGTCTTGGTCATGTGGTAGACCGAACCCGGATTGGCGGGATGCAGAATTTCGCGCTCGATCTCACCATCGGGCGTGTCGAGCTTGACCCTCAGGTAACCCTCCGGGATGGGTGCGCTCCCCGACCATCCATAGCCGTAGACCCCCATGGTGCCGAGGTGGATGACGTGAGCGTCGAGCCCCAGGTCGACCAAGGCCACCAACAGGTTGTGAGTGCCCCGCACGTTGTTGTCGACCGTGTATCGCTTGGTGGAAGCAGACTTCATCGAGTAGGGCGCGGCCCGCTGCTCGGCAAAGTGAACGACCGCGTCGGGCGCGAACTCCCGGAGCGTCGAACGCAGCAGGTCGTAGTCCTCGGCGACGTCGATCGACTTGAAGGCGATCTGATTATCGGAGATCGAGTTCCATACCTCGATGCGCTCTTCAATAGGCCTAATCGGGGTTAGAGACTCAACCCCGAGCTTGACGTCAATCATCCTGCGGCTCAGGTTGTCGACGATGAGAACCTCATGGCCGCGATCCGAGAGGTGAAGGGACGTTGGCCAGCCACAGAACCCGTCGCCGCCCAGAACAACAATCCTCACGTACTACCCCGTTCAAACAAGTCGGGAGCCACCCCTTTAGCGCCCGGAGGTCAAATTCCTGGATGTGGCGGCACGGGCAATGCCCACACCGCCGCAGGCCGCCCCACCCACCCGGTCGGCGCCCCCAACCGAGTATAGACAACCAGGTCCCGGCGGGAACCGCAAATGCGGGGCCTGCAAAGCCCGGGGGCACATCAAACGCCCCGGCGTGGCAAGAAACCTCCGATAGCTACATAGCCTCGTAATCATGATCGAAGAGGGACGAGCGCGGCGGACGGCGGGTGGTGTCGCCGCCCGCTGGAAACGCTACTTCGACCTCTCCGCCCGACTGGGGCCGCTCCGGCGGGTCCACGCCCTTTCCACCGCCGGCGATGCTTTCACCACCGTCGCTCTGGCCGGGTCGCTATTCTTTTCGATCAGCCCGGAGGCGGCCAAGGGCAAGGTGATTCTCTACCTGCTACTGACGATGGCACCCTTCGGAGTGGTCGCCCCCCTGCTCGGCCCGTTGTTCGACCGCAGGCGATCCTCCCGCAGGCAGCTGGTGGCCATCTCGCTGCTGGCCCGAGCGGTAATCAGCCTGCTCATGGCATCGAACCTGCACTCGTTGCTGCTCTTTCCGCTGGCCTTCAGCACCCTTGTCGCCTCCAAGTCGTACCTGGTGGCCAAAGCAGCCATCGTCCCGGAGATGGCCGGAGAAGGTACTGGCAACCGCGTGCGGCCACGATTTCTGACCCGAGGCGCGGCGGCCGGGGGCAATCCCGCACTCGTGGCGGCGAACTCTGAAATCTCTCTGCTCGCAGCGGCGGCGGGCTTCTTAGGTGGAGCGCTGGCCGTGGCAATCCTGAAACTTCCCGATCTCGGTTCGCCCTGGGTCCTTCGGGTTGGCGCCCTCGTCTTCCTCCTGGGGGGCATGCAGGTCCGCCACCTCCGTTTGAACACGCCGCGTCCGGCGCCCGAGCAGGAGGAGAGCGAGGACGGCGCCGCGGTACGCAAACCCTCGCCGCCAAGTGTGCTCCTGGCAGCCGCCGCAATGTCGGTCCTGAGAGGTTCTGTGGGCTTCTTCACCTTCTTCATCGCATTCACGCTTCGGCGTGCGCATGCACCGACCTACGAGTACGGCCTTATATTGGCCGCCTCGGCCCTCGGTTCTGCGCTGGCTACCGCGCTCACCCCCAAGATCCGCCGCGTCCTGCAGGAGGAAACGCTACTCATCTTTGCCCTGGTGCTTGAGGCCGGCCTGGGGATACTCGGAGCTGCAGTCGCCAGCCGCGCCATCCAGGTCGGGCTGGCGGCGACCATCGGGTTTGTCGCATCATCCGGCAAGCTCGCCTTTGACTCGCTCGTCCAGTACAATGTGCCCGCCGAGAGACAGGGCAAGGCGTTCGCGAGCTTCGAGACACGCTTCCAACTCTCCTGGGTGGCGGGCGCCCTGGTACCGACCATCGTCGCCCTCCCACTGTCAGCAGGCGACCTGACCTTGGCGTTCACCGCCGTGGTCGCAGCCACCTCTTTCTCGGCGGGCCGCCGCGCAATGCGCGCGGCCTGAGCCGGCCGCGGCGTAGCCTGTAGTTCGCCGCGAAGCTAGGAGGGGAAATGGCCGTCTACGCGCTCTTCGACTCGGAGCCGAACATCGATCCGAGCGCCTTCGTCCACCCGATGGCAACCGTCATCGGTAACGTCAGGATCGGCGCGCACTCAACCATATGGCCGGGCGCCGTGCTGCGTGGCGACTTCGGACGCATAGAGATCGGCGAGGACACCTCCATCCAGGACGGGAGTGTGGTGCACGCCACCGATGTCCTGGCCACCATCGTTGGTAATCGCTGCACGGTGGGCCACATCGTCCACCTGGAGGGATGCGTCATCGAGGACGACGCGTTGGTCGGATCGGGATCGGTGGTACTGCACCGGGCCCGGGTGGAAAGCTTTGCGGTGGTTGGCGCCAACGCGGTGGTCACCAACGACATGCGCATCCCCTCCCGGGCGATGGCCCTCGGTGTACCGGCTCGCATCTTCGAGAATCGCGTCGCCCCGGAGAGTCTTGCCGACGCGGTTGTCCGCTACGTCGAGAATGGCCGCCGCTACCGGGAAGGGCTGCGCCGGATCGACTGAGCCGCCTCAGCCGGCGATGGACGCCGTCAGCGCACGCAGCTCAGCGAATACTTCCTGACCGGCACTGGCATGGACCTTCAGGGCGCCCAGGTTGTCCTCCAGCTGAGCCAGCGAGGTGGCCCCGGTGATAACCGTGGTGACGTTGCGGTTATCGAGGCAGAAGGCGATCGCCAGCTGTGCCGGAGTGCAGCCGATCCGGGCGGCGATCTCCGAGAGGCGCTTGACGGCTTCCGCCTTGGCCGGATCCTGCAGGATCTCGAGAACCCACTCGTATCCGGGCATGTCAGCGCGGGAGCCGGCGGGGACCCCGTTGGCGTACTTGCCGGTCAGGACGCCGGAGGCTAGGGGAGACCAGGTGGTTAACCCCAAGCCGTAGTCGTCGTAGAGGTCGTCGTATTCCTCCTCCACCCTCTTGCGGTGCAACAGGTTGTACTCGGGCTGCTCCGCCACTGGCTTGTGGAAGTGGTGGCGTTCGGCGATCTCATACGCCTGACGGATCTCCGCGGCCGACCATTCCGAGACCGCCCAGTAAAGCGCCTTGCCGCGGTTGACCAGATCGTGCATTGCGAAGACGGTCTCCTCGATCGTTGTCTCCGGGTCGGGGCGGTGGCAGTAGGCCAGGTCGACGTAGGATAGGCCGAGACGCTCGAGCGAGCCGTCCATCGCCTCCAGCAGGTACTTGCGGTTCAGTGTGTTGCGGGTGTTTACACCGGGGTGGATTCCCCAGTAGAACTTGGTGGAGATCAGGTAGGAGTAGCGGGGCCAACCAAGCCGGCGCAACGCAGCACCCATGATGGCCTCCGACTGGCCCTCGGCGTACACCTCGGCGTTGTCGAAGAAGTTCACGCCCGCCTCATATGCGCGCTGCATGACCGCAAGGGCGAGGTCCTCGTCGACTTGGTCGCCGAAGGTCACCCACGAACCCAGCGAAAGGGCCGAGACCTTTATCCCGGCACGTCCGAGCCTGCGATATTCCATCTGTGCTTTCTCCTTGTCTAGTTTCCCGTGCGTGATGTGATGGCGGAGTCGGTGTTCAGTTCTCGGCAAAGGCGACGTATCGCCCGCCGAGCCTGGTGAGCGCCACCTTTGCATCGAAGAGATCGCTCAGCACCTGCGAGGTGAGCTCCTCCCGGAGAGAGCCGTTGGCGACCAGCTCGCCGGATTTGATTCCAACGATATGGTCGAAGCCGGGGGGGATCTCCTCGACGTGGTGGGTAACCATGGCTATAGTCATCTCCGGCCGCTCGCCGGCCAGGGCCGAGATGCGGGCGATGAACTCCTCGCGAGCACCCAGGTCGAGCCCGGCGGTGGGCTCGTCGAGGAGCAGCAGCTCGGGTGCACCCACCAGGGCACGGGCGATGCCGACCTGCTGGCGCTCCCCCATGGAGAGCGACGCCAGGCTACGATGCGCCTGGAACAAAAGGCCCGCCCGCTCAAGCAGGGCTTCGGCGCGCTCACGATCGGCCTCCGTCGCCCGGAGCCACCAGCGCGAGCGCACCTGGTCGATCCCACTCAGGATCGCCTCCACCAGGGTCATCCCTTGGTCCAACTGCTCGATGGCCGAGGATCCACCGATTCCGATCCGCTTACGAAGCTGGCGCAGGTCGCAGCGTCCCAGAACCTCGCCGAGCACCCTGGCCGTTCCCGAGCTTGGACGGCTCACCGCGGCAAGCAGTGCGAATAGCGTCGTCTTGCCGGCGCCGTTGCGCCCGATAACGATGAGCCGAGCGCCCGCCGGAACGGAGAAGGTGACGTCGTGCAGGAGATGGCGCCCTTGGGCGGTGACATTGACACCCTCGAATTCGATTGCCGCCATGGGCTTCACTGCAGCTCTCATCTCTTCCACGCGCATGACGCTAGCGCTCGAAATGGCACTTCAAGCCCTGGCCAGGCAAGCCCCGGCACCACCTGCGGCCGGGAATTTTCCACAGTATTGTGGCAGTGACTGAACAAATGTTGTTTTCCCGCAAAAGTAATCCGCGGATCGGCCGATAATTACAGTTGAGTAGTTCAGGCTGCCAAAGGCCGCGGATAGAAACGCCATGAGCACAGCAAATACAGAGCCGGGTAATCACCCGCTTTCCCGGGCGTACGGTGCGATATCATCCTCCGTCCAGCTGCTGCTCGACCATTTTGAGCTCGATGGTGCCATGCTTCTCGAACGCGGCGGATACGCCAAGGCCCCGGTCTCGGGCAGCGTGCTCTTCGCCTTCGGCCGCAACTACGGAATCCGCGAAGGCGACGAGGTGCGCACCACCGTCCGGCAGCGTCCCGCAGCGGCGCCGGTCGAAGCCCGCGCGCCGGTCTTCGTCGCCGCCCGAGCGCTGCCCTCTCTCATCTATCTGACTGACCCTGAGGCCGCGGTCTGGATCGAGGTGAAGAACAACTTTAAGATCGGGCCGATCCGGGTGATGGCCGCACTTTCGGTCATCCCCAAGATGCCCCGCATGCCCGAGCACCAGTTGGTCCTCTTCGATCCGCTTCCGGCCGACCTGGCCTCCAGCGCTATAGCCTCTGCTCTGATGGGGGTCGAGCCCCTGCTGGGAAAGGTCATCGAGGACTCCCACGTCGCCTACCAGCGCGAGGTCCTCACCTCCCAGGTGCTCAGTGAAGCCGAGCGCGACCCGCTGACCGGTGTGCTGAACCGCTTCGGCTGGGAGAGGGCGCTGGACGCCGTGGTGCAAGCCGAACAGGGATCCCTGATCTCAGCCATCCTCTTCGATTTGGACAACCTGAAAGTGGTCAACGACACCGCCGGCCATGCGGCCGGAGACGGCTACATCCGCCGCTTTGCCGAGGTCCTATCGGCGGCCTGCCGCCAAGGTGACATCGTCGCGCGCCTAGGCGGTGACGAGTTCATCCTCCTCGCGCCAGGCATGCACGCCGCCGCAGCCAGGGAGTTCTCGCATCGCATCGAGGACCGGCTGGCCCAGGACGGTGTCTCGGCCTCCATCGGCTACGCCACCACCACCACGCCCTTCGAGGTCGAGAAGCTTCTCGCCGAAGCCGACCGCCTGATGTACGCCAACAAGCGCTACAAGAAGTCCCTGGTGTTAGCCGGAGCGGACTCCCTGTAGTGCAGTCGTGGTGAGCCGCAGATGGCATTGAAGCTTCGACTTCCGGCCATCGCCGATGAAACCGAGGCCATGGCGGGCCACTACCAGATGCTCGCCGACCCATTCATGGACTTCCTTCTCGACTACCGGCCCGGTGAGCCGTTCGCGGCCTGGGTGGAGCGAGTCAACGGCGTCTCGCTGGGATGGCACTGTCCGGACCCCTGGCTGCCAGGAGAGTTCCTCTTCATCGAGACCGACGGAGTCGTGGTGGGAAGGGTTTGGTTACGTCACAGCCTCGACGCGCAAATGGCTGAATACGAAGGACATCTCGGCTTTGTGGTGCTCCCCGGCTTCAGGCGGCGCGGATACGCCTCGCAGGCACTGGCGATGTCCTTGGCCCGCTTGCACAAGATGGGCATCGAAATTGCCGTGGTGACGTGCGACTCGTCCAACGAGGCCTCGATCGCCCTCGTCGAAGGGGCGGGAGCAACCTTTGAACGCATGGCGGTCTCCCCCGCGATGACCAGGCGCCGATACCTGCTTACCACCTGGGCCTGAACTTCCGGGCCGCGCACCTCTGCTCGAGAAGCGGAGACAAAAGCTCACGACGGCAAGGCTCGGGTGGGTTTAATGACGCCGGGCCCGTCCCCCCTGTGATGGGAACGGGCCCGGCAATGGGCATGTTGCGAAGGAGAGAGCCGCCATTCCCTGCTCCGCGCCCCACTACTACTCTCGGTGACTTTTTCCACCACCTTGAGCGGCTTTCAGCTATTGGCAGACCTGCCAACCCGGCACCGCAATGCAGGTCTAGCTATATTCCCGATAGCTGCACAGTCGTCTCGTCTTGCTTCAAGTCGCCGGTCGAGGTGGATCAGCCCACAAAGGTACCCTTGCGATCACTTTTCCCGATAGGGGACATCGTCCCTTGTGGGGATACACTCCCCGGCATAGTCTTTGAGCGGCTTCGATCCTGCGAAGACGTCCATTCGTGGTTGCGACGACCGGCGCGCAACGCGCGCCACGGCAGGGAGGACTGAATGAGCGCCCTTGCGCTTTCGCGCTGGCAATTCGCGATAACCATCATCTACCACTTCATATTCGTGCCAATCACCATCGGCATGGCCCTCAGCCTGGCGATAATGCAAACCGCGTATCACCGGACCAAGAACGAGAAGTACGGCCAAATCGTCGACTTCTTCGGCAAGCTCTTCGCCATCAATTTCGCCATAGGCGTGGTGACCGGTATCGTCCAGGAGTTCCAGTTTGGAATGAACTGGTCTCAATACTCCATCTTCGTAGGGAACATCTTCGGCGCACCCCTGGCCATCGAGGGCCTGCTTGCCTTCTTTCTCGAGTCAACCTTCCTGGGCATATGGCTCTTCGGGAAAGGCAAGGTCTCGGATCGGGTGCATCTCTTCTCCATATGGATGGTCAGCATCGGGACCATGTTCTCGGCGCTCTTCATCCTGGCGGCAAACTCATTCATGCAGCATCCGGTGGGATACAAGATCGACCCCGCCACGCATCGAGCGGTAATGACCAACTTCTTCGCGCTGCTTGGCAACCCGGTTCTCATCGTCACCTTCTTCCACACCCTGCTGGCGGCGATCACCACCGCCGCCGCCATCATTCTGGCGGTGAGCGCCTACCAGCTCGCCAAGCGAGGCAAGACGCCGGCCTTCTCCGCGGCGGTCCGCTTCGGTGTCGTGGTGCTTTTCGTCTCCATGTTCCTGAACGCCTTCGTCGGCCACATCCAGGGCCAGGTGATGACCAAAGAGCAGCCCATGAAGATGGCTGCGGCCGAAGCCCTCTACAACACCCAGACGGGCGCCTCATTCTCGCTGCTCACCATCGGCAACCTCTCCGGCCAGCCCATATTCCAGATCCGCCTGCCGCACCTGCTCTCGGTACTGGCCGACAACTCCTGGAACAGCACCGTCCAGGGAATCAACCAGCTGCAAGCACAGGACGTCGCCAAATACGGCCCGGGCAGCTATGTGCCACCCGTCTGGGTCACCTACTGGACCTTCCGTATCATGGTCGGCGTCGGAGGGGTGCTGCTACTCTTCGGGGCGCTAGGCCTGTGGTACATGAGGCGCAGAAGGCTGGACGAGACGCACTGGTACCTGCGGGCCGCGGTGTGGGTGGCCGCCCTGCCTTTCATCGCGAACACGACCGGATGGATCTTCACCGAAGTGGGGCGCCAGCCCTGGATCGTCTACGGGCTGCTGAAGACCTCGAACGGAATCTCGAACCTCTCGTCGCTGTCAGTGGGGATAACCCTGGCCGGCTTCACGGTCATCTACACGGTCCTCGCCGTCGTGGACGGGATGCTGATGTTCCGCTACGCACGCAAGCCGCTCTCCGAACCGCCTCAATCCGCTGAGTCCGCCCACACGGCGGACCTGGTCTATTAGGAGCAGGGATGATGGGCAACCCAACCGCACTGCAGATCGTCTGGTTCACCCTCATCGCGATCCTTTGGTCCGGCTACTTCTTCCTAGAGGGGTTCGACTTCGGGGTCGGAATGCTGCTCGGGGTCCTGGGCAAGAGCGACATGGATCGCCGGCTGATGATCAACGCCATCGGACCCACCTGGGACGGCAACGAGGTCTGGCTCCTCGTGGCCGGGGGCGCCACCTTCGCCGCCTTCCCGGTCTGGTACGCCACCGTCTTCTCCGCCTTCTATCTGGCTCTCTTCCTGATCCTGGCGGCACTGATCTTCCGCGGGGTGGCCTTCGAGTACCGGGGCAAGGGGCTGTCGGAGAAGTGGCGCAAGTGGTGGGACGCGGCCATCATCCTCGGCTCCGCAATTCCCGCAATACTCTGGGGCGTCGCATTCGGGGACTTCGTACACGGAATCCCCCTCAATCAGGCCGGCCACTTCACCGGAAACTTCTTCTCGCTGCTCAGCCCCTATTCGATATTCACCGGCCTCACCACCGGCGTGGTCTTCGCCACTCACGGGGCGCTCTTCCTGTCCCTCAAGACCACCGGCGAGCTACGCAAACGCACCCAGCGACTGACCCGGAAGCTTGCCCCGGCGGCAATGGCCTTCATCTTCGCGTTCCTTGCCTGGACGTATTTCAATGCCAACCACATCAACGACACCGGCGTGGTGCCGGGCATCCTACCGGTCGGGGCGCTGATGCTGGCCGTCGCCGCCGTCGTGCTGGTGCAGGAGGGATATTTCGGGTGGGCGTTCACCTCCATAGGCGCCTCCATCGTTGGCATCACCGCCACCCTCTTCCTCAACCTCTACCCGCGAGTGCTGGTGTCGAGCACCAACAACGCCTTCTCGCTCACCATCCCCCAGGCGGCCTCCGCGCATTACACACTGGTGGTGATGACCATCGTGGCCGCCATCTTCACCCCACTGGTGCTCCTTTACCAGGGATGGACCTACTACGTTTTCCGCAAGCGGATCTCGATCCCCGGCACGGGAGGCGAAGAGACGATGCCCTCCGCCGCTCCAACTCCGGAGTAGCGACCGCGCGCCGGCATGCGAAAGCATGCCGTGGCCCGCATCCCTTACTACGCGGGTGCAGGGCCATGGCGTCGAGGGTCCTGAACCAGGCCTCTAGCCTTGCCTGGTGATGGAGCAGCCGTGAGCCGAGAACCCGCAGAGATCCTCGACCTCAAGCCGGCCGCACCTCTTGACCGGCGGCTCCTGGTGCTGGACAGGCGAAGTATCGCGATAACTGTCATTTCCGCCCTGCTGCAGGCTGCAACCGTCGTAGCGGTGATCGTGCAGGCTGTCGTCTTCGGGCGTATTGTCGCCTCCGCGATGCAGGGGCCGAGTATCGCCGTGGCCAAGTCCGCCCTGCCCGAGCTTGGCATCGCCTCGCTCGCCATCGCTACCATCGCCTTCGCCAGGGACCGGCTCACAGCGGGAATGGCGGGCCGCATCAAGGCAGACCTGCGGCGCAGGATTCTCGCGGCCGCCGCGGACGTGGATGGTGGACCCGCGGGTGTCGAGCAGGCTGCCGGGACGATGCTTCTGGCCACCAAGGGCCTGGGAGACCTGGAAACCTACCTGGTGGGATTCATCCCTGCTGCGACCTATGCGGTCGTCGCACCGCTCGCCGTGCTCGCCTTCTCCGCCTTTACAGACCCGCTCTCGGCGCTGATCGAGGTCGGAACAATGGCCGCGATCCCCCCGCTCATGATCGTGCTAGGCCGCACCGCAGGCGAAAAGGCACTCGAGAAGTGGCGGAGTCTGCAGCGGCTCTCCGCGCAATTCGTGGAGTCCGTAGCAGCCATTGCCACCATAAAAGGCATCGGCGCCGAGCGACGTCAGGAAGATCTCATTCGCAGTGCCTCGGAACAGCTGCGCAAGTCGACGATGTCGACCCTATATCTTGCATTCATCTCGAGCGGGGTGCTGGAGGTCGTGACCACCGTGGCCATAGCCCTGGTGGCAGTGAGCATCGGAATCCGCCTCGCCGACGGCAGCATCGCGTTCGCGCCATCGGTTTCGATTCTGGTGCTGGTACCGGTGGCCTACCTTGCGGTGCGCAACGCCTCGGTCCAGTTCCACACAACCACCGACGCCCGAGCCGCGTTGGACGGGATTCTTGCCATCTTGGAGCTTGCGCGTGAACGCCCTGTCCGGCAGCACCGGCCGCCGGAGGTCACCACCGCGAGCCCGCTGCTTGAGCTACAAGGCGTGGGCGTATCTCGTGACGGCGCGCTCCTGGTCGCCCCGCTCTCAGCCACCGCCGGACCCGGCGAACGCATCTACCTCCTGGGCCCTAGCGGAAGCGGGAAGAGCACCTTGTGCCGCACGCTGGCCGGCCTGGAACTCCCCAACCAAGGCAAGGCCTTGTTCGCAGGCTTGGAACCGGCACGGCTCCCGGGGACCGAGCTGTCGCGCCTGGTTGCCTACCTTCCCCAGGAGCCCACCTTTTTCGAAGCAAGCATTAAAGACAACATCCTGGTCGGCCGTACGGACCCTGGCCCGGCGAGGATGTCGGAGGTGCTCGCAGTGCTGGGCCTGGATGACCTGATGGAAGTCCTGCCGGGCGCGCTCGCCTACAGAATGTCGGAATTCGGCGATGCGCTATCGGCCGGCGAGCGCCAGAGGGTTGCGTTGGCGAGGGTCCTAATACACCCCCGGCCCCTGGTGATCCTCGACGAACCCACCTCCCATCTCGACTTCGGGGCCGAAGCCGAAATCTGGCCCCGCATTTTGGCCCAGCTCTCCGAGGCGGTGCTGGTCTTTGCCGCCCACCGGCCCCGGCTGGCCGATAGCGCGACCCGCACCCTGGAGCTGGGCGGAGGATCCAAGGGCGATGAGCAGGCAGTCTGAAGCAAGGGGCGGGCGAGCCGCTCTCGCCGCAGCCGCGCGATCGATGGCCGAGAAGCCCGGGCTGCTGGCCGGATACCTGGGGAGCGGCATCCTCCTCTACGCATCCTCAATCGGGCTGGTCGCCACAGCCGTCTACCTGATCACGCGAGCCTCTCAGCGCCCTGCAATCCTCACCCTGGGCGTGCTCATGGCCGGAACCCGCTATTTCGCCATCTCGCGTGCCGGAGCCCGCTACCTGGAGAGGATCCTCTCCCATTCCTTGGTGCTCTCCAGCCTCTCGCGGGTGAGAGTGATGGCCTTCAGGGCGCTTGTCCCCCGCTTCCCGCAGCAGGCCTCCACGCTCAGCTCGGGCGAACTACTCGGGAGCCTGACCCGATCGATCGACGACCTCCAGGACCTCTTCATCCGCCTGGTTGCGCCAATTGCTCTAGCGGTGGCCACGGCGATCCTCGCGTTGGCCATGGGCTCCTTCATCGAGCTGAGGGCGGGGATCCTCCTGTTTGCTCTCATCGCCGTATTCGTCATCGGGGGCGCCGCCGTTCTGGGTGGCGCCGGCGCCACCCGCGCCGCCGGCGAGGAGAAGGCACGTGCTGCACTCGAGCGCAAAGGGGGTGACCTCCTGCGCGCACGCGACGAGCTCTTCCTGATGGGAACTCTCGAAGACCATCTGGCGGACGCGGACAACGCGTCCATGCACCTCGAAGAGCACAGCCGTTCACGGTTGGCCCGGCAGGCGCGCCTCGGGTTCTTGGCCAACCTTGCCGCCCAGGCTGCCTTCACCTCCTCGACCTGGTTCGCGCTGCAGGCAATCGAGGTGCACGCCATGCGAGCCGTGCTGGTCGGCATCATGCCCCTAGCCGCGCAAGCCGCGTTCGAGGCGGTTGCCGTCGTGGCTTCCGGGACCGCAACAGGACCTGCCCAACTGGCGTCGGTCGCCAAGCTCCCCCTGGCCAACGAGGGCGCTGACACCGGCGAGACAAGTGGCTCTCCTGTTTTGGGCTTTGTCTTCGATCGAGTCGTGGTTCGCCGCTCCGAGCAGCGGCCGCTCGGCCCCTTCAGCTTCACGATCCCACCCGGCAGCGCTACGGCGCTGGTCGGTGCCTCCGGCTCGGGCAAAACGTCATTGGCATACGCGGCATTGGGATACCTCATCCCGGCATCAGGAAGCATCACCCTGTCGGGGCCTGATGCCGCCGCACCCCGGCCCAGGATCGGCTTTGTCCCCGAAAGTCCGGCCGTGCTCGAGACAACGCTTCGCTCCAATCTTGCTTTAGCCGCTCCCTCGGCAACGGACGCGGAGATGCACGAAGCCTTGTCAGCCGCGGCGCTCGGGCACCTGGCGGAGGGGACAGGGCTGGAGGCCCTGCTCGGCCCTGGCGGAAGGGAGCTGTCCGGGGGTGAGCGAGAGCGCCTTGCCATCGCCCGCCTTCTGCTGGCCGACTACTCGACAGTAATCCTGGACGAGCCAACCGCGTCCCTTGACCGGGCCACGGCCGAACAAGTACTCTCCACGCTTCTGCGGGCTTTCCGGGGCAGGACGCTGGTTGTCATAACGCACCAGGAGTACCTGCTCTCGCACTTCCACCAGGTGATCCGCCTGGAAGCGCTAAAGGACGGCTAGCCGACGACCGTGATGGTCGTCGCTCCACGCTCCCGCTGGCGCAAGAGCAGCCTGCGGCCTAGAAGCATTCCGCCGGCGGCAAGCAGCGCCGTGAGGGAGGTTAGCGACCACGCCCAGGCGAAGGAAAGGTGATCGACCGCGTAGCCAAAGGCCAGCGGACCGACGACCGACCCGATAAACGCACCGGCCTGGGTGGTACCGGTGGCCCTACCCTCGGCACCCGGGTGGTTTACGATGATCGCAAAGTTGAAGACGCCGTTCCATCCCCACCCGGCGGCATAGGCGATTGCGGTGGCGGGAATCACCAGCCAGTAGTTCTGCAACGCCAAGGCGGCATATCCAACGGCACCCAGGCCGACCATCCCGGCTATCACGGGCAGGTGGCGACCACCGCGCCGGTCCGCCATCGCCCCTCCGACCAGGCGCGACACCAGCCCGCAGGCTGACCCAAAGGCCGCCACCAAACCTGCGTCGGACGGCGAAAAGCCCGTGTGTACCGCGTTCTCCACCAGAAAAGCGCCCAGCGCGTTTGCAGCGCCGGCACCGAGCGCCATTGCCGCGGCGAGGGTAATGATCGGCGCTAGAGCAATGCGTGGCCTGTTCCTCGCATCGCCTCCCGACCGGACGATGCCGGTCGAGCGGCCGGGCGGCACCGCAGCCAGCACCAAGAGCGCGACCACCCCCGCAAATGCGTATGCATACTCCCAACCGATGGTAAGAGCGATAGCAGGAACCGCCAGGCCCGCGAAAAGCGTGGACACCGGGATGGCCGCCTGCTTGACACCGAGAGCGAATCCGCGACGCCCCGGAGGAACGGCGTCGATGACAAACAGGTTGACCGCGGGCTGCATGGTCCCGTTGGTGAATCCCGCCAAGACCAGGAAGACCAGCATCGCCGGGTAGCTGCGCCCAAAGGCGGCGATACCAAATAGCAGGAGGGCCACCGAAAGCGCGCACGCTCGCATGATGCGCTCACCGCCCAGCCTCTCAGCCAGGGCCCCGGCAAATACCGAGACAAGCGATGCCGCGGCGAAGAAGGACGCCACCAACACACCAAGCCCGGTCACGCTGAAGTGGAGACTCTGTCGAACCTGAACCGCCAGCGCACCGGTTAGGAAAACAGGCAAGGTTACAGAAGTGGTGGCGGTGATGGACACCGCCACTTTGTATGCACTTCGCTGATTGAACGGGTGCTTTTCCGCGAGAACTCCCCTAAGCGGCACCTGGTTTTACGCTCCAGGTTAGCCGAGTTCAGTATCTCAAGCCAACCTCTTTAGTCGTCAACGATGCTGATGGCAAGCTCTGGACAGAGCTGGGAAGCGCGCATAAGAAGATCCGCGTGTCCGGCCGAAACCTTCTGCTTTCCCACTATGGGATAGTGCCATTTGTCCAGCCGGATGTATTCATCCAGGAGTTGCGCACACGTCCCATGCCCATGGCAACGGGTAGGGTCGATCACCAGCCTCATCGGACCACTGCTCCCGCAGCGACGGTTGCCCCAGGAGGAAGGAGTACGGAAGTGTGGCTGCCGCGGGCGGTACAACGGCCCGAGCGATGCAACTTCACCTCTTCGGCAAATGCGCCGACGGTGGACCGTACCAGCTGGATTACACCATCGGGATGCTGGCAACCGCCTCGATGCTCCACCAGAGGAATTACCGCCCTAAGGTCGTGCATGCCACGCTCTACGTCCGACGACAGGGCGATCCGCGCCATTGCGGTGGAGATCTCCGGAAGACCGTGCATGCAGGGGCCGCACTGCCCGGCACTCTGGCCCGCCAGATACTCGGTGATCGCCGCTGCTTCGACCACGGGGCAGGTATCGTGCCCGACCACGCCGAGAATTCCGGCACCGAAGCTGAGCTTGCGCTCGGCCAAGGTCTGATCGTCCATTGGGAAGTTAGTGGAATTGGGGGTGCCAAGATCAACCCAGCGGCCGAAGTAGCCACCTACCAGCACCGCCCTCGGATCACCGGCGTCGGCCTCACGCAATAGCTCGGCAAGGGTCGCGCCCGGCAAGAGTTCGTAAACTCCCGGGCGTCCAACCGCTCCGACCAGGGTCAACAAGCGCGTGCCCCGGTCGCTTCCCTGGCCACCCTGCCGGTACCAGTCCGCTCCAAAACGGAGGACGATCGCCACCTGCGCGAAGGTCTCCACGTTCGAGAGGAGCGTGGGCGCGCCGCGGACGCCGGAGGTGGAGATTCGATCCAGGGAAAACTGCGGAAGCGCAGGGCCCTTGGCAATGCGGCGGACCACGGCGGTCTCCTGGCCCGAGACGTAGCCAGCCGGAGCCTCCACCACCGTCACACGCAATTCGCTGATTCCGCGCTCGCGCCGCTCGCGCATCGCGGCGTTCACGGCGGTGTGGGCCTCACGGTCCTTCACGTAGAGATACGCGCTCTTGGCGCCAAGCAGGCCGGCGATCATGGAAATCCCGTCCAGCACCAGATGAGGATTGTTCTTCAGCAGCAGGGTGTCCTTCTTGCTGAGGGGCTCCGACTCAGAGCCGTTGGCGATCACCACCGGGCTCTTTCTGCTCTCTGCGGTCGCCACGGCCTGCAGCTTCTTCCAGAAAGGAAAGCCCGCGCCGCCACGGCCCGTCAGGTTGGAAGCCCTGAGGGTATCGAGCGCCATGCGCATGGTCAGGCCACTGGGAAGGCGCCCATATCCAGCCACGTGCTCGGCAAGCGGCATTACCAATCGAGGCCGGGGGGACAGGTCCGAGACGAAGACCACCCTTCCCGACGGTGACGGCCTGTGCGCCGATTCCCACCCCAGTGACAACCGCCTGGGACCAGTGGGCGCCATAATGCTTGCGGAAACGCTCTCGATCACCTTTATTCCTCCTCGATCTTCATGCGGTCTTTAATGGCTGACAAGTTGTTGGAACTCATTGGGACGCTGACTGGGATCCCAAGGCGGCCGGCGCCTGCAGCACGCCCGAGAAAGTAGTGCCGTTGATACTGACTGCGAGGGCCCCCGTCACGCTGCCTTGTGCGCCGTGCAGGGAGAGCACCAGCGTCGAGCCGCCGGCTTGGGCCACCGCCCCCGTGTATGTATTGGGCGCGGACGCGGTTCCTATCGCCACGGACGAGCCCTGCAGCACCAGGGAGCCCTGCTGAACCTGGCCGACCAGGCGAACGGTGACAACGTCGGCGGTTCCGCTAACGTCTCCGCTCAAGGTGACGGTCGATGTACCGGAACTGCCGTTTGCAATGGATACGGTCCCTCTGACGCCGCCGTTCACCGGCCAGACGAAACCGTTGGACAAAGGTCCGCCGGCACTGGAGCCCGACGTGGCGGCAGTGGTCGTCGTCACCTTGGGAAGTAGGGAGAAGCTTGAGGAGGCGGAGGCCCAGCCGGTGCGCAACGGCCCCTTCAAAGACCATCCGAGCGCCAACACCGGAACCGCCACGATCACCGCCGACCCGCCGATCTTTGCCAGCTTGCGCAGCTGGGCGTCGGTAGCGGTCCTGAAGATCGCGGCGAGTGCTACAACGGCGACCAGGACGATATATATGACTTCAACCAACCCCACTCGGGCATCCGACCCCGTGCCGATCGCGTGGAAAAGGGCGAAGGTGACCACGAGCCAGCTGAGGTAATGGATCTTCTTCCACGGGCCCTGTGAAAAGCGGTGCCTGACAACCGAGGTGGCGATCACGATCAGGAGCAGGTCGAAGGCGATGGCTCCGAACCCAACCCAAACCGGCCTGTAGGTCGCGACGAAGGGGACGATAGAGGCAACTAGGCCGATGTGAACAAAGCTGTCCAGCAAGGCGGTGATGATGTGGACCCCCAGAAAGGCCGCTGCCGTAATTGAGAGTCGGCGGTGCAGGTCTGGAACCAGGAACTTGGCAAACCCTTTGGGGGCCGCCTTTGTGGCAGTGACCATTCCCAGGATCACCACCATGGCAAGCAGCACGATGGCGATAATTCCCGTGGCCCTGGTCATGTACCACAGAAACTTGGGGTTCCCGCCGATTGCCGCGAGGACGGTGATGGCGCCGGTCATCGTGCCGCCTCCAGCGAGCGATCGCCTGCACGCCGCGTTCCGCGCGACGGCCATCCACCCAGGGTTACGGAAGTTCCGTCCGCGCCCCTTAGCAGCGATGGATAACCAAAGCGGGCCATAACCGCCACTCCCCTGGCGCCCGCCAAAAGCGTGGCGAGAGTGGCAACGTTCGCCTCAAGCGCCGTCCCGGCAGCAGCGGTGGCGGTGACGATGCCGGCACCGACGCCTCCGGTGCGATCCACGCCAACCAGATGCTCGTGGAGCCGGCCATCCGAGCCGAGCCAGCGGCGCGTCAGGCGGGAAGAGGTCGCGATCGCTCCCGAGGATAAGTGAACTATTTGTCCGGCCGCTCCGGGGTCCAAGGAAGCGTCGTCGGTGATGCGCACCGGCCAACCCCCGCTGGGTGACTCGCCCGCGATGGCGATGTCTCCGCCCAGATTGACGATTACCCCGCCGCCACCGGCACTTACCATCCGCTTGGCAACCCGGTCGGCCAGCCAGCTCTTGCCCAATCCGCCCATGTCCAGCAGAAGGCCGACCGGACGCGAAACCGTCAACTCGCGCGGGTTGAGCGCGACTGCTTCGAAGGTGTGCCCCGGCGCGGTCATGGCCGACGCATGCACGGCGGGATTGCTCTCGCGCACGAGTTCTGCGAGCTGAGCACCGACACAGGCATCTATCGTCCCCCCGCTGATGCGAAAGGCATTGCGATAGACCTCGAGAAGCTCGAACAGCGTCGCCGACACGGCAACTGTCTCGCGCTGATCAAGATTGAGAGCTGTCAGCTCGGAATCCGCACGGAAGAAGCTGGCGTGGAAGTCGATGGCGGCGATTTCGGCTCGCGCACTCCGGAACGCTGCCACCGGCGCATGGGATCCATAGGCAAGAAGCTCGCACCTGGTACCGATCGCCTGGAAGCTCTCCTGAGCAAAGTCGTTCGTCGCCATGACTTAAGAGCCTCCGCTCGCCATGATCGGTGGCTGAGCGGTGGCGCCACTCGAGCCGGCGCCGAAAGTCGCGGAGTTGGGCGAGGAAATCGACCCCGAGCCGGCCGACTGACTTGCCGAGCTTCCGCTGTTTGGGGTCGAGCTCGAAGTCAGGCCAGGATGCAGCTTGGCGAGAACAACCGCCAAGACCAGCGATAAGGCGACCGCGATCGAAACGATCGTCCGATGGATGCGGCCGGAGCGAAGCAAAGCCACCTCCCCTCCGGACATCGGTGATTGTGTGTAAAGCGACAAGGCGGGGGGTCCTCTCACGGTTTAGGTGCGCTGTGCTCCTGCTTTCTACTCATTGAGGTCTAATCCAGCAGTTTGAGACCCCCCTGAAAGTTGCTGTAACCTCTCTTGGCCGAACCTGTGAACTTGGTGAGCGGTGACGGGCTTAGCAATGCCTTGACCTGCCATGCAAGCTCGAATCGGCCGTGCTTACGCCCGAGAAGCTCCCAGCCGGGAGCATTTGCCACGATTTGGCCTTGCCGATGGCGGCCGCGCCTGCCCCCTTGCTATGATCTCTAAGGCAAAGTGCTGCGTCGGAGTGGCGGAATAGGCAGACGCGCTAGCTTGAGGGGCTAGTGTCCGCAAGGACGTGGGGGTTCAAGTCCCCCCTCCGACAC
>JAJYNL010000037.1 GCA_021786375.1 Actinomycetes bacterium
CCGGCCACGCCGGATCAAAATGGTCCGGCTCCGGCCGACTGGTCCCAGGAAGGACAGCCACAGGGTTGAGGCGTCAGTTTATTGGTAGGTCAAACCGAAACCGAACCAACCCCATCTTCACTGTTTGCTGGATGGGCGCAACCACCTGGCACGGGCGGCGCCTCATGCGTATTTCGGTATCAAACTGGCGCACCACCGAGGCGGACGTACGCCGCTCCGTTGCCGCCATTGAAGCGGCAATGCAGCGTGACCGACTGGCGTGAGTCGCCATTCTTCGTCCCGCCGAGCGATCCAAGGGGACCGCGCAAGCCATGAGCCCAGGCATTGGCCGTTCGGCCCCCGGGTCTGAGCCTGAATCGACCGACCCGGTCCGGACCGGGTTCCCCATGGGCTCGCCAGGCTTTACGGTGCCCCTGCCGGCCGGCTGCGGGAGTTGTGCGCGGACGGGGAAGGTGGCCAAGCCTCGGACTGTTGGAGGCACGGCGGTGAAGGTCGTGCTCTCCGCCGGTAGCTCTCCCAGGCGGGTGAGATGCTCAACGACTGGTATGCCGGCCGCAAGCAGGACGCTGTGCGTGGGTCGGCTGACGGTGCTGATGTCGTCGAGGTTGGCCGAGTCGATCCCAACCCGTGCGCCACAACACGGGGCACCTCCTCCGAGCACGGCACCGTCGAACGCCTGGGCGTCGATCGGGCCCTGGCCGTCGAAGACGACCGCGGGTAGCAAGGCACACCGTTCGAGCGCCAGCGCGGAGAGGTCGTCACCGGAGCGAAAGCGGTGGGCGGGGCGTCGAGGTAGGTGCCGGTGTTCGTAACCTTGGTTTTGCTGCCGATGGCGAATTCGGTGCCCACTTCACAGACCGCCGCCGAGGCGTCGAAGCCGAGAAACTCGCCGATTTCCGGGCCCGTAAGCCGGGATGGGCCGACATGTGGCGCTCGGTGGCGTGGCTGGGGTCCAGCAGTCGCATAGGCCAATCCTCCCCAAGCCGATCGGCCCGTCCTCTCCGACGGGCCGGCGACTTTCGTTCCAGTTCTCCTGTGAGCTGGAGCTTCGGGTTCGTGGGGCACGATTGCGCCAATGCCGGAGCCATCCTCGGTGCGTGCGCCGCCGCTGCCTACGGGATCAGGCCGTCTTGCCCGTAGTGATGCCGTGCGAGGTGAGCCGGTAGACCGACCTGGAGGCGAGCAGCACCCCCGAGAGCGCGACCATGGCAACTGCGGCCCCGGCCGCGCCCGCCTGGGCCGAGATGACCCCGGTGGCCGCGCCGCCGAGCACCTGGCCGAGTGGGTATAGGGCAACGGATCCGAAGATGTCGAAGGCCGAGACCCTGGACATCGCCTCCAGCGGGAAGCTCTTCTGCATAGCGGTCTCCCAGTTGACTCCGATGAAGGCAAAACCAAGGCCCACCAGCGCGAAGCCCGGCACCATCACGGCCACCGGAGCGGCAATCGCCAGAAGGATCAGGGCCGGAGTCGATGCCAGCGCAATCACGCTCGAGGTCCAGACAGGCCGCTTGAGCTTGATTCGCGAAGCCAGCACCGCCCCGGCGATTCCACCCAGCCCTTCTGCGCCCCCGAGGAGGCCCCAGGCCGCGGCCCCGCCCAGGTGCTGGGACTTCATGATCGCCGGCCCCAGCACCACCAGCGGCCCGAAGACGAGCAGGTGCATGAAGGAGTAGACGACGATGGTGATGAAGCACCAGGCTTGGGAGCGGACCTCGCGATAGCCGGTGCGAAGATCCGAGACGAAAGATTTGGAGATTACCTCCCGGCCGACCGGGGTGTATGCCATCGACAGGAGCCAGATGGCCGAAGCAAGGTAGGCGAGCGCGAAGAAGCCCAGGGCGGCAGCGGGGCTGAAGATGGCGACTCCGAGGCCTCCCAGGGCAGGGCCGCCGGTGTTGCCGAAGGAGCGTGCAGCTTCGCGATAACCGTTCGCGGAGGTCAGGGCATCCTCGGCGAAGATTTCCGGAGTCATCCCGGTGATCGTGGGTGCGAAGAACGCCCGGGCTATGCCCCAGGCGGCGCCCAGCGCTGCCAGGGCGGAGGCGGAGAAGTGTGGGGAGACCACCAGCATGGCCATGGCTGCGAGTAGCACCGCACGAGCGAACTCCGAGACCACTGCCACGCCGCGTCGGGAGAAGCGGTCCGCAATCGCCCCTCCCACCAGGAGGAGGAGCACGAAGGGCAGATCGGTGGCGGCCAGGACCTTGCCGACCACCAGGGCGGAGCGATGGGTGTCCAACAGCGCGAATGAGATGACCAGCGGCACGGCCGCCGAGGCCGAATAGGAGAGCGCCTGGGCGCCCAGGAACGCCCGGGCGCTTGAGTCTGACAGCAGGGATTTCGCGGTTTTCATGATGCTCGATCGGGGATCGGCCCAGTACCGGGCCGCAGGTGAAGGGAGGAAGGTGGCGCACGTATGCCCTGGCGCGAGAGGGAGGTTGGGCCGGAACCAGCCGGCGGGGCGCGGCTTACCTAAAGCGCGCTGAGGGGCACGATCATCACGGGTCGCACCGCAGTCCGGACGCCACGGCGCGCGCCGAGGCCGACGGCCCCGAAGATAGCGATATTCGCGATGGCGTTCGACATGGGCGACATCCTAGCGGGAGAAACGGGCGCTTCGTTCCCGAACCGTCGCGCAATCGGCTCGTGGCTAGTTGCCGAGCTCCTCGCGGAGCTGGGCGAGGCCGACATATCCCAGCTCGAAGCCGCGGTGGTGGAACTCCTTGAGGGAGAATGCGTTGCCGCGAGCGGCGCGCGAGGCCTCACGTGTCTCCAGCCAGACCCGCTCGCCCACCTTGTAGCTGGTGGCCTGGGCGGGCCAGCCCAGGTAGCGGTCCACCTCGCTCTCGGAGAAGGCGCGCTCGCGCCCGCTCATCCAATGGATCAGCTCGACGGCAAGCTCGGGCGTCCATACCTCGGCCGGGAGAAAGCGGTGCCCGGGGGGGATCCGGCACTGATGGTGCAGTCCGATATCCACCACAACCCGCGCCGCACGGAAGGCCTGTGCGGCGAGCATCCCCAGCTTGTAGACGGGATCCTCCAGGAAGCCGAGCTCGTCCATGAGGCGCTCGGCATAGAGCGCCCAGCCTTCGGTGTGGCCGGAAATACCGCCCAGCATCCGCTGGAAGACGTTGATGCGCTCGCCTAGGTCGAGTATCTGGGCGATCTGCATGTGATGGCCGGGGACACCCTCGTGATAGGCCGTCGACACTTCGGTCCACAGGGGGAATACCGTGCGTCCCATGGTGGGATACCAGGTGCGCCCCGGACGGGAGAAGTCGGCGCTCGGCGCGGTGTAGTACATGGCGGCGGCTCCACCCGGAGGGGCCAGACGCGCCTCGAGACGGCGCACGTCGGCGCTCACGTCGAAGTGCTTTCCCGCGAGTGCGTCCATGGTCTCGTCAAGCAGGCGCTGGTTCCATGCGAGGAAGTTCTCCTCCCCCTCGATCACGTAGCCGGGCCTCTCGTCCAGCGAGGACATCACCAGTTCCAGGGCCTCTCCGGGGGCGATCTGGCTGGCGACCCGGATCATCTCCGCCTCGATCCTGGCCAGTTCCTCCCACCCCCATCGGTAGGTCTCGACGACATCCAGTGTCATGCCGTTGTAGGTCCGGCACGCCAGCTGCCAGCGCTCCGCGCCCACGTAGTCCGAGGTGTGGCCGGCCGGGGCATAGTCACGCTCGAGCCACCCGGCGAACTCGTCATAGGCCGCTGCCGCTGCAGTGGCGGCATCGGCCAGCCGCGCGGCCAGAACGGCGTCGCCGCCTCGATACGAAGCGGCAAGATTTGCGAAATAGCCCCCCGGTGCCGCGTAGGCCCGTGCCTCGGCGGCGCCGGCTAAAGCCTGCCGTGCGGGAGCGGGTGACCCCTCGGACAGCCCCTCTTGGAGCGACACCCGGTAGCCGGCCATGGTCCTGGGCACCAGGGCCAGGCGTTGGGCGATGGCGGAGAAGTCTTCCTCACTGGCCGCGGGCATCAGGTCGAAGGCCATACGCACGTACTGAAGCGGGCTCTCGATGACATTCAGCTGGCGCTTGTACTCGCCCGCATCGAACAGATCGATGGCGAGCTGGAGACGCTCGCCCATGGCCGCGGCTGCGATCCGGCCGCGGCCGGTCAGATGGCCCAATGACCGCAGCTTGCCCAGGGTGGAGAGGGAGAGTTCCTGGGAGGCGGCCGCCCCGGCGGGGGAGAAGTCGTTGAGTTCGGTGTCGTGGCCGGGGATTCCCAGGTAGGTCGCGGTAATCGGATCCAGCTTGACCAGGCGCTCGAGGTATTCCTCGGCGATGGCGTCGACAGCGCTGTTGGAAGCATTTGGCATGGCATCCCTCCGTTTCCCGCCCCCGGGGGCAGATTGTAGGTGCTGCGGAGGTCGGAGGTGGCATCCCCGTTGCACACCGCGGCGCTGGCGAGCGGGATATCCTTTGGCATGCCCGAATTCCTCGAAACACTCCTGCTCGACGATCCCGGCCGAGTGCTGCTGACCGATCCGCGTAGAACTTTTTCCGCGGCCGAGGTTGCAACACGCGCTGGAGGTCTCGCCGCTTGGGTGGGCAAGCAGGGCGTCAGTGCCGGGGACGTGGTGGCCGTTTTCTCGCACAACCGCGCGGAGTATTACGAGGTGATAATCGCCTCCAGCCTGCTGGGGGTTTCCTACATCCCGGTCAACTGGCATTGGTCCCACTCCGAGCTCGCCTACGTGCTCCAGGACGCGAGCCCCGGCGTCCTCTTCGTGGACCCCTCGCTCGCCGAGGTCGCCTCTCTGGGGATTCGGGAGTCCGGCTACCGGGGACGCGTGGTGGCGCTACAGGGGGAGGGATCCGACCCGTCCTGGCAGCCGTACGAGGAGGTGGTCTCCGGCGGGCCGGTCCCGGAACTCGGGGATCCCCTCGGTTTCGGGATGCCGATGTTCTACACCTCGGGCACCACCGGGCGTCCCAAGGGGGTGCAGGGCACGGCCACCGCCCTCCCGTTGACCCTTTCGCAGTTTGTGATGGCCTACAGCGCGGGGCTGGGAATGCCTCGCCATGGGCGTGCGCTGTTGGACGGACCCGTCTACCATTCGGCCCAGTGGCTCTTCTCGGCCGTGCCTCTCCTGGCGGGCTCCTCCGTCTTCATCCAGGGCCGCTTCGATCCCGAGGCGACATTGGCGGCTATCGAGCGCCATCGCATCACGAGCATCCACATGGTCCCCACCCAGTTCGTCCGCATACTAAAGCTGCCTAAAGAGGTGATCGGCTCCTACGACCTCTCCACGATCCAGGTGATCTGGCACGGAGGAGCTCCATGCCCGCCGGCGGTGAAGGACGGGATTCTGGAGGTTTTCGGAGATCACGTCGTCGAGTACTACGGCTCCACCGAGCTCGGCGTGAACACGATGATTTCACCCGAGGAATGGCGGCGAAAGCGCGGCAGCGTAGGCCGGGCCATGCCCAACGTCGACCTGCGTATCTTCGGCGAGGATGGAGAGGAGCTCCCGCAGGGTCGCTCCGGGGTCGTGGCGGCGCGCGGGCAACGCAGCTTCCACTATCACAACGAGCCGGGGAAGACGGAGGCGGCGCGCATCGGCGACGGCTTCTCCACCGTCGGCGACGTCGGATATCTCGACGAGGAGGGATACCTCTTCATCAGCGACCGCAAGATCGACATGATCATCTCGGGTGGGGTGAACATCTACCCCGCCGAGATCGAGGCGGTGATCCATACCCACCCCAGGGTGCTCGACACCGCGGTGATCGGTGTGCCCGATGACGAGTTCGGCGAGAGCGTCCTGGCGCTGGTCTCGGTGACCGCCGGGGAGATCGACGAGTACGAGCTGGAACGCGAAGTGATCGATCTCTGCCGCGACCAGCTCGCCCACTACAAGGCGCCAAGGCACGTGAAGGTGGTGGAGGAGATCCCTCGTTCGCTGGCGGGCAAGATCTTGAAGGCCCAACTGCGCGCCCCGTATTGGGAAGGGCTCAGCAGGCGTATCTGAGCGATCGTTAGGGTCTTTTCGACTTAAGGGTCGTTATTGCCTATATTGGACGCCGTGGAACGTCCATATCGCGTAGTTGTTGCCAAGCCGGGCTTGGATGGCCATGACCGTGGCGCCAAGGTAATCGCCAGGGCGTTGCGTGACGCCGGTTTCGAGGTAATCTACACCGGCCTGCACCAGACCCCTGAGCAGATCGCAGCCGCCGCGGTGCAGGAGGACGCCGACGCCGTCGGCCTTTCCCTCCTCTCCGGGGCGCACATGACCCTCGTCCCCAAGGTGATCGACGAATTACGCGCGGCCGGGCTGGATGACGTCGTGGTGATGGTCGGCGGCATCATACCCGAAGCCGACATCGAGCCCCTGAAGCGCCTCGGCGTGGCCGCGGTCTTCACGCCGGGCGCTCCACTGCCACGCATCGCCGCGTGGCTCGAGGACGTCCTCGATCGCCGTGAGAAGGGGATGGCCTCCATCTAGCCACCACCTTTTCCCACCGGATTTCAGACCGACAATCAAGGAGACACGCCAGGTGGACCTTTTCGAGTACCAGGGCAAGCAGTTCTTTGCCCGTTATGGGATACCGACCTCGCCGGGCGGCGTGGCCGAGACAGTGGAGGAGTCCGTGCGCCAGGCGGTGGCGGCCGAGTTCCCTGCAGTCATCAAGGCCCAGGTTCAGGTTGGAGGCCGAGGCAAAGCGGGCGGCATCAAGATCGCAGGCAACGAGGAGGAGGCCCGCGCGCATGCCCAGGCCATCCTGGGCATGGACATCAAAGGCCACCTCGTCAAGCGGGTCTGGGTCGAGCACGCCTCGGACATCGCCAAGGAGTACTACGCCAGCTACACCCTGGACCGCTCGGCCAAGCTCTACCTGCTGATGCTCTCGGCCAAGGGCGGTGTGGACATCGAGGAGGTGGCCGCCACCGATCCCGGGGCCATCGTGCGCAGGCATATCGATCCGGTCGGGGGTGTCGACAGGGAGATGCTGGAGGAGGCGGTCGAATCCGCCGGCATCGACCCCGAGGCGCGCCAAGGCGTGGCCGATGTCCTCGAGGCGCTCTATCGCGCCTTCGTCGAGGGCGACGCGGACCTGGTGGAGATCAACCCATTGATCCTCAACACCGCGGGCAAAGTTCACGCACTGGATGCCAAGGTGACCCTCGATGACAACGCCGCCTTCCGCCATCCCGAGTGGGCGGAATGGGCCAAGACCGTCGAGTACGACGGGCGCGAGCGTCTCGCCAAGGAGCGCGGGCTCAACTACATTGGCCTCTCCGGCTCGGTGGGAATCATCGCCAACGGGGCGGGCCTGGCCATGTCCACCCTGGACGTGGTCAACCAGGTCGGTGGATCGGCTGCCAACTTCCTTGACCTTGGAGGCGGCGCAAGCGCGGACACGATGGCAGCGGCGCTCGAGGTGATCAACACCGACGAGAACGTCGAGGCGGTGCTGGTCAACATCTTTGGTGGAATCGTCCGCTGCGACGAGGTCGCCCAGGGGATCCTGGAGGCTCTCAACCGCGTCGAGCTTCGCGCTCCGATGGTGATCCGCCTGGACGGGACCAATTCTGACCTGGCCAGGGAGATCCTGGCTCCGCATGTCTCTCCACGCCTGGTGGTGGAGGGGACCATGCTGGCAGCGGCCCGCCGCGCGGTCGAAATCGTGAACGAGAACAAGGGAGCATAGGCGAGTGAGCATCTTCGTTGACGAGACCACCCGAGTGGTGGTGCAGGGACTCACCGGCGGTCAAGGCCGATTCCACGGGCTCAGGAATCGCGACTACGGCACAAAGGTCGTCGCGGGTGTGACGCCCGGCAAGGGCGGAACCGACGTGGACGGGATCCCCGTCTTCGACACCGTGGAAGAGGCGGTCGCCGTGACCGGTGCCACCGCCAGCTTCGTCTCGGTCCCTCCCCGTTTCGCGGGTGACGCTGTCCTCGAGGCGGCCAAGGCCGGTGTCTCGTTCGTGGTCTGCATCACCGAGTTCATTCCCGCCAAGGACGAGGCGTACTTTTTCAACCTCCTGCGCGACGAGTACCCAGGTACGCGCCTGCTCGGGCCAAACTGCCCCGGCATCATCTCGCCAGGGAAGTGCAACATCGGGATCACCTCCGGTGACATCGCCCTTCCCGGCGGACCGGTTGGAATCGTCTCCCGCTCGGGCACCCTCACCTACCAGGCCATCCACGAGCTGTCCCAGCAGGGTGTCGGCCAGACCACCTGCGTAGGCATCGGTGGCGACCCCGTGCCCGGAACCAGCTTCATCGACTGCCTGGCTGCGTTCGAGGCCGACCCGGAGACCAAGGCTGTGCTGATGATCGGCGAAATTGGTGGTGCCGACGAGGAGAAGGCGGCCGCATTCATAGCGGAGCACTTCTCCAAGCCCGTCGTTGCCTACATCGCCGGGCAGACCGCGCCGCCTGGCAAGAAGATGGGCCATGCGGGCGCCATCATCTCCGGTTCGCAGGGAACCGCCAAGGCCAAGATGGACGCGCTTGCCGAGGCAGGCGTCATCGTTGCGCCAAACCCGACGGCCGCCGGCGAGGCGATGGTGGAGATCGTCCACAAGCTCAGCTGAGGCCGAATTCATCGAAGATCCGGTGACGCCCAGCCAAGCATCGTCTTGGCTGGGCGTTGCCGTCGTGTAGCCGTGGCGTAGCCGCGCTTGGTTTGGCTCGCCCGCGCGCGGTCCCTCGCGAGCGCGGGTCCACGTAACGTCGGCATTCGCAGACCTCGTGTTCGGACCCGGTCACTCGATTCCTCGTGTTCACTCCGCGTGGATCTGGCGCGCTGGGCCTTTTCCCGATCGTCGCGGCCGCACGGAGTGTGGTTGCATTCGGCAAGGGTCTTGTGCCGGAGAAGTGGCGCGAGGTGCCTCTCTGCGCCGGGATCGGCTTGCATGAGGTCTTGGGTGGGCGGCCAGGGGTGCGATGGGCGATCACGATTCCCTGACGGGGGCGAGACGGCCCGGAGTCCTGCGCAGGCCGCTCATGCTCGCAGGGCCCACGAGAGGCGCGATCTGGCCGAGGGTGAAGCTCGTTCCGGCATGAGACAGCACGGCCGTAACTCTCCATCCAAGGTGGGCGTCACCAGCTCGAATGGCCGTGCAGGATTCACAGTGCCCTCTGTCACACGAGCACGTGAACCTGTGCGATAGTGAACGCCGTGGGGCCACGCCGGGCAGGGTGCGCAGGTGGCGTTGAGCGGGCTGTCTGGTTGTGACTCGAAGTGAACGGCTTTTGACGCTCCCCGCCAGGTCCCGATTGCCGATTGCTGTCGAGCAGTGCGCGCCGGGGGCGGTTGGCAACCGCGCATCGCTCATATGCTGTATCCGTGAAAATCGCGGTACTCGCTTCTGGCAGCGGTACCATCCTGAACGCCATGGTCACCCAAGGCATCGAGGTATCCTCGGTGCTCGTGGACCGGCCTTGTGGTGCGGAAGAGCTGGCCCTGGTCCATGGCATACCGCTTATGCGGTGCTATAGAAGGGACTTCACGCCCGCATTCGACAGGATGGCCTACAGCCACGAAGTCGCAAATGAGCTTGAGAGTGGCGGCATCGAACTGGTTGCCATGGCCGGTTACGGCACCGTTCTCGAACAGCCGGTGCATGAGGCCTACCAGGGCCGTATCCTCAACACCCACCCGTCGCTGCTGCCCGCATTTCCGGGATGGCACGCGGTGCGGGAGGCGCTCGGCTATGGCGTGAGGGTGACCGGCTGCACCGTTCACCTTGCCACCCTGGCGGTGGACGCCGGTCCGATTCTCGCCCAGCGGGCGGTGGAGGTGCGCCTTGGGGATACCGAGTCCACCCTGCACGAGCGCATCAAGGAAGTCGAGCGGGTTCTTTACCCACTCACCCTGCGCCAGTACGCGGAGTTCCTCGCCCGCGAGGGCCAGGGGGACTTCTTCGAGTTTCAGGAAAGGTGGCGCGCGGAGCGAGGCTCCCACGCCGAGTTGAAAGGTAGCGGCCGATGAGAGCCTTGCTTTCCGTCTATCGCAAGGAGGGGATCGTCGACCTGGCCCGCGAGCTGTCGGCCCTCGGATACGAGCTGGTCGCCAGTGGCGGGACTTCATCCGCCCTGGCCGAGGCAGGGATCGCCCACCTCTCTGTGGAGGAGGTGACGGGTTCGCCCGAGATGCTCGACGGACGGGTCAAGACCCTGCATCCGCGTATCCACGGCGGCATCCTTGCCGATCGCTCGAAGCCAGCCCACATGGCCGATCTGGAGCGGATGGGGATCGAGATCATCGATGTGGTGGTGTGCAACCTCTATCCCTTCGCCGAGACCCCCTCCATCGAGACGATCGACGTCGGCGGGCCGTCCATGATCCGGGCGGCGGCCAAGAATCACGCCGCGGTCGCCGTGGTGGTCGATCCTTCCGACTATCAGCCCCTGCTGGAGGCTCTGCGCCAGGGCGAGGTGCCGCTCGCGTTCAGGCGCCGGCTGGCAGCCAAGGCATTCGACCACCTCTCGGCGTATGACCGGCTGATCTCGGACTGGCTCTCGGACTCGGATGGTCCGCTACCCGAGCGGATCGGCCTTGACCTCGAAAAGGCACGGGGCCTGCGTTACGGCGAGAACCCCCACCAGATGGGAGCGCTCTATTTCGCCTCCAATCGTCCCAGCTGGCTGCAGGGGCTCAAGCAGCATTCCGGGATGGAGCTGTCTTATCTGAACCTGTTCGACGCCGATGCCGCCTGGAGGCTGGTGCACGAGCTGGCCGATGCCTCTCGCCCGGCCGCCGTCATTGTCAAGCACGCCAACCCCTGCGGAGCGGCGGTCTCCGACGCCGGCATCTCCGACGCCTACCGCCTCGCCTTCGAGGCCGATCCGGTCTCGGCTTTCGGTGGAATCGTCGCGCTCAATCGCGAAGTTGATGCCGAACTGGCCACCGAACTGGCCGCAAATCCCAAGGCGGATGTCATTATTGCCCCCGGTTATGCCGAGGGCGTGGTGGAGATGCTCGCCGCCAAGCGCAAGAACACCAGGCTGGTCGAGGCCCCCTCCCCCGAGGAGGCGGGCCTGCAGATCCGCTCGCTTGGCAACGCGTTCCTGGTGCAGGAGCCTGACCGCTTCCTGGCCGAGGCCGCGGGTTGGAAGGTGGTGACCAAGGCGGCGCCGACCCCGGCGCAGATGCGGGACCTGGCCATGGCCTGGAAGGTGTGCGCCCGGACCGGTTCCAATGCCGTTGTCGTGGTGAGGGACGAGATGGCGGTGGGTATCGGTGCGGGTCAGCAGAACCGTCTTGACTCCGCCCGTATCGCCACGACCAAGGCCGGTGAGCGCGCGGTCGGCTCTTGCGGAGCCTCGGACGCCTTCTTTCCCTTCCCGGACGGGATGCTGGCCCTGGCCGAGGCGGGTGTGGCCGCGGTCATCTCCCCAGGGGGATCGATCAACGACGCCAAGGTAATCGAAGCCGCCGACGAGGTCGGTCTGGCCATGGTATTCACCGGCGAACGACACTTCAAACACTGAGAGGCCCGGCATCTATGACTGCGAAGATTCTCGACGGTAACGCCGTCGCAGCCTCCATCAAGGAGCGGGTGAAAGCCGGCGTGGCTGAGCTTGCCGCCCTCGGCAAGGGGGTAGGGCTCGGCACCATCCTGGTAGGCGACGACCCCTCCAGCGCCAAGTACGTGGCGATGAAGCACCGCGACTGCGATGAGGTGGGCATTGCCTCCCTCCACCGCCAGCTCTCGGAGGACGCCACCGAGGCGGAGCTTCTCGCCGTCATCGAGGAGATGAACTCCTCTGGTGAGGTCGACTCGATCCTGCTGCAGCTTCCGCTCCCGGCAGGGTTGGACCAGCTGCAGGCCCTGCTCTCCATCTTGCCGGCCAAGGACGTCGATGGGCTTCACCCCGTGAACCTGGGCAGACTGGTCATGAACGAGCCTGGCCCGCTTCCGTGCACCCCGGCAGGGATCGTCGAGCTCCTCTCCTTCTACGGCGTACAGGTGGAGCACAAGCATGTGGTCCTGGTCGGGCGGGGCCTGACCATCGGGCGGCCGCTGGCCATGCTCCTCTCGGCAAAGCGCAAGGGGTGCAACGCCACCGTCACCATCGCCCACACCGGGACCGAGGACCTCGGTACTGTGACCCGCCAGGGCGACATCGTCATTGCGGCGGTAGGTGTGGCCGGGGTGATCAGGGGTGACATGATCAAGCCCGGCGCTGTCGTAGTCGGTGCCGGTACGCCTTTCGTCAACGGCAAGCTCTCCTCCGACCTTGATCCCTCGGTATCCGAAGTGGCCTCCGCTGTGACCCCGACGGTCGGGGGCGTTGGGCCGATGACCCGGGCCATGCTGCTGGTGAACGCGCTGGAGGCCGCCAGGGCCGGAGGCGTAGTTGCAAATGCGGGTTGACGAGCTGATCGCCAACCGCACCGGCCCCCTTTTCTCGGTCGAACTCTGGCCGCCGCGCTCGCCCGCGGCGGAGGCGCGCCTGGAGGCCGCCCTCGTGGAGCTTTCGAACCTGAGGGTCGACTTCGCCTCCATCACCTATGGCGCGGGCGGCTCGACGCGTGAGCACACCCATGAGCTGGTGGTCCGCCTGCGCCGTGATTACGGGCTTCTTCCGGTCGCGCACCTCGTGACTGCTGCGCACAGCCAAGGCGATCTTGAAGCGATCCTCGAGCGGTACACCAGCCAGGGGATCATGAACCTACTGGCGCTTCGTGGCGATCCACCGCTGGAATCGAGCGAGGAGCTGGCTCCGGGTGAGCTCGCCCACGCCATCGACCTGGCGCGCCTGGCAAGCGGGAAATACTCGATGTGCGTCGGGGTGGCGGCCCACCCCGAGGGCCACCCGGAAGCTCCGAGCTTTGAGGCGGACATGGACCGGCTTGCGGAAAAGCTGGAGGTCGCGGACTACGCGATTACCCAGTTCTTCTACACCGCCGATCGTTACGCGCGCCTGCGTGATGCATTGGCCAAGCGCGGGGTGAACAAGCCGGTGCTCCCGGGTATCATGGCGCCGACCAGCCTCTCGACCATGAAGCGGATGGCGGAGCTGTCGGGAACCTCGATCCCGGCAAGGGTGGCGTCCAGGCTCGAGCGCTACGAGGACGACCCGGCGGGCTTCCAGGCCGAGGGCACCCGGATTGCCATCGACCTCTGCACCGACCTTTTGGCCATGGGGGTCGAAGGCCTGCATGTCTTCACCATGAACCAGGCAGCCACGACCGTCGCAATTTACGAGGCGGTGTTCGGCACGCGGAGAGCTTAGCGAGGCATCCGCATGGGGCTCTCGTTTTAATCCCCCCTGGCATTTGGGGATAGTATCGGCCACTATGGCAGAGAAAATCACTATGTCCCCAACTGGGGAGCTAATCGTCCCGGACGAGCCGATCATTCCGTACATCGAAGGCGATGGAACCGGTGTTGACATCTGGCCGGCCGCTCAACTGGTCATGGATGCGGCCGCCAAGAAGCACGGCAAGAATATCGCCTGGCGCGAGGTGTTGGCCGGCGAAAAGGCCTTCAATGAGACCGGAAGCTGGCTCCCCGACGAGACCGTCGAGGCCTTTCGGGACCTACTCATCGGAATCAAGGGTCCGTTGACCACTCCGGTGGGTGGCGGGATCCGCTCCCTGAACGTGGCGCTTCGCCAGATTCTCGACCTTTATGTCTGCCTGCGACCGGTGCGCTGGTTCCAGGGCGTTCCCTCTCCGGTGCTGCACCCGGAGAAGGTGGATATGGTCATCTTCCGCGAGAACACCGAGGACGTCTACATAGGCCTCGAGTTCGAGCAGGGCAGCCCGCAGGCGGTGCAGCTTATCGAGTACCTTCACGACCAGTTCGGCTGGGAGATCCGCAAGGATTCGGGGATCGGCGTCAAGCCCATATCCGAGACCGGTTCCAAGCGCCTCATCCGGGCCGCCGTCAACTATGCGATCGATCGCGGGCGCAAGAGCGTGACCATGGTGCACAAGGGAAACATCCAGAAGTACACCGAGGGCGCATTCCGCAACTGGGGCTATGAGCTGGTGCGCGAGGAGTTCGCAGACAAGGCTGTCGGCTGGGACGACTGTGGTGGGAAGCCGGGCGACAAGGTCCTGGTGAAGGATGCAATCGCCGACATCACTCTGCAGCAGATCCTCACGCGTCCCGAAGAGTTCGACGTTATCGCCACGATGAATCTGAATGGCGACTATCTCTCCGATGCCCTGGCCGCGCAGGTCGGCGGGATCGGGATCGCCCCGGGCGGAAACATCAACTACGTGACCGGGCACGGCATCTTCGAGGCGACCCACGGCACCGCGCCCAAATACGCGGGCCAGGACAAGGTGAACCCCGGCTCCGTGCTGCTCTCCGGGGTCATGATGTTCGAGCACCTTGGCTGGAGCGAGCCCGCCGCCAACATCGTCAGCGCGCTCGAGCGCACCATCGCCGACAAGGTGGTGACCTACGACTTCGCGCGGCTCATGGACGGGGCGACCGAGGTCAAGTGCTCCGAGTTCGCATCGGCCATCGTCGACCGCCTGTAAGCGCGACGATTTGAAGTGTGCCCATGCTCCGAATAAGGCATGGGCACCTAAGTCAAGGAGAAGAGATGAGCAAGACCCCCATTTCCGTGGCTGTAACCGGCGCTGCCGGCCAGATCAGCTATTCCCTCCTGTTCCGCATCGCCTCCGGCGCCATGTTCGGCCCGGAGACGCCTGTCTCGCTGCGCCTGATCGAGGTCGAGCCGGCCATGCGCGCCCTTGAGGGCGTGGCGATGGAGCTCGATGACTGCGCCTTCCCTCTGCTTACCGGCATGGAGCTGACGGCGGATCTCGAAACGGGCTTCAATGGGGTCAACTGGGCGATTCTGGTGGGTGCGATGCCGCGCAAGGCGGGCATGGAGCGCCGCGACCTGCTGGGTGTCAACGGCGGGATCTTTGGTCCTCAGGGCCGGGCCATTGCCAAAGTTGCTGCGAGCGACGTGCGTGTCTTCGTGGTCGGCAACCCCTGCAATACCAATGCGCTCATCGCTCGCGAGGCGGCAAAGGACGTGCCGGCGGAGCGCTTCTTCGCTATGACGCGCCTGGACCAGAACCGTGCGGTCAGCCAGCTTGCCCACAAGGCCGGTGTGGAGGTGTCGGAGGTCAAGAACGTGGCCATCTGGGGCAATCACTCGGCCACCCAGTTCCCCGACTTTGCGAACGCCACCATCGGCGGCAAGCCTGCCACCGAGGTGATAACCGATCACGAATGGCTGAAGGGTGAGTTCATTACCACGGTGCAGAAGCGCGGCGCCGCGATCATCGATGCCCGTGGAGCTTCTTCGGCGGCATCGGCGGCCAACGCGGTGATCGACTCGGTTCGCAGCATCATCACCCCGACCCCGGCGGACACCTGCGCGTCGATCTCGGTCATGAGCCGTGGCGAGTATGGCATTCCCCAGGGTCTGCAGTTCGGCTTCCCCGTCGCTTCGGACGGCAATAGCTGGAAGGTGGTGGAAGGCTTCGAGATCGACGATTTCGCCCGCTCCAAGATCGCCATCACCACCGATGAGCTCGTGGCGGAGCGCAACGACGTTGCGGATCTGCTGAAGGGCTAATGGTGTAGGCGTTGGGCCGAGCCAAAGCCGTTTACCGACTAGCTAGCGCGCTCGCTTGCGACTAGGGTGAAGCGTTCGCCGCTTTTTCATCTCATCGCGGATGAATGAAGCGACCAGGGCCATGGAGAGCAACCCGGCGGCAAGCAGGGTGAGCGCGCGCCCCTTGGCCGAGCGAAGCCATGTGCTGACATAGCCGACCAACGGTATGTCGTGCTTGACCACGTAGACGTTCGGACTCTCTACACGCACGGTCCACGGGTCATCGGCGGGGTTGGCTATACCGCGGGTGCGGATTTCCGTGCCCGAGGAGGTCCGCTTCAGCCAGACGATCCTGTGCACGTAGGTGACGCTGGGATCAATCGGGGGGTGAAGCAGCACGATCTGGCCCACCCTCACGCTGGAGAGTGGCTCATGCTCTGAGATCGCCGCTGAGCCGATCGGCAGATCAGGGACCATGCTGCCGGTCAGGATCGGGGTTACCTGCCATCGGCGGCTTACGACGGAGACCGAGGCTGTCAAGAACAGCGCTGAAGCTGCTACGAGGAGAACCCAGGACAGGGCTTTCCGCACCGCCTTGGAGGCGGTGCGGAGTCGCTCGTGATGCCTGGTCGGTGCCTTGGGCGCCACGTCGTCAGCGAGCCTCATTGGCTGGCCTCGACCCGGATCCAGCGGCCACCGAATTCAGCTCTCGCATCAAGGCAGGGTGTCACCAATCACCGAGAAGCTAGGCGTGATCGTCTGATACTCGGCCGAGTTCCCAGTCGCGTCGGAGACCGCCACCACCGCCTTGAAGCTTACGCCACCCTCGCTGCCGGGTGCGGCCAGTGCCGAGGTCTGGGTGTTGCGCCAGGGCTGCACGAAGCCATTGATGACCTTGAATTGAGCGTTGCCGTTGGCAGGCGTCTGCCCCAGCAGCTCGTAGAAGGTGATGGCGCTGTAGGTGTTCCCATACCGATCCGTCAGCCCCGTGTTGAGCGCTCCCTGGAGGCATTGCGCGCCAACGACAGTACTGGGAGTGCTGAAGTCATTGACCCCGGAACACGCATAGTAGCTCCCATCCGCGTTTAGGCCGTAGACGGTACCGTTGTCGAATTTCTGATACTGCCCCACCGCCTGATAGACGTAGATCTTGGTCCCTTGCGCCAGGGTGTTGTTCTGATTTGCTGCGTAATTCACGTACTGAACAAGCCCCTGCAACGACCCGTAATCCTGGACAGAGAAGTTCGAGCCATAGGCGACACCAGGCGAGACATTGGGAATGGTTATTGAGATATTGTTACCCGAGGCGTTCTCGACAGGCGCGTTGTATCCAGATCCCCATTGCCAGACCCCGTTGGAGGCTGACCCCTCGAAGCACTGGTTGCTGCCGAACCAGGCGTTGTTCTGGGCTATGCCGCCCTGGGTGCAGGTAATGGAAGACTCGCTGGCCCCTTTTGACACGTTGAGCACGAAAGTGCCGCTGGTGACGTTCAGTTGACCGCTTACGGTGGAGGTAAAGGCCGCATAGCCGCCTACCCCCACGAATGCAAGTGATGCAACGCCGAGCGATCCGGCAGCAAGCAGAAGCTTTGATGACACCGGCTATTTCTCCTTAATCCGTGATTAATGACTCTCAAGGGAGCGCCGGTTTCGCCATTCTCCAAACCCAACCACATGGCGACCATCTTGTTAGCTGGGTTGACTATTCGCTTCCGCTGCAAAGTATATGCCTTAATGGCTACGCCGTTGGATTGAATCCCAAATTTTGCGGTTGTAATTCGGTGTCCTGGGCTGTACATGCTGCTGCGGAATTAGAGCGAGGAAGGTCTTGTTATCGCGCATGTGGGTGCTTCGAAATACTGTAAGACATTGGGAAAAGGTTTATCCCATGACCGCGCAGGGTGAGGCGGGATAGCCACGGTGGGTGGTAGTCGGATGGGAACACCCGCCCCCGGCCCTGCGGGCGGGCGCGCCGGCCAACGTGTCTCCGGCTTGCCGCCAGGCAAGGCTTCTTGCCGAGTGGGAGAACCATGGCCATGTACGACGGCGTTCCTCGGGCGAGGACTCGCGGGCAGCGTTAGCCTGAGGGAGATCGAGGGGGTGACGCGAGCCATGCGGGTTCATTCGAACGCGGCACTGACCGGGCTGAGGGCGCGAGCGCTGGCGCTCGACGCGAAAGATCCGCTGGCGGGATTCAAGCAGCGCTTCTTGGTTGATGAGCCGGATCTTCTGTACGCGGACGGGAATTCGCTGGGAAGGATGCCGGCGTCCACCGCGTCGTTGGCCGACAGGGTGTTGCGCCAGGAGTGGGGTGCAGGGTTGATCAGGTCCTGGTCCAACTGGGTGGACTTACCCTTTGCGGCAGGGGATCTCCTCGCTACGGCGGTTCTGGGCGCGCTCCGCGGAGAGGTGCTGGTCGCCGATTCCACAACTGTCAATCTCTACAAGCTTGCTTGCGCTGCCATTTCACTTGCTCCGGGACGAAGGAGGATTCTGATCGAGGCGGACAACTTTCCGACCGACCATTACGTTCTCTCCGGCATCGCCCGAGAGCGGGGACTGGAGTTGGTGGAGATGCCCGTCGACATTGACCAAGGGCTGGCGTTGGAAACCTTGGCGGACTACTTCGACGACGACATCGCCTTCGCCTGCTTGTCGGCCATCTCCTATCGCTCCGGCGCGCGTATCGACATGGCCCAGGCCAATGCAATCGCCGCGTCGGCCGGCTCGCGGATCATCTGGGATCTGTCTCATGCAGGAGGCTCGATCAAGGTCGATCTTTCCGGCACCGGCTCCGAGCTGGCGATCGGATGTACTTACAAGTACCTCAACGCCGGCCCCGGTGCGCCTGCTTACCTGTATGTCCGCTCCGACCTGATCCCGGTGGTGCAAAGTCCGGTTCGCGGCTGGTTCTCCCAGGCTGGGCAGTTCGAGATGGAGAGCGACTACAAACCTCGAGCCGGCATAGGCCGCTTCGGGGCCGGAACCCCGAATATTCTCGGCACGGCGCTGGTTGCCCAGGGCGCCGAGCTCATCGGGGAGGCGGGTATAGAGAGCTTGGAGGGCAAGGGAGCCTCACTTACCGACCTGTTCATCCACGCAGCTGACCGCCTGCTGGCACCGCATTACTTTAAGGTTCGCTCCCCGAGGGAGGCACGGCTGCGCGGCTCCCACGTGACACTTGGCCACCCCCGGGCTCGCACGGTGGCTCGCACATTGATCGAGGAGGCCAGGGTGGTGCCCGACTTCAGGACGCCCGATCGCATCCGCTTCGGCCTTGCTCCTCTTTACACCAGCCACACCGAGGTGGTGGAGATCGTTGCGCGCATTGCTCAGCTCGAAGCGTCGGGGCGGTTTTAGCGAATCGCTAGAGATGGAGTTCCCCGAAATCGTGATCTTGTCCGCAGCCTCGCCGCCCCTCGGCCGGCTCTACAAGCGGCGAGATGCATCTCCGGGTGAGAGCGGCAATCCTGCGAGGCTGTGAACAGTCCGACCCTGAAGCCGAGATTCCGGGCAGCAGATGTGCATAGTGTGGCGTTGGGTCGGTTGCCAGGAGGGAGCCATGACGGATCTGCGTCTGGAGAGGCTGAATCAAAACGTGCTAAGCATGCTTGACCTGGAGGACCTCATCAGCGACGACCTAAACGGATTGGACCCTCAGATCTTGGCCGCACTTCCGAACGGCTTTGGCGCCATGATCGACGCCCATCGGGAGGAGCTTCTTGGCTATCTGCGGTCAGCCGGAGTCGACCCCGGCGTCACCCGCCGGACAGCATCCGCGGTCGGGGCGCGTCCGTTCACCGGTGTGGTTGGCGCCGCCGGTCCACGCTCCGCAACCGTGGCGGCTCTGTTCGCCGAACTCTCCTACGCCGCCGTTGGCTATGCCGCGTTGTTCGAACTGTCACTGAAGCTCTTCGACGAAGATCTTCGCGATATCGCACCCCGCCACATGCAGACGCACCGGGACGCAGCCTTTTCCCTTGCCGCCCATTTGTCTCGCATTATTGCCGACGAGTTGGCCGAGGACCATCTCCAATGCCAATGTATTTGTCCGATGTGCAGCTTGGGAGCTTGCGGTTGCGTCGAGGTGGGGCGCGAGGAAGTAGCCGGTATTGCACCTACCCGTGAGGCTGCTCCGCCCGAGGGCGGGTTCATCCTGGAACCTCCCCGATCAGGGAGCCAGCTCTCCGAGGCTGGAATAATGGCCGGGGACGTGCTATTGGCGATCGACGGCCAACCCGTGCAGACTATTCAGGATATCCAGGACACTATCCGCAAACACCGCCCGGGAGAGCGAGTGCGACTACTGATCGCCCATGGAGACTCCGACCGGGAAATCGAAGTGACGCACATCAGCGACTACTGAGTCACGACGCGAAGGTGCCGGAATGGGAGCCCTGATTCCGGGCCAGGCTGAGTGGCGAATAGCCCGGTTGTATTGCGGCCACCTGCTCGGGAAGCTCGGCACTTGCCGCGCGACCCACGATTGACCTGTTAGACAGGTTTCGGCTTTGGCGCAGAGCGTGATGCTCTCGGAGTGAAGATTACGCCGATTCCGCCATTGCGGATACTTCCGTTCGACGAGGGAATCACACTCGAAGATTTGGGCGGCTCAACCCTGGTGTGAGCCGGGGTGGAGACGGTGCCCGCCCCGGCGGTCTTGTTCTCCATGAACAGCAGGGCCGACGTTTAGAAACGGATTCTTCCACCCGGAATAAGCAGGTACCCCGCCTCGAGGGCGGGGTACCTGCGAACCGGGGATCCACTTCCTGGGATGCTCGCCGTCTTTCGTTATACCTCGGCACCCAGTCCGCAGGAATCCAAGTACTTCAACTTTGCCTGGATGGCTTTTCGCCACTCCGCCAGGTCAGCTAGGAAGTGCTCCCTGTCTCCGTCCTCGTAGGCATGTTCAACCTCGTAAAAGGCTGCGTCCTCGGCATCCAACAGCTCGCGGTAGGTTGCGAGAACTCGATCGTCGATGACACCCCGTATGGACAAGGTGACCTCCTTGGCTGGAAGGATCGTTGTGATTGCAAAATCATATACCCCTCACGGGGATGGGACCACAAGGATGGTCGCGCATCGTAGCCGGGGTAGGCAAAGGCCGCCCCGGCTCGCTCAGTGACCCTGGGCCGCGTGTTGGGTCAAGAAGATAATGGCCGAGCCGGCGGTGCCGGCGACCATCACGGCAATGAGAATCCACGCGAGCGCAGCACGCAGGCGGACTCTGGGGTTCCGATGTGGAATCGCGATGGCGGCGGGAATGCGCGCAGGCTGGAAGAGCCTGCGGACCGCGAACCCGCTGTCGGAGTCGATATCCGCGGCGGACGGTGCCACCTGCTCCCACTCGGGTCCGTCGGCCCAGAACGGAACGTCGCGGCGCCGCTCGGTCCAGGCGGAACCATCGAAGTAGCGGAGTTGTTCACCCAGGGGCGTGCGGATCTTGTACCAGCCTGCGTGGCCACGCGGGGGGCGTCTCGCGCCCTTTGAGCGCCGCGTCACCTTTTCAGGTCCCCACGCTGCGCAGCTGATCTCCGATGGAGGCGAGCTGTGCAACCTCCCCGGAAACCCTTATAAGGCCGTCGGTGATGGCATCGGGGATGCTCAGGTTCCCCGCCAGTACCTCTGCCGCGGTGCCGGCTGAGGCGTGCAAGGTAATTCTGGCGGCAAATTCCTCGGTGTCGCCGAGGACTCGCGCCGCACCGTCCGGAGCGATGCCAACTCGCGCCGCACCGTCTCCGTCGCGGATTTCGAGACAGATCGCGGCGCCGGGCCGACGTCGTTGACTTCGGGCTGAGACTCGCTCCGCAATGAGGCCGGCCAGGCCGGCCGGATCAGGGCTAGACGCGGTCATAGAGGATCGCCCTCTTCACCTCTTCGATGGACTTGGTGACCGAGATCCCTCGCGGGCAGGCCTCGGTGCAGTTGAAAGCCGTCCGGCAGCGCCATACACCCGACTTCTGGTTGAGGATGTCGAGGCGCTCGGCGGCCGCCTGGTCGCGGGAGTCGAAGATGAAGCGGTGCGCGCTCACGATCGCAGCCGGACCGACGTAGCTGTCGTTGGCCCAGTAGACCGGGCAGGAGGTTGTGCAGCAGGCACAGAGGATGCACTTGGTGGTGTCGTCGAAGCGTTCCCGGTCCTCAGGGGACTGCAGCCTCTCCTTGTAGCCCGGATCGTCGTAGGCGATCAGGTAAGGCAGAATCGAGCGGTATTGGGCGAAGAAGGGCTCCATGTCCACTACGAGGTCCTTGATGACCGGGAGCCCGCGGATGGGCTCGATCGTCAGGTGCGTACCCACATTGCGGATCAGGTGCACACACGCCAGCATGTTCTGGCCGTTGATGACCACGGCATCGGATCCGCACACCCCGTGCGCACAGGAGCGGCGGAAGCTAAGGGTGCCATCGATGGTCCACTTGACCTGGTGCAGCGCGTCGAGCACCCGGTCGCCTGGCGACATCTGCACCTCGTATTCCTCCCAATGGGGGCGGGTGTCGACTTCCGGGTTGTATCTCTTGATCTTGAGATGGACGGTCACCTTCGGCTCGTGGGCCGTCACCTGCGACTGGGGCTGGGCGGTCATCGTCATATCAGTACTTTCGCTCCATGGGTTGGTACCGCCCTCCGATCACCGGCTTGTACTCGAGGCGGACGTCGCCGTCGTCGCCGCGGTGGGCCAGGCTGTGCTTCATCCAGTTGACGTCGTCCCGGGTGGGGAAGTCGTCGCGCCAATGGGCCCCGCGGGATTCCTGGCGCGCCTCTGCGCCAACCACGAGGCCTTTGGCCAGGTCCAACAGGTGGGAAAGCTCCACCGCTTCGACCAAATCGTAGTTGAACACCTCGCCCTTGTCGTCGATGGCGATCGAATGGTAGCGCTCGACCAGCTCATCGATCTTGGCATGGGCTGCCCGGAGGCTTTCGGCAGTCCGCACCACCGAGGCGTTCTCCGTCATCGTTTGCTGCAGCTCGGTCCGGATCGCCGGGACCTTCTCGCCGCCACTGGCGGCTTTGAAGCGCTCGATCCGGTCGCGAACCTCGGCCTCTGCGCCCCTGGGGACTTCGGGGTGATCCACACTCTTGACGTAGTCAGCCATGGCCCGGCCGCCACGCCGGCCGAAGACGACGATGTCCAACAGCGAGTTGGTGCCGAGCCGGTTGGCCCCGTGCACCGAGACGCATGCGCACTCACCCGCCGCGTACAGACCAGGAACCACGGTCCCCTTGCCGTCCAGAACCACTTCACCCTCGACGTTGGTGGGAATGCCCCCCATGGCGTAGTGGGCGGTGGGCTGGATGGGGATGGGCTGGGTCTTGGGCTCGATCCCGAGGTAGGTGCGCGCGAAGTCGGTGATGTCCGGCAGCTTGGCGTCGATCTGCTCGGGTGGCAGGTGCGTCAGGTCGAGGTAGACGAAGTCCTTGTCGGTCCCGGCACCACGCCCCTCGCGGATCTCGGCGTGGATGGCTCTGGAGACCATGTCGCGCGGGGCGAGGTCCTTGACGGTGGGGGCGACCCTCTCCATGAAGCGCTCACCGAGCCCGTTGCGCAGGATTCCGCCCTCGCCTCTGGCCGCCTCGGAGAGCAGGATCCCGAATCCGTAGATCCCTGTCGGGTGGAACTGGTAGAACTCCAGGTCCTGCATGGGAATACCGCGGCGGTAAAGGACCCCCAGCCCGTCGCCGGTGAGTGTGTGCGCGTTGGAGGATATCCGGAAGATCTTGCCGTAGCCGCCGGTGGCGAAAAGGACCCCCTTGGAGACGAAGACGTGTAAGTCGCCGGTGGCGAGTTCGTAGGCGACCACACCGGCGGCCCGTTTCTGGCCGCCACTTTCATCGAAAAGGACGTCGAAGACCTGAAACTCGTTGAAGAAATTCACTTCGTGGGCCACGCACTGCTGGTAGAGCGTCTGGAGGATCATGTGGCCGGTGCGGTCGGCCGCGTAGCAGGCTCTCCGTACCGGAGCCTCACCGTGATTACGGGTGTGGCCTCCGAAGCGCCTCTGGTCGATGCGTCCTTCGGGCGTCCTTGAGAACGGCATCCCGAAGTGCTCGAGATCGATGACAGCGTCGATCGCCTCGCGGCACATTATGTCGATCGCCGGCTGGTCCCCAAGGTAGTCACCGCCCTTGACGGTGTCGAAGGCGTGCCACTCCCAATAGTCCTCTTCCACGTTGGCAAGTGCCGCGCACATGCCGCCCTGGGCGGCGCCTGTGTGCGATCGGGTCGGGTAGAGCTTGGTTATGACCGCGGTGCGGACCTTGCCGGCGACCTCTATGGCGGCGCGCAGGCCAGCCCCGCCGGCGCCGACAATGACGGCGTCGTAGCTGTGGTAGTGCACTTTCACGGTGTATAGCTTTGCATGAAACCGGACAATTGTGAAATTTTTGAGCAGCCGCCCTGCGGACGCACCTGCAGCCCCGCAGGCGGGCGGCTCCCATCGCAAATTGCCCCGGGAAGGCCGTAACCTAGAGTTATGGAACCCAATCCGAAGACCTTAGGCGAGTTGCGCGAGTCGGGATGGAAGTCCGTCCCGGTCAGGGTGGAGGTGCGCCGCAACGCGATTGAGCGGATCCGGCGTGGAGAGCCCCTTATCGAAGGCATCCATGGTTATGAGGACACGGTTCTCCCTCAGCTGGAGGCGGCGCTCATAGCCGGCCACGACTTGATCCTGCTGGGAGAGCGTGGGCAGGCCAAGTCCCGTATCATCCGTGGCCTCGTCTCTCTGCTCGACGAGTACATGCCCATTATCGCCGGCTCTGAGATCAACGATGATCCTTACCATCCCGTCTCCGCCTATGCCAGGGCAATGGTGGCCGAAGCCGGGAGCGAAACCCCGATCGCATGGGTGCATCGCAGCCAGCGCTACGCCGAGAAACTGGCCACCCCGGACACCTCCATGGCGGACCTGATCGGTGATGTCGATCCGATCAAAGTGGCGGAAGGGCGTTACCTGGCCGACGAGCTCACTATGCACTTCGGCCTGCTCCCTCGCGCCAACCGGGGCGTCTTTGCGATCAACGAGCTTCCTGATCTCGCGGAGCGCATCCAGGTGGGCCTGCTCTCCATCCTGGAGGAGCGTGACGTCCAGATCCGGGGATACAGGATCTCCCTCCCCCTCGATTTGGTGCTTGTGGCCTCGGCCAACCCGGAGGACTACACCAACCGCGGGCGCATGATAACCCCGTTGAAGGACCGCTTCGGCTCCCAGATCAGGACCCATTACCCGCTGGAGCGGGAGATCGAATTGGAGATCGTCGACCAGGAGGCCGACAAGGCCGCCGAAGAGGGGCAGGGCGTGCACTTCCCCGCCTACCTCCGCTCGGTGTTGGCCGAGATCTCCGCCCAGGCTCGGGTCTCCCCCTCGATCAATCAGCGCTCCGGCGTGTCGGTGCGTGCGACGGTGGCCAACTATGAGGCAATGGAGGCGGCAGCGGTTCGCCGCTCGCTGCTTGATGGCGAAGTTCGACCGGTGGTGCGCATATCCGACACCTGGGTACTTGCGGCTTCCATGGCCGGGAAGATCGAACTCGACTCGGTTGAGGATGCCGACGTGGGTGCGGTAATCGAAAAGTTGGTGGCAAAGGCGACGTTGGACGTCTTCCGCTCCCTGGTCAGCCTGGAGGAGCTGCGCGGGCTGGTCGGGTACTTCGATGACGGGGCGGAGGTGGCCATCGGGGCCGACACATCCGATGCCGAGCTGGCCAAACTGTTGCACGAGGCACCCGGCCTGTCCGAGGTGGTCGACGGGCTGGAGCCACTGCCGGAGGAGGTTGCCAAGGTGGCGGCAGTCGAATTTCTCCTCGAGGGGTTGCACCTCTCCAAGCGCCTTAACAAGTACGTGGCCGCCGACACGGCGATATTCGCCAAGAGAATCCGGTGACAAGGCGGCGCCGGGGCTCCGTCGGTGCCCGTTACGGGCGCTGGGACGGGAGCCAGGAGTTCGATCTCGACGCTGACGAGGTGTTCTCCTCCATGGCCGAATCCCTGCTCTATCACGGCGATCCCTCGGCTGCGCTCCGGGAGTTCCTGGCCCGCGGGCTCAAGCGGGAAGACGGGCGGGACATTCTTGGCCTGCGGGAGATTCTCGAGAGAATTCGCCAGAGGCGGCGGGAAATCCTGGATCGCTTCGATCCAAGTGGGCAGGCCCGCGAGATCGACGAGGAGCTCCGCAACATCGTCGAGACCGAGCGCGAGGCACTCTCGAACTTCCTCGACGCCGCGAGCGAGTCCGGAGACGCAGAGAGGATCAAGGCGGCGGAGGATGTTTATCTCTCCAATCAGCTCGAGTTGGACTCGCTGCCGTCCTCGGTAGCGGCGCGGATGAGCGCGCTCGCGGAATACCCCTTCGTCTCGCCCGAGGCGAAGCAGGCTTACGACCGGCTGGCCGAGTCCTTGAGGAGCCAATTCGACGATGCCTTCTTCAATCAGGCTCGCGACGCTCTGCGTTCGATGGGGCCGGAGCAGCTGCGTGAGCAACGCGAGATGCTTGCCGATCTCAACTCGCTCATCGAAGCCCACCAGCGCGGTGAGGACACCACTGAGCAGTTCCGCCAGTTCATGGAGAAGCATCCGGGATACTTCCCCTCCGAAATCAGTTCGACCGAGGAGCTACTCCAATATCTGGCCGAGAGGATGGCCGCCGCCTCGCTCGCCTTCGGTGCGCTTTCGGAGGAGCAGCAGGCTGAGCTGGCCCAGCTCGCGTCCTCGGTCTTTTCGGATGTGGACCTCTCCTGGCAGATGTCCCGCCTGATGAGCTCGCTTTCGGAGCTGGTGGACCCACGCTCCCTGGCACGCATGGGCTTTCGCGGGAACCAGGCGATGAGCACCCAGGACGCCGCCGGCGCACTGGCCGGTCTGGGGGAGCTGGACTCGACCGAAAGCTTCCTGAGGGCGGTCACCGATCCGTCGGACTTGGGCCGCCTGGATCTGGAACGCTTGTCGGAGGTGCTTGGCCAACAGGAGGTCAAGTCGCTGCAGCGCCTGGCCGAGGTGGCCCAGGAGCTGGAGGCCGCGGGACTAATCGCCAGGGAGGGGGAGCGGCTCACCATCTCGGCAAAGGGGCTGAGACGCATCGGAGACAAGATGCTGGCCGAGGTTTTTGCCAAGCTGGACGCCGGTCGCTTCGGCGCTCATGCCCGGATGCGCAGCGGAGCTGGGATCGATAAGGAATTCGAGACGCGCCCTTACGAATTTGGAGACCCGCTCGATCTTGCCCTGCCGGAGACGCTGAGGAATACGATCGTCCGCCAGCGCGGCGGGGTGCCTTTGAAGGTCTCCGTCGAGGACTTCGAGATCGAGACGCGCGAGGCGCTGGTGGCCGCTTCCACCGTACTTTGCCTGGATCTTTCGCTCTCCATGCCGCTCCGGGATAACTTCATGTCGGCCAAGAAGGTTGCCGTCGCACTCCAAGGACTCATCTCCAACCGCTATCCTCGGGACTTTTTGGCCGTGGTGGGCTTCTCTGAGGTGGCGCACCAGATTCGCCCTGCGGAGCTCCCCTCGGTCTCCTGGGACTACGCTTATGGGACCAATATGGAGGACGCGCTTCGCCTCTCACGCAAGCTGCTGGCGGGGAGGCCGGGGAAGCGACAGGTGCTCATGATCACCGACGGGGAGCCCACCGCGCACATTCTCGAAAACGGCGAACCCTTCTTTAGCTATCCGCCGGTTCCCGAGACCATAGCCGCCACCCTCGCGGAGGTACGGAGATGCACGCGAGAGGGCATAACTGTCAACTCCTTTGTCCTCGACGCAAACGAGTACTTGCGCGATTTCATGTCAAGAGTGGCACGTATTAACCGCGGGCGCGTCTTCTATACCGACCCGGGCGATCTGGGCGCCTACGTGCTCGTCGACTTCATGGACACCCACCTCTGAAGGTGCGTGAATACCCGGGAACACCGCAAGATTTATTTAGTTTGGATTTGAACAACTCGGGTCCTATGTGGCTAAGATCGACCACAGTATGCGCTTGGGGTGTGGAAAAGCGCGTGCAAATGGTGCGACAGAACGACCTTTTGGGGGAAGGAGACCGGCTGTGTCGATCGTCGGGCAAAGCCTCTTCTCCGGCCTAGGCGGCTGGTACGAGAAGGCGCGTTGCAAGGGTTGGGATCCGGACATCTTCTATCCGGACCGCGGCGTTCCATCCGCATCGGCCAAGGCCGTTTGCCGCGAGTGCCCCGTCCAGCGCGACTGCCTCGAATATGCGCTCAGCCGCGACGAGCGCTTCGGCATCTGGGGAGGCCTTTCCGAGCGGGAGAGACGCAAGATGTTCAGGGATCGGCAGATTCACCTCAGGCCGTCACTGCAGTAGAGGCTCTAGACGGACTGAGCCCAGGGCTTGGTGGCTATGCGCGCCTCTATCGTGCAGGCTTCCGAGAGACCAAGCTCTTTCCATCGTTCAGGCTCGATCAGGGCCATTGCGTCCGCTGGAACCAGCCCGACCAGCTCAGCCCGGAGCACCGGAAAACGAGCGGCCGCAAAGTCGTAAACGTCCGCCGGCGTCACCTCCAGCGGCGCGATCAGGTTCATGGAAAGCTGGACGTCGGAACCCGCCTGCATGGCCAAGGCGCGGACCTGGGGCGAGCGGATCTCGGCTGCCAGCCCTCGTACTTGCTCGACCTCCGCGTCCATGACCAGGTTGTAGGCGATGAGTAGGTTGCGCGCCCCGACAGCGCAGGCTCCCGCGCTCGCATGTGGCATCGCCGCGCCGAAGTCGGGGCCGAAGAGCGAGAAGGCTCCTCGCCTGAGCTCCGGAAGGTTGCGTTCCGGTCCGTACAGGAATGCTGGTATACCGAGGCGTGTCCAGATCCAGCGAGCGAATTCGTTGCGGGCGGCAATGGCCTCATCCATGGTCGCGCCACCCAAGGGGCAGAACGGCACTACGTCCAAAACGCCTATGCGCGGGTGGACCCCGCTGTGTTCGCGGAGGTCGAGGCTCTCCACCACGGCGGTCGCCAGCGACTTGAGGTCCTCAGCAAGATAGGGGCCGAAGAGAGTGAAGACGCTCCGGTTGTGGTGGGGATCGGAGTGCAGGTCAAGGAGAGACGAAGCGCAGGTGCCGACGAAGTAGTCGAGCCGCTCGGCATCCTTGCCCTCGGAGACGTTGACGACGCATTCCAGACCGCGCATTTGACCTTCTGGAGATCGGATTCCGGCACACAATGCGCCGATGGTAGGCTATCGCGCCTGGTACCTGGTCTCCACGCGCCGACGCCTGGCGATGCGGCGCCTTTCGCGCTCGGACTCACCACCCCAAACGCCATGGTCGATGTGGTTGTCGATGGCGTAATCAAGGCATTCCATACGCACGGGGCAGCTTGCGCAGATCTTCCGTGCCACTTCAACGCCGGCCCCATCGCTGGGGAAGAAGACATTAGCAGGAAGATCTCGGCAATTGCCGAGCTGCATCCACGAGGTATCTCTCAACGGCCACACCAACCTTTGCAAGAGCCGTAGCCAACCGGACTTTACCGGTGTGCTACCGGTCACATATTAGACCGGACATTTCATTCGCCGGATCCTCGCACTCACATCAGTTAACGCCGGGACCCCGGTGGGGATATTCCGCATGTGCCCGGCAAAGGGTGCGGCAGTGAGGAATAGATTGGTTTGTGAACTAGATGAGGCGGGTGCGAAGTGACCTTTACTGAAGTTGACGAATCCCCACTGGCAAGTGCTCGGATCGTCTACCTGGGACCGGTTGCGCCTCACTGGGAGGTTTACCACACCGGCGGCGAGCGCAAGGTGGTCGACGCCTTCCGGCAGCGTGTGCTTGCGAGGCTTATGCTTCTTCCCCCCCATGACCCGCAGTTCAAGCGCAACCGCGATCGCATCATGAAGGATGCCGAGATCGAACGCGTAACCGTGGTCTGGGACCTCGGAACGGGTGACGAGTAGGGCCCTAGCTCCGCTTCTTTCTCAACCAGCGTCGTTTCGACGCGACAGTGGCTACGGTTGCTGCACTGTCGGGGCGAGCCTCTGGCCTAAGGGCCTGCCGCTGGGCCGCTTGCCACTGCCCCGTGTAGCTCTCCAGCTTTCGGGCGTCGATCTCCATGGTGTTGGAGAAGACCTCGTTCTTGGCTGCCATCTCCTCAAAATAGGCGCTACGCGTGGAATCGACTTCGCCCTCGTATGCCTTCCCGTAGTCCGCGCTGAGCGAGGTGCTGGTCAGCATCGGTTCTGAGGTTGTTTCGCGCGCACGGCCGATGACGATGGTCCGCTGGCCTGCCGCCGCCTGAGCGCCGCTCGGCGAGTCCGAGTCGTAAGCCGGATTGCCACTGCCTGGTGCTTCGGGTGTTGCCGTGCCTCCCTGTGCAGATTCCTCGCTTTGCAGGCCGTCATTTGCATCGACGATATCGAAGAGGTCGGCGCGGACCGAAGCAGCGTCAGTCGCCAGCAGTGCGGTCCGGCGCAGCACTTGAAAGGCGCGCTCAACTGCGGAATGCATGTGCGTCATTTCGGACTCTGTCAATTCGGCAGGGCCACCCGTTCCCATGAATCGCCGCTCTGCGTCACTCTGTTCGGCGGCGCTGACCTCGGCGCCGATGCCAGCGGCCATCACCGGCTCCTCGACCTCGAAGGCCTCGGCCATCACCGGCTCCTCGACCTCGAAGGCCTCGGCCATCACCGGCTCCTCGACCTCGAAGGCCTCGGCCATCACCGGCTCCTCGACCTCGAAGGCCTCGGCCATCACCGGCTCCTCGACCTCGAAGGCCTCGGCCGCGACAAGCTCGTCGGATTCTCCAAAATGGAACACCGTCCTCGGTCCGGCCACATCCTCGTCTCTATCCCAGGCGTACGAAGTGTCATCCCACGTCGAAAGGTTCAACGAGTCCCAGGGGAAGTCGTGCCGCACGCTGTCGGTGTCCCCTCCCATGTCGTCGCCGGATCCGCTAGCGCCTAAGGAGCGCATGTATTGCTCGAACGGGAGTGCCTCCTCCGCGTCTTCCACCGCTGGTTGCCACGACAGGTCGTCCTCGTCGGCGTCGTCATCGCTGTCCGCTCTCGTGGAGTCGTTTGAGGAAAGGCTTGAAAGGAACCATTCGGTATCCTCCTCCGGCCCCACACCCGCGCCGGCGATATCGGCGCTTTCCAGCAGGGAGATTTCGAAGTCCCCGAAATCCGCGAAAGGGTCGGGATCTGCACGGTTATCGCACGCCGAGGGGTTGTTGCCCTCATCGGCGATAAAACCGATTGTCCGCTCTTCGCGGGAGCTTCCTAGATTGCGTGGCTTATCCATGCCTGATTAATCGGCACGGCGTATAACGCCCTTTATTTTTGACCTCCTCTCCCACCTGAAGGTGGGATGTTCGTACTGAGTGCCGCTTCATGCATTGTCCCTTCGGTGGGTTCCTGCTTCATAGGGGCCTGCCTGGGTCGCTCTAGGTCTTACGTCCCCTCCACAGGCGTTTAACCGCTCGGCACGTCCTGGCGCGTGGATGTTGAGGCTTGCATTTTGGTCCCTGTCGTGGATCGCCCCACACGCCCTGGAGCGCACAGACAGGGGCTTTGGCTTGTCCAGGACACCACAGACCCAGCACGTCTGGCTGGTGGGCACGAACCTGCCGATGCGATGGAACCGGTGACTGTCAGGGAAGTTGTCGCTCCTGGGGTGATCAAGATTAGCGCCTCGATCGCCAAGCGGGGTGCTGCGGTGGCTCCGGCGGTGATGCGGTCACAGATCGCATCGGCGGCGGGTTGGATCCTCGATCAGCCGGGGGAAGCTCTTGGGAGGGAACTGAGAGGGGACGCCTTTCCTGACCGGCAGGGGGAAGGCACCAACCAGGCTTCTGCCAGGGCTTGCCGGATAACCATGGCAGCGCGGCTCGAACGAGAACACCAGTAGAGGGCTCGGCCAATACATGCCCAAAGCTACCGACTTGTCCCAACCCACGCCAGTGGGCCCCATTGCAGATTCCATCCAGCTTCAACGGAAGGCCCAGAGAGGCCGCCGGCGGTATGACGCCGAAAGACAAACTCGTCGAGTTCGTTCCGCTGACCGGCTGAAACCGCCGAATCGTTCAAAGAAACTGAAATAACCATTTACAGGAAAGCAGAAATAATCACTCTGAGTGAAAGTTTAGTATACGATAAACATCGTCGAGAAATATCTTCTCGATCCGGAAGTGGTGTGTTGACTCGCAGATGCTCCTATGGTTGTCAAATGCTTCCGGCCGGCAGGGTCACTGCCAGTCCAGGCGCACTCGGCCAGCCACTGCCCATAGCGCTTGGCCAGAGCTCCGTCATGCACGAGGCCCCGCTCAAGCCCGG
>JAJYNL010000046.1 GCA_021786375.1 Actinomycetes bacterium
ACTGGCCCTGCGCCTTGAGGGAGGTTGAGATATTCGAGATGGGCGATGGCTCGCTGATGGCCGAGACGACCGTGCACCACTTCGACTACGTCTCGGATCCGCAGGACCTATCGGTGCCGGGCCTGGCCGGCTGGCATCTGAGGCTGGCCGCCAACTCGCCCTATGTCGGCCTGGGTAGAGAGCTCGAGGGCCGGCGACAGGATCGAAACGCGCGCCTCTGGTTCGGCCCGCGCGGCTGAGTCGGGTTCGGACTCCGGCGTTCGAGTGCGGCGCCGTCTGCGGCGAGGAGGCCGGGGTCTTCGGCTACTGGCCGTGCTGACGGCCGGGACGGTGCCCCAGCTCGTGCGGGAGTTCGCGAGCGGCCTGAAGCAGTGGCTCAACGACGCAGCCACAGGGTTGAGATCCGCTCACTCTCCCATGGTTGTCAAGCGGCATTGTCGACGCCATGGACCGCGGGAATGATCCCACCCGGCATTGCCTGATAGTGCTGGGCCGGTATCGCAGCGCAATCCCCGCCAAAGCCCGGAGATCCGATTCCGCCAGTCGCAAGACCGTGCCAACGTGCCGATTGTCGGCGTATCCTCAGACCTCGCCTAGCCCTCTGTGTTTGCCTTCATTGCCGGCTACAGGTAGGAGTCCTGTGCTTTGGCGCGGATCTTCGCGGCAGTGGCCGCTAGCTTCGGTGCCGTGGCAGCGCCGGCCGGCCGGCGGCTGATGGTTGCCAGGCGCCGACACCTGTGTTCACCTGGTGTCTGAGTAGGGGGAGTTGGGGCTAATGGAGTCGCTCAAAGGCATTACCGTGGTCAGCTTGGAGCAAGCGGTGGCGGCGCCGTTCGCCACCCGGAACCTTGCTGACCTCGGTGCCCGCGTCGTCAAGGTGGAACGCCCCGATGGGGGGGATTTCGCGCGCTACTACGACACCACGGTGCACGGCCTTTCCAGCTATTTCGTTTGGTGCAACCGAGGCAAGGAGAGCCTGACCCTGAACCTGAAGGACGAGGCGGGGCGGGAGGTGTTGCGCAGACTGGTGGGCGAGGCGGACGTCTTCGTGCAGAACCTCGCGCCCGGAGCCGCGGCCAGGGTTGGCTTTGGAGCCGAGGAGATGCTGGCCCAGGAGCCAAGACTGGTGGTCTGCGAGATCACCGGATTCGGCACCGAGGGACCGTATAGGGACCGCAAGGCTTATGACCTGATAGTCCAGGCCGAGACCGGAGTCCTGGCCGTCACCGGGAGCGAAGACGGCTTTGCCAAGGCTGGAATCTCGATTGCCGACATCGCCACCGGCATGTACGCCTTTAGCGGCATCCTCGCAGCACTTTATCATCGGGCGGTCAGTGGGGAGGGTGGCCTGGTCTCGGTATCGATGCTTGACGCCCTGGGAGAGTGGGTGAGCCAGCCCGCCTACTTCGAGCGCTATGGCGGGCGTCCGGTTCCCCGATCCGGGGCCGATCACGCCACCATCGCCCCCTACGGCCCGGTCCGCTGCGGGGACGGGGAGACCATATTCGTCGGCGTGCAGAACGAAAGGGAGTGGGGGGTTCTCTGTCGCGAAGTGCTGCTTCGGCCCGAACTTGCCGAGGATCCTCGCTTTGTAGGTAACGAGAGTCGGGTTCGCAACCGGCAAACTCTGGGCCGGATACTCGCGGAGGCCTTCACGTCACTCTCGGCCGACGAGGCCTCCCACAGGCTTGACGACGCCCGCATCGTGAACGGCCGCCTCAGAACTCCCGGCATGCTGTGGGAGCACCCACAGATCCAGGCGCGCCAACGCTTAGGGCAGGCCGGGACCCCCGCCGGCCCCGTCGACGCCTTCCTGCCGCCGCTGGCGGCAACTGCCGGCCCGCGGCGCGGGCTGGGTTCGGTTCCATCGCTGGGAGAGCATACGGTCGAGATCCTCCAAGAGCTCGGCTACCAAGCCGGGGAGATCGCCGCGCTGCGCGCCCGGGGGGCCATCTGAGGGCAAAGGCACGCTGCCCGGGGTGCCTCGGTGGTGTCCGTGGGATTTATGAGAGAAAAGGGCTTAAAGGGATCAAGCAACACTTTTGAAACAAAATCCCCCCTCGACACACCACTGGTCTAGAGATGGATGTGACGGGGATCACACTTGCTTGAGCGGGTGCCTCGCCAAGGTATCCGGTAGAAGTGCGACAAATCGGGGGGAACGCTATGCCTGTGCGCAAGCTCCTCGTCGCTGCGGCGGCCACCGGCCTCATGGCGGGTGGTGTGCCGAGGTGACGATCTTCCTACTCAACATCGGCTTTGGGCTGGTGACGGCTTCGGTGCTCTCCCTGCTCAGCGTGGGTCTCTCGCTGCAGTTCGGCGTCACGAATTTCGTCAACTTCGCCTACGGCTCCTATCTGGGCGTTGGCATGATGCTCGCCTACACCTTCTCCGCGACCCTGCACTTCCCCTTCTGGGCAGCGGCGGCGTTGGGAACCATCTTTACCGGTGTGGTCTCGATGGTGATTGCCGAGGGGGTGCTCGAGCCCTTCGCCAGGCGGCGCAAGTCGCTTTTCTACATGCTGATAGTCACCTTCGGGCTCTCATTGGTGTTGGACAACCTGCTGCAGATCTTCTACGGCGTCGACTTCTTCCAGTACCCTGTGGCCCAGTCGAGCCCGGTCACCATCGGGCCGTTCAGCTTCACCAACGCTCAGCTTGAGATCATCGCCATCGCGGTGGTGGCAATGGTCGGAGTGCACCTCCTGCTGTCGCGCACCCGCCTGGGCAAGGCGATGCGCGCCATGTCGGACAACATGGACCTGGCCCGCTCCTCCGGGATCGACACCAAGAACGTCACCCGCTGGACCTGGTTCATCTCGGGCTGTCTGGCCGGACTGGGCGGGATAGTGCTCGCCCTCAACATCGTCTCCTTCCAGACCAATAGCGGCGAGACGCTTCTATTCGTAATCTTCGCCGCAGTGATCCTGGGTGGCATCGGCCAGACCTACGGAGCCATGCTTGGCGCCCTGGTGATCGGTATGGTCACCGAGATATCCACCTCATTCATCTCCTCCGCCTACAAGCAGGACATCGCCTTCATCGTGTTGGTGCTCATGCTCCTGCTCCGTCCACAGGGGCTGATACCGGCCAAGGGCAAGGCCTAGGGTCGGCGCGCTAGAGAACGAGTTCAAGGAAAGAAAATGACACTGATCCTCGGGTACGTGGCGACGCTGCTGGTGACCTTCTTCACCTACAACATCTTCGTCATCGGCTTGAACATCCAGTTCGGCTACGCCGGCATCCTCAATTTCACCGTTATCACCTTCATGGCCTTCGGTGCCTACTTCTACGCAGTCTTCGTGATGCCCCATGCCGACAACTCCAGTCAGGTCTTCTACATCCTGGGCCTACACTGGCCCTGGCCACTGGCCATGCTTGCCGGGATCGTCGCCTCCGGTGCACTTGGCTACCTGGTGGGACTGATCGCGCTCAAGAGGCTGCGCAGCGACTACCTGGCCATCGTCACACTGGCGACCGGGACCCTCGTCTACGGGCTCTTCGGCAATAACAACAAGCTCTTCGACGGCTGGTCTGGGCTCTTCAACGTCAACCAGCCTTTCCAGTCGGTGGCCACCAACCATCCCAACGAGTTCTCCTGGATCTTCGTGGTCTTCTCCGGAGTGATCATGCTGGTGGTCTGGCTCTTCGCCAACCGCCTCTACGCTTCCCCGCTCGGGCGTTCCATGCGGGCCATCCGAGAGGATCAGGACGTGGTTGACTCCTTCGGGAAGAACTCCTTCAAGGTGCGGATGTTGGCCATGGTGATCGGCTCGGTGATCGTCGGCATCGGCGGGGTTCTGACCATCCAGTACATCGGCGCCCTCTCGCCCGCGGGATGGACCACCGGCGAGACCTTCGTGGTCTGGGCGGCGCTCCTGGTGGGCGGACGAGCCAACAACCTGGGCGCGATCGTGGGCTCGCTGCTGGTGGCGGTGATCTTCAATGAGGCAACTCGCTACATTCCCCAAGTGCCTTCCCATCCCAACCTGATCCCCAACCTGCGAAACGTGATCATCGGCGGTCTGGTGATCCTGAGCATCTGGTTCCGGCCCCAGGGTGTTGTGCCCGAAAAGAAGGCGTCCTTCCTTGAGGTCCCACTGGTCGACAAATACGCGCAGGGCTTCCCGGGTGAGGAGCCCGGTGGCACCCTGAGCCCGGCGGCATCGGAGGCGTAGAGATGGCCAAATCCATTCTCGAGGTCAAGGGGATCAAGCTCGCCTTCGGTGGCGTTCAGGCAATCGACGACTGCTCCTTCCACATCGAAGAGGGCACCATCACCGCCCTGATCGGACCCAACGGAGCGGGCAAGTCGACCATGGTCAACGTGATCTCGGGGACCTATCGTCCTGACGAGGGGCATGTGATCCTCGACGGCAAGGACGTCACACGCATGCCGAACTACGTCCGCGCCCAGCACGGTCTGCTGCGTACCTTCCAGATCTCCCGCGAGTTCGCCAACCTGACCGTGCTTGAGAATCTGCTGGTGGTGAGACAGGGGCAGGTGGGGGAATCGCTCTTCGGAGCGCTTTTCCGCGCCAAGCGCTGGCAGGAGCAGACGAAGGAGCTGGTGGCCGAGGCGAACGACATCCTCAACACCTTCGGACTCTACCGGCTGCGCAACGAGTATGCGGGGAATCTCTCCGGCGGCCAGAAGCGCCTGGTGGAGCTCGCCCGCGCGGTGATGGCCAAGCCGCGCCTGCTGCTGCTTGACGAGCCGATGGCCGGGGTGACACCGGCCCTGATAGAGCGGCTGGGGCACCACATCGTTGAGCTCAATCGCGAACTTGGGGTGACCTTCGTCCTGGTCGAGCACAACCTCGACGTGGTCGAGAAGATCTGCTCGAGGGTGGTGGTGATGGCGCTCGGCAAGCAGCTGGCGGACGGGACCCTGGCCGAGCTGCGCTCGAATCAGGCAGTCATCGATGCGTACCTGGGAGGTGGCGCGCGTGAGCGTGTTGGAAGTTAGCGGACTCACCGCGGGTTATGGCCGCGTCCCGGTGGTCTGGGAGGCCAGCCTGGAGGCGAAGGTCGGCCAGGTGGTCACCATCGTCGGGCCCAACGGAGCGGGCAAGTCGACCTTCACCAAAGCCATATTCGGCCTTATACCGGTGAGCGCGGGCGGCGTTCAGCTCGACGGGGAAAATCTGACCGGCTGGGAGCCGCATCGCATCGCCCGGGGGGGTATCGCCTACGTCCCTCAGGTGGAGAACATCTTCTCTACAATGTCGATTCGCGAGAACCTGGAGATCGGCGGCTTCATCCGCAAGCAGGGGGTGAGCGAGCGCATCGCCGAGATCTTCGAGATCTTTCCCGACCTTGCCAAGGCGGCCGGGCGCAGGGGTGGCGACCTATCCGGCGGGCAGCGCAACATGCTGGGCATGGCGCGCGCCCTGATGAGCGACCCCAAGGTGATACTGCTCGACGAGCCGACCGCCGGGCTTTCGCCGATCTACGTCGACGTGGTTTGGGAGCAGGTGCGCAAGATCGCCTCGCTCGGCACCACGGTGGTTGTGGTCGAGCAGAACGTGGAGCGGGCCATCGCCAATTCGGAATGGGTGTACGTGCTGGTTGCCGGGCGGAACCGGCTGGACGGACCGGCTACCGAGGTGGCCAAGCTCGACCTCGCGTCGATCTTCCTGGGCGGAGCGGCTCAGGCCACGGCCGGACGAAGCGGGGTGAGTGCCTAGCGACCGACAGCTTCGTGCGGGTTTGGGCCCGCACCCGGGCCCGCAGCGGGCCCGTCTTATTCAACCGCTGGTTCGCCGCCCGATTGGGTGGGTTTGCCGGGGCAGTCTTGGCGAGCGGCGGAGCAAGTAATTACCAAGGGGGTACCCGTGAAGGGTTTGAAGAAATGGACGAAGCTGGCCACCGTGGCGGCGTCGTTCTCAATGGTGGCGGCGGCCTGCGGCAGCGGTGCGTCGGGCTCCTCGTCCAGTTCCTCGGGGTCGTCAGGCTCCTCGTCCGGCTCATCCTCCAGCTCTGCGCCGCTGGTGGTTGGTGAGCTGCTTCCCATGTCCGGCGCCGAGGCGTTTGTCGGCCAGTGGTTTGACCACGGCATCAAAGCAGGCGTCTGGGACGTCAATCACAACGGTGGCGTGCTTGGTCACCAGCTGACTACGGCCCTGCAGGACACCGCAGGCGACCCGGTCGACGCGGTCACCGCCTGGAAGAGCCTGCAGCTTGAGCACCCCAACTTCGTGGCCGGACCCAGCTCACTTGAGATCATGGGCGTCATCAACCAGTTCCAGCAGGAGAAGGTTGTCGACCTGATGGAGGGCGGCACCACCCAGCTGGACCATATGCACTACTCCTACGTCTTCCGCACCTTCCCCTCCGACTCGGCGCTGCTCGCGGCCGAGGCGTATTACGCGATCCACGGGCTTCATTGCACCAAGGCTTCGCTTATTTACACCTCCGACGCCAACGCCCAGGCCGAGGTTCCCGCGGTGACAAGCGCCTTCACGGCCAATGGCGGCACGATCCTCGACAACGAGCAGATACAGGCCGGCCAGAGCTCGTACCTTTCCGAGGTCTCGAGGGCTTTCGCCAAGAATCCGCAGTGCGTATTCTTCCACGCCGATCCACAGACCGCGGCGACCCTGTTCGCCAACGTCCGCCAGCTCGGCAAGCTGAATGTGCACTTCATCGCTGGTGACACCGGCGCTTCGCTGCAGCTCGCCCAGGCCGTCGGGCTCTCCGATGCCAGCAAGTGGCTGACCGGCATGGCCGCTCCGGCTGCTTATGCCGCGGCGTACAACGAATTCCTCAAGGCCTACCAGGGCCAGTGGCATACCAATAAGCCGCTTCCCGCCTCGCCGGCCATGTACGACGCGGTGATCATGGCGGCCCTGGCAATGACGGCTGCGCACACCACCAACCCGCACGTGTGGGTGAACTACATCACCAAGATCTCCAATCCTCCGGGGATTCCGGTGTACACCTACGCACAGGGCGTGAAGTTGCTCAAGGAAGGCAAGAAGATCAATTACCAGGGCGCCAGTGGTCCGGAGGACTTCAACCAGTACCACAACGTCTTCTCCGGCTTTGATGTCGTCCAGTTCGACACCTCAGGTTCGCTACACACCGTCTACTCGGTGACGGCCAACCAGGTGGCGAGCATGTACAGCTCAAAGGGCTGATCGTTCGCCGAGCTGGGCAATTCCCCTGCCCAAGGGCCCTCCCGCTGCGGGAGGGCCCTTCCTCTTTTCCGGGTTCGCCGCGAGCCGGAGGTCACCCGCGTTTAGGGCCTTAGGTTCCTTGGCCGGCGCCAAGGGGCCGCCTTATAATCCGTCGAAGAACAGCCATCGGGGCCGCATGCTGGCGGACCGCCGATTTCGGGGAGGTGCGGCATGGCGCGGTTGGAGTGCTCCCTCTTTAGTCCTGGTGTGATCGACGAGGTTGGCAGGGACGACATAATCGAGCTGGCCAGAAGCATGGGGGAGCCTGCGGTCAGCATCTACCTCCCGGTGGGTCTGTACGGGGAGGTGACGCACGACAAGACCGTGCTTCGGGACCTGATGACCCAGGCACGCCTCGAGCTGGGCGAGGATGGGTACGAACCGTCGCGTATCAAGGAGCTGCTCCAGCTCCCCGAACGTCTGCTCGGCGACGATACATTCTTTACCCAGGGGATGCGTGGCATGGCTGTCTTCTGCGGAACCGGCCAGGACAGGGTCTTGAAGCTTCCCGTGGCTCCCGAGCCCGCCTATTCGGTAGCGGCTTCCCCTTGGGTCGTCCCACTCCTGTCGGTCCTGGAGGGGGCGGGGGACTTCGGGATTCTCTGGCTCGACTTGAATGACGTGCGGCTCTATCGGGCCGGGCGCTTCTCGATGACCCGCCTCCCGTTGGCCGGCGTGGACGTCTCCATCGAGGACGTGCTGCCCGAGGAGGACCGGCAGGCGCACTTGTCCGCCCGCGCCGAGGGAACCGCCCGCACCTCCCGTGTAGCCGTATTTCATGCGAAGGGGGTCGGTGAAGAGCGGGCCAAGCGCCATGAGGAACGCTTCCTGGAGCTGCTCGCCGCCGAGCTCGCTCCGCATCTGGCACAGTGGAGCGCGCCATTGGTGGTGGCGGGAGTCGGTGAGCTCGCGGCTTCGTTGGCCGGCCGCCTCTCCCATGCCCAGGTGGCCGCGGTGCGGCTGGAGGGGAGCCCCTCACGGGCCGACGAGCGCGAGGTCCATCGGCGAGCCTGGGAGGCCGTCGAACCGATTATGACCGCCGGCCACCGCGCTGCGGTGGCGCGTTATGCGGCGCTCGCCGGGACGGGCTTTACCACCTTCGAACTTGAGGAAGTATCCGCCGCCGCACGCGATGGGCGCGCCGAGTCGTTGCTGGTCGCCTCGACCAGGCCGGCATGGGGCCGCCGACTTAGCGGTACCAGCCAGGTAGAACTTCATGAGTATGCGGTCATCGGTGACGTGGATCTTGTCGGCTCTGCTGTGGGCGACGCCCTTGCGTCGGGGGCCGAGGCCTACCTTGCCGCCGCCGGTGAAGTGCCCTTCGCTCCGGTCGGAGCCATCCTGCGTTACTGAGACCTGTGTCCAGCCCGGGCTGCCTTCCTTCGGGGCGAGCGCCATCATCGGGGTCCTCACCCCGTGAGGGTGGCGGCTAAACCAGGGGGTGATGGAGTTCCCACCGCCCGGGAGCGCGTGGCCGGCTCATGGAACTGGACGCCGGCCAAGGTGACTTGGATCGCGGTCCTTGTTGCCCTGGCTCTGCGGCTTTATCTGCTCGCCACCCCGACCCATTTGGGCGGCATCACCGAATACGACGACGCCGTCTATTTCGGGACTGCGCTGCTGATGTCCCACGGCCTGCTTCCGTACCGTGACTTCGTAATGGTGCAGCCGCCTGGGGTGCCGACCCTGATGCTTCCCCTTGCCTACCTGGCCAATGCATTCGGAACCCGGGCGATGCTCGAGGCCACGAGGGTGGTGACCTGTGTCGTGGGGGCGGCCAACGTTGGCATGGTCGGCTATCTGCTAAGGAGGCGCTCGCTGGGGGCGGTGATCGCCGGCACCGGCTTCATGACCGTCTTCGCCTCCTCGGTGCTCACCTCCCAGACGTTGCTGCTCGAGCCTTATCTCAACCTGGCGGTCCTGGGCTCGCTGGCCGTGCTCCTGGAGGGCGAGCACCTGGCTCGGTACTGGTGGAGGATCCTTCTCGCCGGTGGCCTCCTGGGGATGGCGGGAGCGATGAAGACCTGGGCGATCATGCCGGCGGTCGTCATTGCTGTCGTGGTGGGGATGCGGTCGCGCCGTGGCCTGGTGCTTCTGGCGGCCGGCACCGCCGCGGGCTTTGCACTTTTGGCGGGGCCGTTCTTCCTTGCCGCGCCTCACTCCTTCGTCCGGGAGGTTGTCCTGGACCAGTTCGGCCGGGCCGGCCAACGGACGCCTTTCGCGCTGAGGGTCGGCTATCTGACAGGCTTCCCGGTCAGCCCGGTCAGAGACACGGCCTGGGTCGCCGGGCCCTTGCTGGCGGCGGTGGTCGCGGCGTTGGCCTACCCGTTTATTCGCGCACGAGCCCGCCTGGTCGACTCGGAACGGATCGTGCTGGCCTGCCTTGCGGTGGTGCTAACCGCCATGCTGGTGCCGCCGGACTTCTTTTACCATTATGCGGCCTTTGTGGCCCCGTTTGCCGCCATGGCCTGGGCGTATACCCTGGAGCGGTTCCGCAAAGTGCGAGCCCGGCGTCGTAGGCCGCCTCCCTGGGCGCTGGTTCCGGTGGCGCTAGGTGCCATGGCGATCGCCTCGTTGGCACATCTCTCCAGTTACCAGACCGGCGTGGTGGATCCATCGGCTGCCGTCAAGGCGGTCGTCCCCCCCGGTGCCTGTGTGGTGACCGACACCGAGGAGATCGCGATTCTTTCGGACCGCTTCTTCGCCTCGGCGCCCGGGTGCCCGGCGATTGTGGATGCCTACGGCACCGACCTGGCCTACAACCACGCTGTGCCTCCAGCCGATGTCACGGCGGTGAGCAAGCGCCTGGAGGACTTTTGGTTGCGTGCCTTCGCCCGTGCGAACTACGTGGTGCTGAGCGCCAACAACGCGGCAAGGATCCCCTGGACCCCCAGGGTGCTCGGCTACCTGCGCACCCACTTCCACCCGGTTGGTGAGTTCGGAGTGGAGATCTTTGCGAGAAACCGTGGCTGAGCGGCACCGGCATTGTTTGACAGTCCTGGCATGAGGCGCTACGCGGGGATATTGTCTAGGCGTTGGCGCAGGGCCGGAGTCGCCAGGTTCATGCAGGACCGTTGGCGGAGCGGGGGAGTCAACCCCGGAGGAGGGTGCGTGAGGCACCTCCGTAACTGGTGATGCCTGTAAGGAGGAGAGCAATGGGTCAGGACAACGAGGCTACGCAGCGCTTCCGCGAAGCGCGCGATTATTTGCTTGAGCATGGAGCGGACTACGCGACGGCCTACGAGGGGTACGCGCCTCCAAAGCTGGATCGGTTCAACTGGGCGCTGGACTGGTTCGATGCGGTTGCCGTGGGGAACAGTCGGCCGGCAATCTGGATTCAGGAGGAGGACGGGCGCGAGGCCAAGCTCTCCTTCGAGGAGATGTCCGCGCGCTCCAACCAAGTGGCGAACTGGCTCCGTAGCCTCGGGGTGAAGCGGGGGGATCGCTTCATCGTCATGCTCGGCAACCAGGTGGAGCTGTGGGAGACGGTTCTTGCCGCGATCAAGCTCGGCGCGGTCGTGATCCCGGCCACTCCTGCGCTTGCTCCTATGGACCTGCGCGACCGGATCGACCGCGGCAACGCCAGGCACGTGATAGTGGCCTCCAAAGACGCTTCCAAGTTCGACGACGTGGCAGGGGACTATACCCGCATCGCGGTGGGCGAGCACTTGCAGGGTTGGCGCAGCTACGGCGAGGCCGATGGTGCCGGGACCGAGTTCGCCCCTGACGGTCCGACTGCGGCCACAGACCCGCTCCTCCTCTATTTCACCTCGGGAACCACCTCACGCCCCAAGCTGGTCGAGCACACCCAGGTCTCCTACCCGGTGGGCCATCTCTCGACCATGTACTGGATCGGCGTGCGCCCAGGGGACACGCACCTGAACATTTCCTCGCCCGGCTGGGCCAAGCACGCCTGGAGCAGCCTGTTCGCGCCGTGGAATGCCGAGGCGACCATTTACGTCTACAACTACACCCGCTTCAGCGCCGAGGCGCTGCTCGCCAAGATGGCCGAGTGCGAGGTGAACACCTTCTGCGCGCCGCCGACCGTGTGGCGCATGCTCATACAGTCCGACCTTGGGACCAAGCCGGCCACGCTGCGCGAGGTCGTCAGCGCCGGCGAGCCTCTCAATCCGGAGATCATCGAGCAGGTCTCCCGGGCCTGGGGACTGACCATCCGGGACGGCTACGGCCAGACCGAGACGACGCTGCAGATCGGAAACACTCCTGGCCAGCACCTCAAGCCCGGGTCGATGGGGCGGCCGGTTCCCGGCTACCAAATCGCCCTGGTGGATCCGATTAGCGGCGCGGTCGCTGAGGAAGGCGAGATCTGCCTTCCCTTGGACAATCGGCCCGTCGGTCTCATGGTGGGGTATCAGGGCGATCAGACACTGGCGGCCGAGGCCATGAAGGGTGGCTTCTACCACACCGGCGACGTGGCCTCACGCGACGAGGACGGCTACATCACCTACGTGGGCCGCGCCGACGACGTCTTCAAGGCATCGGATTACCGCATCTCCCCCTTCGAGCTCGAAAGCGTGCTGATCGAGCACCAGGCGGTGATGGAGGCCGCAGTGGTGCCATCGCCCGATCCGATCCGCTTGGCGGTTCCCAAGGCCTACGTGGCTCTCGCCGCCGGTGTCGAGCCGAACCGCGAGACGGCCCTCTCGATCCTCCGTTATGCCAAGGACCGGCTCTCGCCCCACAAGCGAATCCGCAGGCTGGAGTTCTACGAGCTTCCCAAGACCATCTCCGGCAAGATCCGCCGCGTCGAGCTGCGTGCCAGGGAGAGGGAGCTTCATCCCGACGTCGATGCCAAGCCGTCGGAGGAGTTCCGCTACGAGGACTTTCCGGAGTTGCAGAGCTGATCGTTCCGGGCCATCCACGCCAGGGCGCCCTTTAGGCTGTCCTGGCGTGGGGCTGGTCCCCGCGATCGGAACGCAGCGCAGGGAGAGGCTTTGGCCAAGGGTTACGTCTTCGCCGCCGCTGGCACGGCCGGCCATATCTACCCGGCCGTGGCCGTGGCGCAGGCTCTGACGGAGCGCGGTGTCGATCCCTCAGCGGTGACTTTCGTGACCTCGCGTAGGCGGGTGGAGCAGGAGATCTTCTCCGGCCTTCCCTACCCCCGCTTAGATCTGGAGGCGGCGGGCGTCGCCGGGCGCAATCCGGCTCGCCTTGGGCTGGCCCTTTGGCGCCTTGGGCTTTCCACCCTGCGGCTTCGCTCGAAGCTGGCCGAGCTCCGCCCCGTGGCGGTAGTGGTCTTCGGGGGGTACATATCCGTTGTAGGCGCCCTGGCTGCCCGGTCATTGCGGCTGCCGGTGGTGGTGGTCGAGACCAACTCGGTGATGGGCAGGGCCAATCGCATCGCGTCGCGCCTGGCGGCAAGGACGTTTCGTGCCTTCGAGCACGGCGCTACGGGCTCTGGTGTCCCTCTGCGCGCCCCGGTGCTCTCGTTCAAGCCTGGCCCGGCCACCCGGGACGAAGTGGTCGCCTCGCTGGGCTTCGACCCCAATGGCGTGGCACGGCTGGTGAGCATCTTCGGCGGGTCACTCGGCTCACGGCGCATCAACGAGGCGGCATTGCGCATGCTCGAGGAGGACGCCGCCTCCGGTGGCGACCAAGGCACCCTCTATTTCGTGGTGCTGGGACGTCGTGACGAGGAGGAGTTCGCCCCGGGAATGGCCCGGCTGGCTGCCGAGGGCGGGGTGAAGGTGGTGGCCCGAGGCTACGAGGAGCGGCTCTTCGAGTACGTCGCCTGCTCCGATGTCGTGGTGTGCAGGGCCGGCTCCAACACGGTGGCTGAACTCGACCATTTTGGCGTGCCGGCGGTGCTGGTTCCCTTGCCGGGCTCGCCCGGGGGGCACCAGGAGAAGAACGCCGAGTGGCTTGCGTCGCGAGGTGCGGGGGTCGTCCTGGCGGACGCTGATTGCAACCCGGCATCGCTGCGCCGCGCGCTGGAGGAGCTGGTGGGCAAGGCGCCTGCCTTCCCGGCTCGAGCGGCCGGCACCGAGGCGGATTCGGCGGCCCAGATCGCCGCTTTCCTGGGCGATAACTTTTCTGGCTGAGCAGTAGGAGGGGTCATGTTCCCAGAAGCGGGCTTGGACGCGCCGGCGCTGCCGGAGAGCATTTCGAGTGTTCACATCGTCGGAATCGGCGGTGCCGGTATGAGCGCTATCGCAATGGTACTGGCCGAGCGGGGCGTGCGGGTGACCGGTTCCGACCTGAAGGCTTCCGCGGCCTACGAGCGTCTGGCCGGATATGGGGTCGAACTGCACCTCGGCCACAGCGCCCTCAACGTGGGCGAAGTCGACGCGGTTGTGATCTCATCGGCCATCCGCCCTGATAATCCGGAAGTGCGCCGCGCGCACGAGCTGGGAATCCCGGTAGTGGATCGGCGTGGCTTCTTCCCTCGCCTTTTGCAGGGTTACCAGGTCATCGGCGTCGCGGGCACACACGGTAAGACGACCAGCACCTCGATGCTGACCCTGGCCCTCCTGGCCGGGGGCGGCAACCCCTCCTACATAATCGGCGGTGAGCTGAACGAGGTCGGCACTTCGGCCGCTCATGGGAGCGGCCCGTGGTTCGTGGTGGAGGCGGACGAGAGCGACCGGAGCTTCCTGGCGCTAGGTGCCTACGGCGTGATGGTCACCAACGTCGAGCCCGACCATCTGGAGTCCTACGGCGGCTATAAAGAGCTCGTCGCAGCCTTTCATGAATTCGTCGAGCACGCGCCCGGGCCGAAGGTGATCGGTACATATCTGGGAGCCCATCAGGAGCTCGCCGGTATTGATGGAGTGGTGACTTTCGGCGAAGGTGAGGACGACGACTACCGGGTGGAGTCCCTGGTCGACTCCGAGGGTGAGACCAGCTTCAACCTCCGTTCCCCCGGAGGCGTGCTGACCCGGGTGGTGCTCGCCGTTCCCGGGCGTCACAACTGCCTCAATGCCGCGGGCGCAATGGCGATGGCGGATCAACTCGGCGTCAAGCCGGAGGTGGCCGCTTCGGCCATCGGCCGCTTCGGAGGCGTGGCCAGGCGTTACCAGCGCCGTGGCGAGCGTGCCGGCGTCAGCTACGTTGACGACTATGCACACCTCCCCTCGGAGCTGGCTGCCGTGGTGGCGACCACCCGCGCCCAATACCCCGGCAGACGGATGGTTGCCGTCTTCCAGCCGCATCGCTACTCGCGTACCCGGGCGCTGCATCACGAATTCGCCGAGGCCCTCTCGCAGGCGGACCTGGTGGTGGTCACCGACGTGTATGCCGCTGGCGAGGACCAGCTTCCCGGGGTGTCGGGCGAGCTCATTGCCTCCAGCCTTTCCCAGCGCCATCCGGAGGTTGATTCCCTCTACCATCCGAGCCGTAGCGACCTGGCCGAGTTCTGCCTGGCCATAGTGCACCCCGGCGATGTGGTGGTCTCGATGGGGGCCGGAGACATAACCGGTTTGGCAGCCGAGATGCTCGAGCTGTCCCGCCAGCGCGAGGGTGGTATATGAGTGCACGGAAGGCCTGGGTTCCTGATCTGACTGCCGCACTGGTGCGCGCGTCCGTTCGCGCCGAGCAGGATGCCCCGATGGGCGCGCAGACGACTTACAGGGTCGGGGGAGCTGCAGCTCTGCTGGTTACCGTGGAGACCGTCGAGGAGGTGGAGGCGCTGGCCGCCTCTATTGGCCCGTTCGACGAAGTGCCGCTGATGGTGCTGGGGCAGGGCTCAAATACGCTGGTCTCGGATGCGGGCTTTCCGGGGGTGGTGGTCCAGCTGGGCGGGGGCTTCAACTACCAGCACGTGGATGGCTCCCGGGTCAGCTTGGGCGGAGCCTCGCCGCTTCCGGTCGCCGCGCGCAGGGTTGCGGCCATGGGCCGGGCCGGTTTCGAGTGGGCGGTCGGAGTACCGGGTTCGGCGGGTGGAGCGGTGCGCATGAACGCAGGCGGGCATGGCTCGGAGATGGGGGAGTCCCTGGTCGAGGCATCCGTCTTCTCGCTCACCCGCCGCCGGATTGCCACGCGCCTCACCGCGAGCCTCGAACTCGGCTACAGGCACTCCAACATCGGCCCCAGCGAAGTCGTGATCGAGGCGATTTTGGATCTGGCCGACGGCGACCCGGCAACGTCCAAGGCGCGCATTTCCGAGATCGTATCCTGGAGGCGTGAGCACCAGCCCGGCGGGCAGAACGCGGGAAGCGTGTTCGTCAACCCTCCCGGTGACCACGCCGCCCGCCTGGTGGAGGCCTGTGGTCTCAAGGGCCATCGCCTCGGGGGTGCGGAAGTGTCGCCCAAGCATGCCAACTTCATCCAGGCCGATCCCGACGCTCCCGCCCGCGACGTCATCGCCCTGATGGCTCTGGTCCGTGACCGGGTGGCGGAGGAATACGGGGTGCGGCTGCACACTGAGATCCGCCTGGTCGGCTTCGAGGACGACTTCGGCCTTCCCGCCGAAGAGGGCCGATGAGACTCGGAAGGCTTTCCCTGGCCGGCGGCCGTGATTACGATGGCCAGGTGACGGGAGACCCGCGTCTGGCGCGGCGCAGGGAGGAAATCGAGGCCGCCTCGGCAAAGGAGGGCAGGCGGCGTCGTCTGGCGGCCGCCTTGGGTGCGGTGGGCATTCTGGTGGTGGCCTGGCTCTTTTTGTTCTCCGGCCTGTTCGCGCTCTCCCGGCTCCGGGTGGAGTCCTCCGGCCGGGGCGTTCCCGTCACCGAGGTGGAGAAGGCGGCGCAGGCGTATCTCGGAGCCAACTACTTCCGCTTCGACCCCTCCACGCTCGAGCGCAGCCTCCTGGCTTATCCCCTGGTGGGGCAGGCGAGGGTGTCGGCCTCCTTCCCGCACACCATCGTTGTCCAGGTGACCGCTGCGACGCCGGTGCTGCTCCTGAGCCCGGTGGCCGGCTCCGGTGCCGGGGTGGCGGTGAACGCAAGGCTGCAGCCGATGCCCGGGGTTGCACCGACCCCGGGACTTGTTCCCACCTGTTTGGCGGCGGCGCCGTTCTCCGGCTCCGTCTCCGACTTCGCATGCGATCATGGAGCCACGGTCGCCCAACTGAGCCGCGGGTTGGGGCGGGTTATCGACCTGCTCGGTGCCGCACGTGCGGTCAGGCTCAAACCGGCTTCCGCGGTGGTGTTCGGAGCATACGGGGTCGGGATTGGCTTCGCCGGTGGTTACAGTGCGTACTTCGCCGACGGCACAAGCGCATCCGCCGCGGTTTCTTCCCTGGCAAGCCTGCTCAAGCAGGGTCTGGTTCCTTCGGGGTCGGTGGCGGACCTTACCGATCCGACACACCCGGTGGTGGATTGAAACGGCTTTGGCGACTGGGAGAGTCGGTAAAAGAATTTCTGGAACCTCTAACCAAAGGTCGGGCCGGGCTGGCTATGGCTAAACTCGAAAGGACGGATTCGGGGAAGTTGCCGGTGCCTGGGCCTGGACCTGCTCGGTCAGGGGCCCTCGGCGGACTTTTCGCTGGTCGGAACCTTTGGCTCCCCGCATCCCCGTACCGTTTAATATGGGGTGGGCAAGCATGATGATGGGAGTCGACTCTCACAACTACGTAGCGGTGATCCGCGTTGTCGGGATCGGCGGCGGTGGAGGCAATGCCGTCAATCGGATGATCGACGCCGGACTTCGCGGCGTCGAATTCATCGTGGTCAACACCGATGCCCAAGCCCTTGTCGGCTCCGATGCCGACATTCAGCTGCAGATAGGCAAGGAGATTACGCGCGGGCTGGGTGCGGGTAGCGACCCGGAGGTGGGCCGCCGCGCGGCGGAGGATCATCGCGAGGAGGTTGAGGAGGCCCTGAAGGGCGCCGATATGGTCTTCATCGCCACCGGTGAAGGCGGAGGTACCGGCACCGGCGGGGCTCCGGTGGTGGCCAAGATCGCCCGTTCGCTCGGAGCACTCACCATTGGCGTGGTCACCCGGCCTTTCCTCTTCGAGGGGCGTCAGCGGGCGATCCAGGCGGAGGATGGCATTCGCCAGCTCCGTGAAGAGGTTGACACCCTTATTGTCATCCCCAACGACCGGATAATCGCCGCTTCAACCGACAAGACCACCGTCGAGGACGCCTTCAAGATGGCCGACGAGGTCTTGATGCAGGGCGTGCAGGGGATCACCGATCTGATCACCCGCCCGGGCTTGATCAACACGGACTTCGCCGACGTGCGCAAGATCATGGAGGAGGCCGGAACCGCGATTATGGGGATCGGCTCCGCCACCGGTGAGGACCGTGCTCTGGCCGCGGTAAAGGCGGCCACCACCTCGCACCTGCTGGAGTCCTCGATGGAGGGCGCGCGCGGGGTGCTGATGAACATCGCCGGCGGCCATGACCTCAAGATCCTCGAGGTCAACAAGGCTGCCCAGCTGGTCCAGGAGTTGGCGCACCCGGACGCCAACATCATCTTCGGAAACGTCATCGACGACAGCCTTGGCGATGCGATACGGGTGACGGTGATCGCCACGGGCTTCGGTCCCGGCGAACCCCAGCGTGCCAAGCTGGCTGAGACCCGGACCGCGGGTGAGGCCGCCAAGGTTGCGGCTCAGGTGGGTGCGCGCACGGAGGCCGTCGAGATGGAGGACGACGACGACGATTTCGATGTCCCGTCCTTCCTCAGGAATCTTTGACCCTCACCCGGCCCCTCGCCCCGAGCGGGGGTCTGCGATGGAGATAGTTGCACGCAGCCCCGCCGGGCTTAGCTTCGGATTCACTGGTCGCGGTGACGGTGACGCACTCGACTACTCCAACCTGGCCAATGCGGTCACCCGGCTTACCGGCCGTGAATGGTCGGCTCCCGTTGCGCGCCTGAAGCAGATTCACTCGGATGCGGTGGAGACGGTTAGTCCCGAGACCGCCGCCACTGCCGGGCCGGGTTTCCTGCTTCTCGGCCAAGGCGATGCGATCACTTCCTCCAGCGGTGGCCCGGCGGCGGCGGTCTTCGTGGCCGACTGCGCCGCGATTGCTCTATACGACCGGGTTATGGGGCTTGGAGCCGTGGTGCACGCCGGTTGGCGGGGGATGGCGGCGGGTATCGCCCTACGGGCGGTGGAGCGGCTACGCTCGGCCGGCTGCGAAGCCCTGGAGGCGGTGGTGGCCCCCCATGCCGGTCCATGCTGCTATGAGTTCGGGGCGGTGCACGCCACAGAGCTGGAGCGGAGCCTGGGGCTGGAAATCGTCAGCAGGACCACTTCCGGGGAAGTTTCCATCGATATCTTCGCCGCCCTCTCGGCCCAGTTGCTTGGTGCCGGAGTGGACCTTGGTGCAGGGCGTCCCGAGTGCACGATTTGTTCGGGCAAGTACTTTTCATATCGGGCCGGCGACGCGGTGGCGCGCCAGGCGCTTGTATTGCTCCCATCGCGTCCGTGACCAGCTTCCGCCGACAGCCACGCGACCGGGGAGAGGGCGATGGATAGCCTGGCCGAGCGGATCGCGGCAAACTATGCCGCCATCGAGGAGAGGGTGGCGGATGCCGGGGGTCGCGGCAGGACCCGGATCGTGGCGGTTACCAAGACGCACCCCGCCGAGGTGGTCAGGGCGGCGCTGTCGGCCGGACTTCGCGACTTCGGAGAGAACTACGCCGACGAGCTCGTCGCCAAGGCCGAGACCCTGCGTGGCGAGGAGCTGCGCTGGCACATGATCGGCCACCTCCAGTCGCGGGCGATCAAGGGCCTCGTGCCTCACGTCGCGGTCTGGCATTCGGTTTCTCGTGCCAAGGAGCTGGAGCTCCTCGCGCGGCTGGAGGTTCGTGCGGATTTGCTTGTGCAGGTGGATTACACCGGTGCCGAGGGCCGCAACGGAGTGCCGCCCGGAGAGGTGGCGGCCCTGGTTGACCACGGCGTAGCGCTGGGGCTTAAAGTGACCGGGCTCATGGTGGTGACGCCCCAGGTCGATCCTCCCGCGCGCGCCGGTATCTTTGCCTCCACCAGGGAACTAGGCCAATCCTTGGGGCTCGGCGAGTTTTCGATGGGAATGACTGATGACTTTGAGTGGGCCGTAAGAGAAGGGTCTACCATGGTTAGGATAGGGCGCGCGATATTCGGGGATCGCCCCGCCGCGGAGCCAGCCGGAGCGCGCTAGTCGCCGGGCCTAGACCGAATTGGAGAAAAGATGCCTCCCGCGATGAGAAGGATGCTTGAGTGGCTCGGCCTGACCGATACGGTCGAGGAGTACGAGAGCGACTACCCGGAGCGTCCGGGGCAGCAGTTCGAGGCGGAGCCGGAACAGCCGCCGAGGAACTCCAACGTCCAGGTCTTCGCCGATAGTGCGGAGCGCCGCCAGCCGACCCAGCGCTTTGCGCCGCCGGAGCGTGTCCCGCGCGCCGCCGAGCCGGACTACCGCGAGCAGCGCAGCCCCTCCTATTCCGAAGCGGCCGTCAGGCATGCTCCGCCCGAGGAGCCGTTGCGGGGCTTCAACACCTCCAGCGCGATTAAGCCGGTTCCTTCCCCTAGCCCCAAGCCGAGCGTTCACATCCTTTATCCCAAGCGTTTCCGGGACTCGACCGAGGTGGCCGATCTGATGCGGGACGGGCAGCCTGTGATCGTCAACCTGCAAAATGCCGAGCGTGACCTGCCCAGACGTATGATCGATTTCTGCTCCGGAGTGACTTACGCCCTTGAGGGTAAGATGGAGCGCGTGGCCGAGAGCGTCTTCCTCCTGACCCCCAGCAACGTGGTGGTGTCACAGGAGGAGAGGGACAACCTCTCGGAGCGCGGCATCTTCTAGGAGCGCAAGTGTATTTTGTAGAAGAGATCCTCTACCGGGCGCTACAGATCTATGTGATCGTGATCATCGCCCAGATCCTTCTGAGCTTCTTTCCTTCCGCACCGGGCACCGTGCCCTACCGCGCAAACATCACGCTTCGCCGGCTTACCGACCCTGTCTTCATGCCGTTGCGCAGGATCATCCCCCCCATCGGCTTCGGTGGAGCGGCACTCGACCTCTCGCCGCTTGTGGTGCTGCTGGTCATTGAGCTGATACTCATGCCGCTGGTTCGCCCCTGACCGAGGTGCGCTGAGGCGCTGGGCACGCGAATGCGCGTTGCCCGTGCGGTGTGATGGGGTGGATCCGGCGCCTCGATCGGGCCTGGGCCCTGGATCGTTCGCTTGGGCGGCGGTTTCCCGCGATGATCAGGGTTGCGGCAGTGCTGCAGCGTGTCCTGGCGCGGTTTATTGACAACACCGAACACAGCGGTGTTCGATTCCGCCACGGGGTTGCCAACCGGTACAGCACCCCGCGGCGCAGGTTCCACACGCCTATAGGGCTCTGCGATAACGATGCGCGGCCAGGGGCGGCAGGACAACCAGCAGGGCCACCGACCAGATGAGCGCCTTGATGACGGAGTCCGCCGTCGGGCCGCCGTTCACCAATGCTCTGACTGCGTCCACCACGATGGTGATCGGCTGGTTGCGCGCGAAGACCTGGAGCCAGCCGGGCATGGAGGCCACCGGTACGAAGGCCGAGGAGGCGAAGGTCAGGGGAAAGAGAACCGGGAAGGACATCAGCTGGGCCGTCTCCGAGTTGGGCGCCGAGAGGCCGATGATGGAAAACCCCCATGAGAGCGCGTAGGCGAAAACGAGCAGGATGCCGATTCCGCCAAGGAAGGCGAGAGCGCTGGTGTGCACCCTGAATCCCACCAGGAAGCCGACGATGGTCATGAGCACCAGGACCAGGACGTTGCGGACCAGGTCTGCGGCCGTGCGTCCGGCGAGCAGTGCAGAACGGCGCATGGGCAGGGAGCGGAAGCGCTCAACCAGGCCCTTTTGAAGGTCCTCGGCCAGGCCGATGGCGGTGCCCACCGCTCCGAAGGCCACCGTTTGTACGAAGATGCCCGGCATCAAAAAGTCCACGTAGGAGTGGCCCGGCACCGCGATCGCCCCGCCGAAGACGTACCTGAAGAGGAGCACGAACATGATCGGCTGTACGCTGGAGAAGAAGAGCGCTTCACGGATCCGCACGTAGGCGATCAGGTTACGCTCCGCCAGCACGGCCGCATCGATGACGGTGCTCATCACGCGCCCTCGACGGGCCCGCTCGAGTGCCAGAGTTGCCATACGACCTTTCTCCCTTACTCCGCCTGATGCCCGGTCAATGACAGGAAGACGTCGTCCAGGCTCGGTTCCCGCAAGCTGAAGCCGTGCGGCTCGCAGTTCACTTCGCTCATCACCTCGAACAACCACCTGAGCTGGGTCGGGCCGCCCTCCAGTGGAATCTCGACCTTGGTGTCCTCGACCCGGATGGAGCTGTTGCCGCGCGACCGAATGGCCTCTCCCACCACTTGCGCATCGGCGGCGCTGTTCATCTCGAGCTCCACTACCGAAGCTCCCAGGCCTGCCTTGAGCTCTGAGGGAGTGCCCTGGGCGATTATGCGGCCGCGATCCACCACGGCGATGTTCTTGGCCAGACGATCCGCCTCCTCCAGATACTGGGTGGTCAGCAGAACCGTCGTGCCGCCTCCTACCAGTTCCTCTGTGACCTGCCAGAGCGACTGGCGCGAATATGGGTCCAGGCCGGTGGTGGGTTCGTCGAGAAAGAGCACAGGCGGGCTGTTGACCAGTGCGGCGGCGAGATCGAGCCGGCGTCGCATGCCTCCCGAGTAGGTCTTGACCGTGCGCTTGGCTGCTGCGGTAAGCTCGAACACCTCGAGCAACTCGTTGGCGCGCAGCTTTGCGGATCTGCGGGTCAGCTGGTTCAACTGGCCGATCATTCTAAGGTTCTCCAGGCCGGAGAGGTTCTCGTCGACCGCTGCGAACTGACCTGCCAGGCCGATCCTGGTTCGGACCTCCTGTGGTTCGCGCACCACGTCGAAGCCGAGCACCGAGGCCGAGCCGCTATCAGGGGCGGCCACGGTGGTCAGGATGCGCACCGTCGTCGTCTTGCCGGATCCGTTGGGGCCGAGTAGCCCGAAGACGGTTCCCGCCTCCACCTCGAGGCTCAAGCCGTCCAAAGCGCGCACGCCTCCCTTGTACTCCTTGGCAAGGTTCTCGGCTCGAATCGCGATCGCCACGTTGCCTCCTCGAAAGCCTGCTCCAACGCTAGGCGAATCCGCACAAGTAGTCGCAGACCACGGCGCCCAATTCCCCCTGACGGCCACCGTGGTTGGAGCGGTGGTCACGACCAACGAGGGGGTTATGGGGGCCTATGGGCGGCCGCCCGCCCCCACACTTGGCGAAGTGCCTTTCGACCTCGATGCCGCGGCACTTGCCACGCGGGAGAAGATCGATGCGTGGAGCGATGGCCGCGGAGCCGAGCGCAAAGTGGCCCGGCCCCGGGGTGCGCTGCGACTCCAGGAAATCGAAGGCTGCGGCGCCGGTTTAGTGGATGCCGTGGACCGCGGAATCCGGCTCCTCTCCGCGCCCTACCGGTGAAAGGGTCACTCCCCCGTTGCCGGTTACGGTCAGTAGTGCACCGTTGGAGCAGCCGGTAGTGAAGCCCGAAGAGGCCGCGTCGGAGTAGAGCACCCAGCCGTGCGCTGCATCCGGGAACCAAGCCCGCACGACACTGATGCTCCGGCCTCCTCCCGCCTCGGCCTGGGAAGGCGTAAGGCCGGAGGCGATCGGCGGGGTGATCGCCTGGGATACGGGGAAGCTTGCTCCACCAGTGGACGAGGCCGGCAACTCGGATCGCCCGGAAGTAGTCGCGTCGGGCGGGAGTGACGTCGCTGAAGCCGGTTCCTCCGTCCTGGCGTATCTGGAGACCGGTCGATTTCAGCACCCAGCCGAACTCCGGGGTCAGCAAGCGGAAATGGATAATCGAGGAAGCGGGGGCAGCTGAGTTGTAGTCGGTGACGACCGAATGGTCGGCACCGTTGCCACCGCAGGCTGGGTGGACGATACCGCGACCGTGCTGGATGTGGTTCCGGTCAAATTTGCCGAGGGAGCGCCGCTTCAGCAGGCAGTCAAGACCACCGGTGGGAACGCCAGGATGACTGCGCAACCACTGTGGCGGCTCACAGTCTTGTGGCTCATCATCCATTTCCGTAGGCGCAATTGCCGGGATTCGCAGTGTTGTCAGTCCAAGCCGTTCGGCTCCCCACTCGGCCGCGGACGCACCCGGCTCTTGAGGCCAGGCCCAAGCTCAGCTGTCGCAGCCGACCGCTACATCGAGCGCGCCACAAAGCTGTCGCATCCTGGCGTCGGCAAGGCGCCCGATACGTTCCGTGAGTACCCCGAGGGCAACGCTTTCGACCGAGTCCAAGTTGACTACGCAAGGCCGCGGCACGGGGTCGTCGCCTGGTTCGAGAACAACCTCACTTCGCAGGCCACGGATGTTCGTGGTGCACGGTGCGATGAGGGTCCGTAGAAGGCGAGGAATGGCGGCATCACGGGACAAGACGACCACCGGCCTTCGGCCTATGTCGGGAAGCTCGCACCACCAGACATCGCCCCGAGCAGGCACCGAACTCATGATGCGGCTGCCGCAGCCCGGAACGACGCGAGGTCACCCCACTCGTCGCCTTCGTCAAGCGGGTGGCTTTCATAGGCGGCGTACGCCGCGTCGACCTCCGCGGCGCGATGTCGATCAAGCAACGCCGCCAAGGCGGCGTCGACAAGTACTGAGTCCGGCACGCCCGCTTTCACCTTGCGCGCCTGCTCGAGCAGTTGCTGGTCCACGGTGGTGCTGATCCTGACGCGGGACATGCCACAATCGTAGCATTCTTATGCCCTCTAAGACTTCGGAGCTGCACCTGCCAAAGTTGCTTCTGCTCCAGATGGTCTCGCCTGTCACGCCGGCCTGGTGCCTGTGATCGAGCAGCGGGGAGCGCGATGCCGGCCGGGGCGCCCAGGTACGGGGTCGTCCTATCCGGCTGCGGATGGCGCGCTTCCGCCCTGTTCCGGCCGGGGGAGCGCGATGCCGGCCGGGGCCTTCCGGACGTCGTCGATGGCGACCTCACCCATTCCGGGCACAGCGACCGATTCCCGCAACGGGGGTTATTTGGAAAGGTGATGGGACAACTTGGGCGTTGTTGGATGCGATGCTTGCGGCCAGCGCACAGCGGTAATAGCACGCAAAGTCCCCTGCCCGGCCCGGCTTCGTTGCTACCATCTAAGGCATGGATTTCGGCGCCAGGGCAATTCGAGAAGCACAGTTCCGCGAGAAGATGCGCGGCTACAACCCAGAGGACGTGGACACCTTCCTAGAGCAGGTGGCCAAGGGAGTTGAGATCCTCGAGGATCGCAACCGCAAGCTCGGTGATCGGGTGACCAAGTTGGAGAACGACTTGAACGAGGCGCTGGAGGCCGGTCCGGTACGTGAACCGGCTCCTGCCCCTGCGGCGCCCGCGCAGGCCAATGTCGAGGCCAGCCAGGAGCTGCTGGAGATATTCCAGATGGCCAAGCGCACCGCAGATGAAGTCGTGGCCAAGGCCAAATCCGAGGCGGATGCCCTGCTCTCGGATGCCAAGCGTAACGCCGCCGACCTCGAGCGCACCGCGCGCGCCGAAGTCGCCGCCATGCGCGAGGCGGAGACCGAGCGCCTGGCAGGCGAGGTGCGGGAGTTCGAGGCCAAGCGCGACGCCCTCCTGGATGAGCTGCACAGGCTGGCTGATCTTGCCTCGGGTGCCCGGGCAAAGGTGCGCAACGCCCTCGCCGAGGCGATGGCGTCGATGGAGGCCTCGTTCAGTGGCCTCTATCAGGAGGAGTCCGGCTCGGCCGATGCCGAGATGTCCGACGAGGCTGCCGCCGACTTTTCCGGCGACGATCTCTTCGAAGAGTTCAACGAGGAGTAGCCGGGGCGGGCCTACTCAGGCGGTACGCACCAGTTCGACCCTCCAATGCCGGGAGGGGGAGACCTCCTCGCTCTCCACGATCTCCAGGTTGTCGGCCAAGGTCTGGGCCTTGATGTAATCCGCCCACTCTTGGAGCACCGCGGCTGCGGGGTCGCCTTTGGAAACCTCGGCACGCAGGACGATTCGCTCGGTGATTACCAGGTCCATGGCCTTGCGCTCGGTCTGCACCAGGCGCACGAAGTCACGCGCCGTGCCCTCGGCTTCAAGCTCGGGAGTGGGGGTGATGTCGAGAACGACAACTCCGGTCCGGCCGAAGAGCGGACGGGCGGATTCCGGCGCCACCACGCCCACGGTCACCTTGTACTCGTCCTCTTCGAGCGGGGTTCCGTCCACCACCACGCGGCCGTCGGCGTCACGTACCCAGCGGCCGGCCTTGGCCGCCTGAATGACTCGCTGGGTGTCTGCGCCCAGACGCGGCCCCAAAGCCCTGGGCACCAGGGCGAGCGTCTCAGCGGCCAGGCTGGCGGTCTCCTCGAGGAGAACCACCTTCTTCACGTTCGTCTCCGAAGCGATCAGCTCCACGTAGGGGGAGAGCCGGCCGGCGCCAGGGGTGGCGATGGTCAAGGTTGCAAGCGGGAGCCGGGCTCTCAGCCCCTGCGCCTTGCGGATCGAGTGCGCTTGTGAGCACGCCTCTCTGACCAGGTCCATCTCCTCCACCAGGGCCGCATCGGCGGGCAGTTCGTCGGCGGTGGGCCAGTCGGTGAGGTGCACGCTTCGTTCGCCGCTTATGGACTGGTAGACATGCTCTGCGATCATGGGCAGCAGTGGAGCCACCACCTTGGTCAGATAGTGGAGTGCGGTGTGCAGCGTGTTGTAGGCAGCCAGCTTGTCCTGATCGTCACCGGTGCTCTTGGGGGTCTCTCTCCAGAACCTGTCGCGCGAACGGCGGATGTACCAGTTTGTGAGGGCCTCAAGATATTCTTCGACCGCGCCGGTCGCTCCGGAAAGGTCGTAGGCGTCCATCGACTGCGTCGCACGCACCACCAGCTCTTGTGTCTTGGCAAGGATGTAGCGATCCAGGAGGTTGGCCGAGGAGGTGTCGACCGCTCCCCTGATCCCGTCCGCGTTGCCGTAGAGGGAGAGGAAGTAGTAGGCGTTCCAGATCGGGTTGATGACGCGCTTGTGGGCGTCCACGATCCCGGCACGATCCACCATGGCGTCCTGGCCGCGCAGAACCGCCGAAGAGAGCAGGAACCAGCGCATGGCGTCCGCACCGATCTCCTCGAAGACCTCCCAGGGGTCGGGGTAGTTGCGCAGGCGCTTGGACAGCTTGCGCCCGTCGTTTCCAAGCAGGATGCCGTGCGCGATGCAGTTCTTGAAAGGCGGCCGGTCGAATAGGGCCACCGCGAGCACGTGCAAGGTGTAGAACCAGCCACGGGTCTGGCCGATGTATTCGACGATGAAGTCCGCCGGGAAATGCGACTCGAAGTTCTCCCGGTTCTCGAAGGGGTAGTGGAGCTGTGCGTAGGGCATCGAACCCGACTCGAACCAGCAGTCGAGCACGTCAGGTACGCGACGCATCATCGAGCGCCCGGTGGGATCGTCGGGGTTGGGGCGGACGAATTCGTCGATCTCCGGGCGATGCAGATCGACCGGCCTGCGCCCGAACTCGGCTTCGATCTCATCGAAGGAGCCGTACACGTCGATCCGCGGATACTCGGGGTTGTCGCTCTTCCAAACCGGTATTGGCGAGCCCCAGAAGCGGTTTCGGGTTAGGGACCAGTCACGAGCCCCTTCCAGCCACTTACCGAAGGAGCCGTCCTTGACGTGGCCGGGGATCCAGTTGATCTCCTGGTTCCGCTTGAGAAGCTGCTCCTTGACGGCGGTGACGGAGACGAACCAGGAACTCTCGGCCTTGTAGATGAGCGCGGTGTCGGTCCGCCAGCAGTGGGGGTAGGAGTGTTCGTAGTCGGCGTGCTCGACAAGTGCCCCCATACCGTCCAGCGCCTCGATGATGGCCGGGTTGGCCTCGAAGACCTGAAGGCCGAGAAAGTCGACGACGGGGTCCACGAAGCGCGCGCGGCTGTCGACGGGGCATACGACCCCGATCCCCTCCGCCTCGCAGAGCTTCTGGTCGTCCTCGCCGAAGCCGGGGGCCATCTGAACCGCGCCGGTCCCGTCCTCGGTGCTGACGAAGTCACCCAGCAGCACCCTGAAAGCGTAGGGCGCGTCGGCGAAGTAGGGGAAGAGGGGTCGGAATCTGCGATTGGCAAGCGCGGTGCCGGGCACGGTGCCGAGCAGCTCCGCCCCTTCCAGGCGATGGGCGTAGCGCTCGCGGGCGGCCTCGGCTATGACGACCTTCGCCTCGCGCCCCGGCACACGCAAGACCGCGTATTCGATCTCCGGGCCGAGGGCAAGTGCCAGGTTGGAAGGCAGGGTCCAAGGGGTGGTGGTCCAGGCCCATATCTCGACCGCGCCTGCGAGGATCCCGTCCCCGGCCTCCTCCTCCAGCGGGAAGGCGACGGTGACCGCTGGATCGATGCGCATCCGGTAGGAGTCGTCCTGGCGGGTCTCGAAGTTGGAGAGGGGCGTCTCGCACTCCCAGCAGTAGGGGAGTACCCTCTCCCCCTCGTAGATGAGCCCTTTTCGATAGAGCTCGGCGAATGCCCACATGACCGACTCCATGAAGTCGGCGTCCATGGTCTTGTAGTCGTTGGTGAAATCCACCCAGCGCGCCTGGCGTGTGACATAACGGTGCCACTCATGCGTGGTGCGCTGCACCAGGCCGCGGCAGTAGTCGTTGAACTTGTCGATTCCGAAGCCGATTACGTCAACCCGGCCGGTGAGCTCGAGCTCCTTCTCTGCGGCCATCTCGGCGGGCAGTCCATGGCAATCCCACCCGAAGCGGCGCTGCACCTTGCGGCCTCGCATGGTCTGGTAGCGGGGAACGGCATCCTTGACGAAGCCGGTCAGCAGATGGCCGTAGTGTGGCAGGCCGTTGGCGAAAGGAGGGCCGTCGTAGAAGACGTATTCGTTCTCGCCGCCAGGACGATTCTCGATGGATGCGGCGAAGGTGCCGTCCTTCTCCCAGAAGGCCAGGATCGACTCTTCGAGTGCGGGCAGGTTTAGCCCGGAGCCGGCCTGTGGATAGGGTGTGGCGTTGTTGCTGCTTGCCGCTGAACTTGATTCCATGCATCCAAAATAGGCGCGCATCAGCGTTGGGATATCCGTCGGGCGACACGGCTCGCCCGCCCGCGCGTTTATTGTATAGCGGCAACGATCGAGCCTTTCCGCGCGGGTGTCGGCCTGGACCCCAAGTGCGTAATTAGAATGCGGGAATCATTTCGCGCCGGGATTGTTGCATAGAGGCCCGCGCGAGGGAAGTTGCCCGTAGCGCGGCTGGTGATAGTCGTTGGATGGCCGTGTGGAGGATGCTCCACAGGGGGTGATGGATATGGAAGAGCTGGCAAAGACGGCGACCAAGCGGAGCAGGAACAGCGCCGGCTCCCGGGCAGCGGATGCCGGCAACGCCTCGGTTGCGGTGCGCACCAAGGAAGAGATCGAGTTCCTCACCGACGACGAGTACGAGGCTCTCTCGGAAGAGGAGTTCCTGGCCGCTCAGCGCGTGCTGCTCGAGTCCGAGCGGCAGGTTTACACCTCTCAAGCCGAGATGTTCAAGGAGGAGGCGGCCACTCTGGCCCGCGAATCCGAGCCCGGTGATGTGCAGTTCGACGAGGAGTCCGGTGAAGGGGGCAACTCGACCATGGAGCGCGAGCGGGATCTCGCACTCCTGGCATCCCACCTTGCCACCGTTTCCGAGATCGATTCGGCGCTCGAGAAGATCCAAGCCGGGACATACGGTATCTGTGAGAACTGCAAGGCCGAGATCCCCCGTATCCGCATGAGAGCGCTCCCTTATGCGCGCCTTTGCGTGAAGTGTAAGAGCGGAGGCCTTACGCGCCGATAGGCGCGCGAGGGCGCCGAGTGGGCAAGTTGGCTATTGGCGAGGGGACCGGGGTGGCGTCCCGCAAGCCTTGGATGCGTCACCTGGCCGGGCTGGCTCTGGCTGCGCTGTGGGTGGCGGCCGACCAGGTGACCAAGACCTGGGCCGAGAACAACCTGGCCGGCCATCCCCACTTTCTCTTCGGGCATTTTGGCTTCGAGCTGATCTACAACTCCGGAATTGCTTTCGGGATCGCCTCCGGGGCTCCGGGCATAATCACTGTCTTCGGCCTGGTGGTCTCGGCGGTTCTCGTGGTCATCCTCTTTCGGACCCGGCGCCCGGTCACCACGGTTGCCGCCGCACTGGTCCTTGGGGGGGCGATGGGCAACGTGGTCGATCGTATCTTCCGGCACAACGGGGGAGCGGTGATCGACTTCCTCCATTCAGGCTTCTGGCCCACCTTCAACCTTGCCGACGCAGGGGTTGTCATCGGACTGGTGCTGGCCATCATCGCCACCCCCAAGTCCGAGTCCGCGCGCTGAACCCGGGGGTGCCTCCCCAGCCCATAGGCTCATGGCGATGACTGGACCCGAAAACCCCGAGGCAGAGGGTGAACTGCTTGCACTGGAGATCCCCGCCTCGCTGGCCGGGACACGCCTCGATCGCGCCGTCTCCATGCTCACGGGGTGTTCCCGTGCCCGTGCCGCGGCGGAGATCGCTGCGGAAAGGGTGCGCATGGGAGATCAGCCTCTGACCTCCAAGTCTCGGCTCCTGCGAGGTGGCGAGGTACTCGAGGTTCCAGAGAGCCTGCTCGACGAGGTGGCTCCGCAGGCTCCCGAGCCTGATCCCGGGGTGGATTTGCGGGTGGTCCACGAGGACGAGTCGGTGATCGTAGTGGACAAGGTTCCAGGCCAGGTCGTCCATCCAGGGGTGGGCAATGCCACCTCCACGCTGGTTTCGGGCATCCTGGCACGCTACCCCGACGTAGCCGGCATCGGGAACCCTCAGCGCCCTGGGATAGTGCACAGGCTCGACCGGCCGACTTCGGGCCTCCTCGCCGTCGCGCGCACCCAGGAGGCCTACGCAGCGCTTTCCACCCAGATGCGCGAGCATTCCGCCCGCCGCACCTACCTCGCTCTGGTGGAGGGCAGGATAGAGCCGGTCAAGGCGGAGCTGGAAGGCGCGATCGCGAAGTCCTCCAAGGGTTTCGGCGCTATGGAGCTCTCGGCGCAGGGACGCTACGCCCGCACGCGTTACCGCCGCCTGGCCGTACTGATACTGGGCGGGGAGGAGGTGAGTCTGCTGGAGGTGGAACTCGAGACAGGCCGCACCCACCAGATACGCGTGCACCTCAGCGCGCACGGCTTTCCCGTCTACGGAGACCGCCTTTACGGTGGCAGGGCGGAGTTCGGCGATCGCATCTTCCTTCACGCGTGGCGCCTGGCCTTCGTTCATCCCGCCACGGGCGAGGAGGTCGAATTCGCTGCGCCGCTGCCTGCCGACCTCGATGCCGTGCTGGGCCGGGCCGAGCTGTTGGAGGGATCCATGGTGGCTCTTGGCCACTGAGGCCGCCATAACTTCTTAGCCCGTCGGCTCGCGGGGGCATACGTCACCGCTCAGCTGGTCACCGGGCGGAGAGGAATCCGCTGAAGAGCCTGCAAGCATCTTCTTGGCCGGCCTGAGGCAGGCCGGCAGAGTTGGCACCGGCACTTGGTGTTTGATTGTGGCTCGTGGGGTTCCCGGCTCGCTTTCGGGGGATGCAGTTCTTGGGATATGCCCAACCGCCAGGGAGACCGGCGCCAAACCGCCCGCGACGACGTGCCCTTTAGTGAGAGGAGACGCCACCATGTCGATTGTGGGAGAACGTCTTCGCCGTCGGAGTCGGCACCCACACTCTCATGAGGTAACAGCGCCGGTTGAGGCCGGCACCTCGGCCGGTTGGATCCAAGCGGCGGACTGGTCGGAGGAATCGCAGCCTCGCCGACCAATATACGGCTCACGGCGCCTGGTCCAACCGGTGCCCACATTCAGACTTTCCATGTGGAGCACAGGAAGTCGGAGGGAAAGACGCAAGAGGAGATCAGGAGATCGCTGAAGCGCTACATCGCCCGACAGGTATATCGCCGCTTCAACAATCCACCGGAGATCGCGCTCACGACTTGAG